>SHBB01000652.1 GCA_004213565.1 Sandaracinaceae bacterium
GTCGTCGCTGCGGATGGCGACCCCGAGGTGGTAGAGGCGGCACTGAACGGTGTCGCCGTCGACGTCCCCGATGGTGCCGCTCGTGTCGAGCGCGCCGCATGCGGTCATGCAGTCGCCCATGCTGGCGTACTGCGCGTTGTCGCCGGTGCAAACGCTCATGACCGTGCCGCAGTAGTTCTCGCACCACGTGCCGCAGACGTTGGCGCCGGTCTCACCCGCGTGCGGGCAGTGCATGACCGGATCCTCACCGGCCGGGGCGCCGCCGTGATAGGTGCGGCAGCCGATGGAGTTTCCGTCGGCGGGGCCGCTGGCGCGGACCGGGTCACCGGCCTCCCAGCCGGCGCTGGTGCACACGTCGAGGCACTCGTCGCGATCGGCGTAGAGGGCGTTGTCGCCGGTGCAGGTCATGCCGACCGTGTCGCAGTACGCTTCACAGGTCGGGGTGTCACCCATGGGGGCGTCCGGCACGTCCATGCCGGTGTCGGGGTCGTCCATGCCGGAGTCCGCCGGCATCTCGCCGTCGTCGCAGCCGACCGCGGTGACGGAGAGCGCGAGCGCGATGCCGAGCCAGAGCTTGCTGTTGCTGCGCATGATCATGCTCCGATCCGCGAGGTGGTGGCCCAGACCTCGAGGGCGGTGCCGCCGAGGTCTTCGGTCTCGAGCTCGATCACGATCGCGCTGATGTTCTTCTGGGCGAAGAAGTCACGATCGTTGACGAAGCTCACGGTGCCCGTGGAGAGCGTCTCCTGGAACCCGGTGAGGTCGAAGAAGAAGGGATCCTCGCGGAGGCCCGCCCAGAAGAAGCCGTCGGTCACGCCGTCGATGCCGTTCTGGACCGCGACGGGGCCGGCCTGTGTGCCCGGGTCACCGCCGGGGATGCCCTCGACCTGCATGCCCCAGTTGCCCGAGGCGTTCTGCGCGAAGCGCACGTAGAGGTCGTGGTCGGCGAGGTTGTCGCCGTCGTTGTCGATGTGGATGCCGTAGAGCACGTCCGGGTCGTACGTCGCGGTCTGTCCCGCGACCGGATCCACGGGGCCGGCGTAGGTCAGCACCAGGACGGTCTTGCCCGACTCGTTGGTCCAGGCGTAGAGGTCCGCGATGTCGGCGGCGCGGTCGCCATCGACGACGCGGTCCGGCGGGTCATTGTGATCGGCTGCCTCGGCGCGTTCCGGCGTGGTGGTCCCAAGCCATGCGACGCTGCCCAGAAGGCCGAGCGTCGCTGCACCGATGAGCACTCTCTTGGTGTGTCTCATCTCTTCTCCAAGTTCGTTCTTGCCCGAATCGGTCCGGACGCTCGACATACGAGCGCGCGGCCCAATCGGGTCGATCGGAAGTGCGACGAAGGCCTCAGGCCCCGTTTCCCCCCCGAATGAGGCGCGAGTCTAGGCACACCCCCGAGAAAAAGACCATGGATCTGCAGGAGCGCGTCGAGGCCGCTCGCCAGGCCCCATCGTCCGCGCCTGGCTCCGGCTGGTAGGATCCGCCCGTGACTCGGGGCACCACGCGGGAGGTCTCACCGGGGCGCCCGCACCCGATCGGAGCGAGCGTCGAGGCCGACGGCGTGAACTTCGTCGTCTTCTCGAAGCACGGGACCGGCGTGGATCTCCTGCTCTACGACCACGCCGACGACGCCTCGCCGGCGCGGGTGATCGGCCTCGACCCCGGAGCCCACCGGACGAACCACTACTGGCACGCGTTCGTGCCGGACGTGGGGCCGGGCCAGATCTACGGCTACCGCGTGCGCGGCCCCTGGGCGCCCGAGCGCGGCATGCGCTTCGACCCGGACAAGGTGCTGCTCGACCCCTATGGCCGCGCCGTCGCCGTGCCTGCGGCGTACGACCGGGGCGCCGCGTGCCGACCCGGGCGCAACGACGCGCACGCGATGAAGAGCGTGGTGGCCGACGTCTCGCTCTACGACTGGGAGGGAGACCTGCCGCTGCACCGCCCGTTCTCGCAGACGGTGATCTACGAGCTGCACGTGCGCGGCTTCACCCGTCACCCGAGCTCGGGCGTGAGCGAGGCGAGGCGCGGGACCTACGCCGGGTTGATCGAGAAGCTCCCTCACCTGGTGGAGCTGGGCGTCACGGCGATCGAGCTGCTGCCCGTCTTCCAGTACGACCCAGAGGACGCGCCCGAGGGGCTCACGAACTACTGGGGATACTCACCCGTCTCGTTCTTCGCGCCCCACGTCCAGTACAGCTCGCGCCGCGATCTCCTCGGTCCGCTCGACGAGCTGCGCGACCTGATCAAGGCCGCGCACCGCGCGGGCCTCGAGGTGATCCTCGACGTCGTCTACAACCACACCGCGGAGGGGGATCACCGCGGACCCACCCAGAGCCTCAGGGGCTTCGCGAACACGACCTACTACGCGTCGACGGACGGCGGCGCGACCTACGCCAACTACTCGGGCACGGGCAACACCCTCAACGCGAACCGCTCGGTGGTGCGCCGCCTGATCATGGACAGCCTGCGCTACTGGGTGCGGGAGATGCACGTGGACGGGTTCCGGTTCGATCTCGCGGCCATCCTGTCGCGCGACGAGCAGGGGCAGCCGCAGCCCGAGCCGCCGCTCCTCTGGGACATCGACACCGACCCCGTGCTCTGTGGGACCAAGCTCATCGCCGAGGCCTGGGACGCGGCGGGGCTCTATCAGGTGGGCTCGTTCGTCGGCGACTTCTGGAAGGAGTGGAACGGGAAATTTCGCGACGACGTCCGCGCGTTCGTCCGGGGGGACGAGGGGCTGGTGCCGCGGATCGCCGACCGCCTCCTGGGCAGCCCCGACCTCTACGGGAGTCACCCCCGCCAGCCGGAGCAGAGCATCAACTTCGTGACCGCGCACGATGGCTTCACGCTCGCCGACCTCGTCTCCTACGAGCGCAAGCACAACGAGGCCAACCTGGAGGGCAACCGCGACGGAGAGAACCACAACCTGAGCTGGAACCACGGCGTCGAGGGTCCGACCGACGACCCCGAGATCGAGGCGCTCCGCAATCGCCAGATCAAGAACATGCTCGCGATCACGCTCCTGTCGCTCGGCGCCCCCATGATCGGGATGGGCGACGAGATGCGCCGGAGTCAGGGCGGGAACAACAACGCCTACTGTCAGGACAACGAGGTCTCCTGGCTGGACTGGCGTCTGCTCGAGCGGCACGCGGACGTCCACCGCTTCGTCCGCGAGCTCATCCGCTTGCGCTGGCTCCGCGACCACGTGCGAGAGGGCGGCCGCATGACCCTCGCCGAGATGCGCGAGGGGGCGCGGGTGCGGCTGCACGGAGTGCGACCCGGGCAGCCCGACCTCGGCCACGCCTCGCACAGCCTCGCCCTGACCGCCTCGAACCTCTCGGGCAGCCTTCACATGTACTTCGCGCTGAACGCGTGGAGAGAGCCGCTGGAGCTCGAGCTCCCGCCGCCTCCCAACGGCTCGGGCCCGTGGCGCCGGGTCGTGGACACGCAGCGCGCGCCGCCCGACGAGATCTCGCCGCTCGCCGAGGCGCCCATTGTCGAGACCGCGAGCTACGTGATCGGACCACGCTCGCTCCTCGCGTTGATGGTGGAGGACGCCGAGGTGGCGCTCCGCGGCGCGTGACGCCCTGGCGCGTGGGGATCGAGGCCGGCGACGACATTCGACCGATCCGGAGGTAGGCTACGCGGCGTGAATCGCGAGCTCTTGGCGTCGCTGGTCCTGGCGACGAGCCTCTTCTCATCGTCGTGCGCGGTGGACGACGTGTCCCTGGTGGGAAAGCTCTGCCCCTGCGAGCGCGAGGGCTACCTCTGCGTGGCCGGGACCTGCCAGCCCGAGGGTAGCTGCGGCGGGGGCGGGCTCTACCAGGTGGGCGACCTGGAGGCGGAGTGGACGACGCCTCACGTGGTGCACTGGACCTGGAACCGGTTGGACGACACGGACCCCAGTCCCCTCGAGGCGGTCGAGATCATCGTGGGTACGGCCGAGGAGAACGCCTTCGCGGTCGAGCGCTGCGCGTGCCGAAGAGCGTTGGGGCAGGACTGCGACCCCGCCTCGGGGGTTCGCGTGATCGGCCCCGCAGAGTATCGAGAGCTCGCCTTCGACAAGCTGCTGGGCAACACGATGGACGCGCACAACGTGCGCGAGGTGGCCACGCTCGGGCTCGAGCCCGACACGCGTCATGCGGCCGTGCTCGTCAGCCGGGATCGGAGCCTCGCGGGCGATCGGCCCCTCACGAGCGTGAGCAACGTCGCTTTCGCGCGGACCCAACCGATGCCGCGCGATCTCATCACCGTGTTCGATGAGGTGACGCCGCCTTCGTTCGGAGCCACCTATCCCGACGCTAGCTGCAATCCCCACGTCGACGGGCTCGGCTATCGCCATCAGGTGGCCTGTCCCCCGCGTCCGGATCTGCGCGGGCGTTGCAAGACCGACGAGGAGCCGTGCCCGGAGTCGTGGCCGGGAGACGATATCGACGCCTGGTTGTGCGAGCCGGACATCCACCCGGAGCCCGAGTCGGCGTGCTGGATCAGCTTCCGCTGGCAGGGACTCGACGTCCCCGTCTCGCCGAGGCCGCTCCGCCCCGGGCGCTTCGAGACGGCCTACTACGAGATCATGGCCACGATGACGAGCGATCTCGACCTGGACTACGTCGAGTTCGAGACGCGGCTCACCGACGAGGTCGCGCGCGATTGGGAGGAGTTCGGGCGCGGCGGCCTGCGCATGCGCGGAGACGGGGTCGAGCACGTGTACGAGATCCCGCTGCGATCGCTGATCGACAAGGTGGAAGAAGGCGTATTCCTACCCCACACGCCCGAAGATCTGGCGGCGGAGCAGGCGCTGACGTGGCTCCGCATCGGCTCGAACTTCGCCCACGGCGCCGATCTCCACATCCGCTCGATCCGCCTCCGCTTCTGAGCTCAGGGCTCCGCGGCGCCGATCGTGTCGGTGCTCCGAGCGCGCCCGAGCACGTCGTCGGGCAGGGACTCGCTCGGGTCCGCCGCGCCGACCGCCGGGCCGTCGGCCGCGGGGAGCCCGGACCGGCGCACCGCGCCCTCGAAGACCTCGCAGATGGTCGTCGAGCCGTCGGCGAAGCGCGTCCCATCCCACGTCGGCAAGGGGCTGGAGCTCACCGCGCCGAGCATCGGGTCGGCGAGCACGGCCGACGCGTCGTCGCTCGGGTTCAGCGCCTGCGCGGGGTCCTCCGGGACCGTCACGCCGCCGTTGTAGTAGAGGTTCGAGCCGATCCTGGGGGACGAGACGTGCTCGGGCGCGATCACGCCGAGGCGCGTCATCGCGCCGCCCGGGCTCGACCAGATGTTGTTGAAGAAGGACAGCCCGTCGCCCCCCAGCCCGCGCCCCGCGTCGTCGACGTAGAACCCGAACGCCTCGCCTGGGAATTCCCCGACGAGTGTGTTGTTCCGGAACACGACGTCCGACGCGCCGCGGACGCTGAAGGGAGCACGCATCGGAACCGGGGAGGTCCCGAGCACGAGGTTGTTCTCGACCGTGACCCCGGTCGGGCGGCGCACCTCGATGAAGCTGCCCGTCGGCCGTCCCTCCCAGTGCATGAAGACGTTCCCGCGGATCGTGTGCTGCATCGCGCCGAACCCGTTGTCCTCCGAGAGCACCATCGAGTCGCTCGTGTCGGTCGCGCGACCCGCAGCGCCGAGGTTCTGGAAGAAGACGTTGCGCTCCACGACGAGGTCGGGGCCATCGGCGATGTGGGCGAGCTGGCTGGACGAGTTGTAGAAGAGGTTCCCTTCGATCCGGACGGTGTTCGCGTCGTCGTTGC
>SHBB01000653.1 GCA_004213565.1 Sandaracinaceae bacterium
GCCGACGTAGCCGAGCGCCGCGTAGCCCACGACGAAGCTCCCGAGCGTCATCACCCCCGCGAGCGTGGTCGCGAGCCCGGCGACGTCGAGGCCGACCCACGCGAAGAGCGCGAGGTCGAAGGCCGCCAACCCTCCCGCGACCGCGACGCCGATCCATTCAGAGCGCATCCCGCGATCATAGCCAGCAGCCGGCGTGCCACGCGACCGAGCGGCCCCACGGCGACCGAGCGTTGCAGCGCCGCAACGCTGGCCCCGGCGGTGAACGTGGCGCGCGTGCAACGGCGCCCGGCTCGCGCGCCGCGCGGCCGCGCTGGCACGACGGCTGCTGTGGGGGAGGTCGACTCGAACAAGGAGAACGTCATGAACTTCAAGCAGATGGGTATCGGCCTCCTCTTCCTCGATTTCGCCGCCTTCACCGGCTACACGATTTACCAAGAGGGCGCGCTCGGCCTCGTCGAAGCCGTGACGAGCAGCTGGTGGGCGGGCCAGATCACCCTCGACCTCTGCATCTGCGCGTTCTTCGGCTGCCTGTGGGTCTGGCGCGACGCGAAGAAGCGCGGCCTCAACCCCCTGCCGTACGTGATCGCGGTGCCGTTCACCGGCTCGCTCGCCCTGCTCGTCTACGCCATCCGGCGCCAGAGCGCGCCGTCCAGCGCCCCGCTGGGTCAACCCGCGCACGCGTAGCAGGCGGCTGAAGAACGCTCGCGTTCGTCAGCCCGCCTGCCCCTTGCCCGTGCCCTTGCCCCTGCCCGCGATGCAGCGGTCGGAGTTCTCGAAAAGGGAGCGGATCTGCGTCGCGGCGCGAGGCCGGGGAGCTTCAGAAGCTCCCCACCCACCACACCGTCGCGCCATCGCGGCCGGGTGTCAGGCCCATCCCGATGTCCATGCTCAGCGCCCTGCGCCGCCAGCGCTCCGCGTCCTGGTCCACGAAGGTCGCGACCAGCAACGTGATCAACCCGACCCCGGCCAGCCCCGCGGCGACTCCGAGGGCGATCTCGGCCCCCGTGAATTCACCCGGCGAGCACCGCCCCGCGCAGACGCCCAGCGCGATGGACGCGCCGAGCAGGGTGACCAGCCCCGCCGCGCCCACTACGCCTCCGCCGATGTAGAGGCCGTCCGCCAGGGCGGCCTGGCGCTCGGCTCCGTCGAGCTCGACCTGCTGGGAAGGCGGGAGCATCGACCGAACGCTCTGGGCGTGCCCGGCGCTGGCGACCAGGAGCACGGCCGCGATCGTCGCGAGGCGGGTGAACATCCGCAGGGCCGTATCAGACGGACTCGCGCCTCGCAATCGTGCGTGCGTCCACCGAGCGTGGCGCATGGCCCGTCCACGCCGGAAAGCACCTTCGCATCGCGCCCCGCGTGCCTATCTCCGCCACGACTCGATCCGAGCGACGGAGGAAGAACGACATGAAGAGCTGGAGAGCTTGGGCTATCGGGGCGGCGCTGTCCGGCCTGCTGATCGCGTGCGACGGCGGCGACGACCCGGAGGACGCGGGCACGGACGCGCAGGTGAGCGCCGACGCGGAGCCGCCCATGGATGCGGACACCGGCGACGACGGCGGCATCGACCCGGACGGCGGCCCCGACGACGGCGGCGTCGACATGGACGGCGGCCCCGGCGACGCGGGCGACATGGACGGCGCCGTAGGGGACGCGGGCCCCGACGACGCGGGCATGACCGACGCCGGACCGCCCGGCGGGGGCGCGGCGACCTCGGCGCAGATCCTGGCCGTGCGCGAAGCCGCGGTCGGCACGATCATGCTCCCGATCGACGACGCCGTCGTGACCTACGTCAAGCCTTCGTTCGGCAGCGAGGCGGACGACGAGGGCTTCTTCGTGCAGGCCGAGATGGCCGGCCCCGCGCTCTTCGTGCAGACCTCGCTCGCGGCTCTGACCCCGACCCCCGAGGTGGGTCAGGTCGTGGACTTCCGCGCCGTGAGCCGCGCCGAGGCCGCGGGCGCCATCGAGTACGTCGACATGATCGACATGTGGAACGTCGACAGCAGCGGGCACGACGTGCGCTTCCTCGCGCAGGACGTCTCGTCGGTCGACCTCGTGACCGACGTCGACGACTACGCCTACGAGCTGATCACGCTGACCGCGGACGTGGTGGGCGACTTCAGCTTCGCCGGCTCGAACCACAGCGGGGGTGAGCTGACCACCGCGGGCGTGCCGACGCCGGCCTCGGAGCTCGTCTTCCGGCTGCCCGACGCGGTGCGCGAGGTGACGTCGCTCGGCGTGGGCTGCACGGTCGAGATCGGCCCGACCCCGCTCTGGCGCTTCGCGGCCACCGCGCAGCCCTCCGCGTGGGACATCGCCGACTTCACGCTCTCGAGCTGCCAGGCCCCGACGACCGGAGACCTCGTGATCACCGAGCTCGGGTTCTCGTTCACCGGCGGCGACGCCGGCAAGGAGCTCATCGAGATCTACAACCCCGACGCGGACCACGCGTTCTCGCTCGACGGCTGCCGGCTCGCGGACGCGAGCGGGGTCGGTGACGCGAGCGCGGTGTCCATCGGCGCCGTGTTCGTCGGGCCGATGGACCACGTCGTGATCGCGGGCCCGCTCGCCACCAGCGGGGTCGCGCCGGACGCGCCGGTCGGGAGCCTGGCCCTCGACGCGATGGACGTCGTGACCCTCGCGTGCGGCTGCTCGGGCGCGACCTGCACCGACACCGTGGACACGGTCGACTACTCGAGCGCCGGCTTCACGGACGCGATGGTCGACGCGACCATGCAGCTCGACCGCCTGGACCTCGAGGCGTTCGACCCCGCGATGGCCAACGACGACCTCGCCAACTGGTGCGTGACCTCCACGGCGAGCCCCTACGGGAGCTTCACCCCCGCCCGGTACGGCACGCCCGGACAGATCAACGAGGTCTGCCCGCTCACCTGCGCCGCCTTCGCGCCGCACATCGTGATCAACGAGATCGACTACGACGACATGGGCGCCGACGACAAGGAGTTCGTCGAGCTCTACAACCCGACGACGGCCGCGATCGATCTGTCGACGCTGGCCGTGGTCTTCTACAACGGCTCGAACAGCCGCGAGTACCGGCGGGTGCCGCTCCTCGGCAGCCTCGCGGCGGGCGGCTACCTCGTGGTGACCACCAGCGACACCGTGGGCATCACGCCGACCGACCCGAGCTACACCATCACGGGCGGCATCCAGAACGGATCGCCCGATGGTGTGGGCATCCTCGACACGACCACCGACACGCTGATCGACTTCATCACCTATGAGGGCAGCTTCACCGGCGGGACGATGCTGAGCGACTCGGGAGGCACGCCCTACACGTCCATCCCGGCGCCGCACAACCTGAGCATCGGCGCCGACACCGACTCGCCCGACGTGCAGAGCCTCATCCGGATCCTCGACGGCTGCGACACGGGCGCGCCGGACATGGACTGGACGGCGACGACGGTCGTCACCCCGGGCGCCGCCAACTCGCTCTGAGCGAGCGGGCCGCCTCCGAGCCCCCGTGACCCGCCGGGTCGCGGGGGCTTTTCCGTCGGGACACGCCGAGGTCGGCGGCGAGACAGGGCGGGCGCGCGGTGAGACACCGGCCGCGATCCGCGAGTGGGGGAAGCTTGGTACGCGGCCTGCGTATGTGTGGTCCAGCAACGACGCAGCCGACCCGATGGCTGCCTTCCACCACACGGAGAGACCATCATGGGAATCAAGTTCACCGACGCCTACATCGACAACATCGCTCGCGCGCACCTCGAGCCCGGCGAGCAGATCGTCGCCCGCTCGGCCGGCGTGCACCGGCCGTTCTGGACGCTCGGCTTCATCTGGTTCTGGAAGACGTACCTCGTCCTCGCGACCGACCGCCGCATCATCCTCGCCGAGCATCGCCGCGGCCTGTTCTACGACCGCCTCGAGCGCGTGGACGCGGTGCCCTACAGCGGCGTCGCGACGGCCAAGGTCTCGGGGCTCCTGCTGAAGAAGAAGCTCAAGCTCGCGTTCCAGGACGGCCGCTCCGCGCTCGCCCTGGTCCTGCCGGGCTTCCTCGGCCCCATCTCCCGCGCGAAGGCCGGCGCCAAGGACGTCGTCGCGACCTGGGAGCAGGGCAAGGCCCTCCCGGCTCCGGCCGCCGCGCCCGCCGCGTTCGGCGCCCCCGCGTTCTGAGACGCGCGCGGTTCTCTCAGGCCGCCGGCGCGCGCGCCGTGACGACCTTCGCGACGAAGACCGAATCGACGGCCTCGACCTCGAAGCCGCTCTCCTCGAGGGCGGCGGCGAGGTCGTCCTTCAGGTAGTCGCGATAGAAGGGCTCGTGGAAGTCCTCGGGGAAGCGCTCGAGGAAGAACGCCAGCTCCGCCGACTCGGCCAGCTGCGCCGAGTCCTCGATGACCAGCAGCCCACCCGGCTTCAGGACGCGCAGCATCTCGGCGAAGACCCGACGGCGCGCGTTCTTGGGCAGCTCGTGGAAGAGGTAGACGCTGGTGACCACGTCGAAGAGATCATCGGCGTAGGGCAGCGCCTCCGCGTTCTCCGCCGCGAGCGAGACGTCGGGGACGTGGGCGAGCACCTCGCGCGCCTCGCGCACGTAGAAGGGCGAGAGATCGGTCCCGTAGAGCTTCAGGTCCGGGTGGGCCTCGTGGACCTGCGAGAGCACGCGCCCCGTGCCGCACGCGACGTCCAGCAGCCGCTTGCCCTTCGCGCCGCCCGAGCGGTTCAGGAACCGGGTGATCGGCGGGATGATCTGCCGCCGCATCACGCCCGCGGTGCCCGCGAAGAGGAACTCCACGCCGACGTCGTAGAGCTTGGCCGAGCGCCGGCTCAGGTACCCGTCGGTCTGCCAGTGGAACGTGCGCCGGAAGTACGGCGGGTAGCTGCGCGGGTCGGCCTCGTCGGGCACGTCCCGCCACGCCTCCTTGGCCCTGCGGCGCCACGCGCGCGGCATGTCCGCGAAGAGCTGGGGGAGCTGCTTGGCGTAGTCCCAGGCGGGCACGCTGAAGAGGAGCTTGCGCGGATACATGCCCGCCTCGACGTTGGCGAGGTCCGTCTCGAAGAGCGCCCGCAGCCGCCCATGCAGGATCTCCAGCTCGCGCTTGGTGGGCACCGGGGTCTCGCGCCGCCCCACCGCGCGGAGGAGGCGCTGGGCGAGGGTGGCGGGGACGAGCATGCCGAGCTGCTGCGCCCCGTAGGCGATCTGGGTGACTCCGGTCGCGACGCTCGAGCGCATCTCAATACCCCGGACCGAGCATGGCCGAGCGCGACGGGCCCCAGCCGTGGTTGGACGCGACGAGGAGATGCCGAGGGGTTTTGAGATGCGCTCTAGCCATCAACGAAGAGTATAGGGTCGCTTTCGCCGCCGGGCAGCGAGCGGGGGGCCCTCACTGCGTCGCTTCGGTCGGCGGGTCGGGTCGCTCCACGAGGGCGAAGCGGCGCGCCCAGTCCGCGCGTCGCGCGCGGTCGAAGAGGTTCTCCTCGCGCACCTCGGGCGGCCGGTCGAGCATGCTGACGTCGTTTCCGTGCCGGAGCACGAGGCACAGCGCGCCCTCGCGGCCGGCGAGCGTGAGGCGCTGCGCG
This sequence comes from Sandaracinaceae bacterium, assembly GCA_004213565.1. Taxonomy (GTDB): domain Bacteria; phylum Myxococcota_A; class Polyangia; order Polyangiales; family Sandaracinaceae; genus JAVJQK01. The sequence goes on from SHBB01000653.1 coordinate 5,536, forward strand.
TCCTCGAGATCCACCTCGAGGCTGACGGGCGAGCGGCCGCTCTGGCGCCGCGTCTGCGACTCGTCCTCGTCGTCGTACGTCCACGTGACCAGGCGACCCACCGAGAGCACCAGCAGGTTCTGCGCGACCACGACCGAGCGGCCCGAGTTGGGCACGCGGCGGTCGCCCACCGTCACGATCGCGTCGACGCGATCCCCCGGCCGGAGCAGCCCGCCGTGC
>SHBB01000654.1 GCA_004213565.1 Sandaracinaceae bacterium
GCAAGCAGATCAAGAAGATGGTCTCGAGCTACGTGGGCGAGAACAAGGAGTTCGAGCGGCAGTTCCTCTCCAAGGAGCTCGAGGTGGAGCTCTGCCCGCAGGGCACGCTCGCCGAGCGGCTCCGCGCGGGCGGCTCCGGCATCGCGGCGTTCTTCACGCGCGCGGGCGCCGGGACCCAGATCGCCGAGGGCAAGGAGAGCCGCGAGTTCGACGGGCACGAGTACATCATGGAGCGCGGCATCCGGGGTGACTTCGCGCTCGTGAAGGCGTGGAAGGGCGACCGCCACGGCAACCTCGTGTTCCGCAAGACGGCGCGCAACTTCAACCCGCTCTGCGCCATGGCGGGCGACATCACGATCGCCGAGGTCGAGGAGCTGGTGGAGGTGGGCGAGCTCGACCCCGACCACGTCCACACCCCCGGCGTGTTCGTGCAGCGCGTCGTCGTCGGCACCCACGAGAAGCGCATCGAGCGCCGGACCGTCCGAGAGAAGGAGTGAACCGATGCCGCTGAACCGCGACCAGATCGCCCAGGTGGCCGCCCGCGAGCTCCGCGACGGCTTCTACGTCAACCTCGGCATCGGCATGCCCACGCTGGTGGCCAACTACATCCCCGAGGGGATGGAGGTCTACCTCCAGAGCGAGAACGGCCTGCTCGGCGTCGGCCCCTTCCCCTTCGAGGGCGAGGAGGACGCCGACCTCATCAACGCCGGCAAGCAGACCGTCACCGCCATGCCGGGCGCGAGCTACTTCGACAGCTCCACGAGCTTCTCGATGATCCGCGGCGGCCACATCGACCTCGCCATCCTCGGCACCATGCAGGTCAGCGAGAAGGGGGACATCGCGAACTGGATGATCCCCGGCAAGATGATCAAGGGCATGGGCGGCGCGATGGACCTCGTCGTCGGCGCCAAGCGCGTCGTCGTCATCACGACGCACACGAGCAAGGACGGCTCGCCCAAGATCCTCAGGGAGTGCAAGCTCCCCCTGACGGGGCGCGGCGTGGTCGACCGGATCATCACCGACCTGGCCCTCATCGACGTGACCGACGAGGGCCTGATCCTGCGCGAGGTCGCCCCCGGCGTCAGCGCGAAGGAGGTCCAGGAGAAGACCGAGGCGGATCTGCTGGTCGCCTCCCCGCTCACCGAGCTCGAGGTCTGACCCTCTCCCCCGCGGCAGCCCTCGCCCTCAGCGCGCGGACTTCATCCGGTCGATGAAGCGGGAGAAGAGGTAGCGGGAGTCGTGGGGGCCGGCGCTGGCTTCGGGGTGGTACTGCACGCCGAAGCTGCCGGACGCGGCGTGCTCGATGCCCTGGCACGTGCCGTCGTTGAGGTGCACGTGGGTGACCTCGACGCCGGCCGGGAGCGCGTCGAGGTCGACGGCGAAGCCGTGGTTCTGGGTCGTGATCTCGATCTTGCCCGTGGTGAGGTCCTTCACCGGGTGGTTCAAGCCGCGGTGGCCGAACTTGAGCTTGAACGTCTTGGCGCCGAGGGCGAGCGAGAGCAGCTGGTGGCCGAGGCAGATGCCGAAGACCGGCTTGTTGCCGACCAGCGCCTTGGCGGTCTCGATGCCGCTCGCCACCGCGGCCGGGTCGCCCGGGCCGTTCGAGAGGAACACTCCGTCCGGGTTCTCGGCCAGCACATCGTCGGCGCTCGCGCTGGCCGGCAGCACGGTGACCTTGCAGCCGAGGTCCACCAGGCAGCGCAGGATGTTCTGCTTGATGCCGTAGTCGACGGCGACCACGTGCAGGCCGGCCTCGCCGTCGCTCACCTGCCACGCGCCCGAGCCTTCGTCCCAGGTGTAGCGCGCGTCGGTGGTGACCTGGCCCGTCAGATCCTGGCCGCTCATCGGGGGCGCCGCGGCCGCCCGGGCCTTCAGCGCCTCGACGCCGTCGGTCCCGATGGCCGCCATTTGCGCGCCCGCGTCCCGGATGTGACGCGTCAGCGCGCGCGTGTCGACGCCCGCGATGCCCACCACGCCGTTGTCCGACAGGTAGGCGTCGAGGGTGCGGTCCGAGCGCCAGTTGCTCGCGATCGGAGACAGCTCGTGCACGACGAAGCCGGCGAGGTGGGGCTTCTCCGCCTCCTGGTCCTCGCTCGTCGTGCCGGTGTTGCCCATCTGCGGGGCCGTCATCGTCACGATCTGGCCGCAGTAGGAGGGGTCGGTGAGCACCTCCTGATAGCCGGTCATGCCCGTGGTGAAGACGGCTTCACCCACGGTGGTGCCGGACGCGCCGATGGCGTGCCCTTCGAAGACGGTGCCGTCGGCCAGCACCAGGTGCGCGCGCTCTTCGCTCATTCGCTCGCGTCCTGCCTCTCGTAGACGAGCTCACCGCCCACGAAGGTGTGGGTCACCGCGCCCGTCATCTGCTGCCCCAACCAGGGCGTGTTGTGGGATTTGGACGTTAGCGTCTCCGCCGCGAGCGTCCACTGCTGCGATGGGTCGACGATGGCCACGTCCGCGACGTCGCCCTCCCCGAGCGAGCCGCCCTCGAGCCGCCCCACCTTCGCGGGCGACGCGGTCAGCGCCTCGACGAGCCGCGTCTCGCTCACGTGCCCGTCCCGGACCAGCTCGAGCAGGGTCGGGAGCGCCGGCTCGAGGCCGAGGATGCCGAAGGACGCGGCGTCGAACTCGCAGTCCTTCTCGAGCGTGCTGTGCGGCGCGTGATCGGTCGCGATGCAGTCGATGGTGCCGTCCCGCAGCGCCTCGCGCACCGCCTCGACGTCCTCTTCGGTGCGGAGCGGCGGGTTCACCTTGCAGAAGGTGCGGTAGCCCAGGACCGCCTCGTCCGTGAGCAGCAGGTGGTGCGGCGTGACCTCCGCCGTGACGTCGAGCCCGCGGCTCTTGGCCTCGCGCACGAGCCGCACCGCGCCGCGGCTCGAGAGGTGGGCGACGTGGTAGCGAGCGCCCGTCATCTCCGCGAGGATCAGGTCGCGCGCGACGATGATGTCCTCCGCCTCGCGCGGCCAGCCGCGGAGGCCGAGGCGGGTCGACACGCGCCCCTCGTTCATCACCGCGCCTTCGGTCATGTGGTGGTCCTCGCAGTGCTGCGAGACCAGGAGATCGAAGGTGCGCGCGTACTCCATGGCGCGCCGCATCACGGCCGCGTTCATCACGCACACGCCGTCGTCGCTGACGCCGAACGCGCCCGCCTCCCGGAGGTCGCCCATCTCGGTGAGCGCCTCACCGCGGCTGCCCATCGTCACCGCGCCGAAGATCTCCAGACGCGCGCCGACGCACTCCTTCGCGCGCGAGACCATCGAGGCGGTGATGGCCCGGGTGTCGTTCACGGGCTTGGTGTTGGGCATCGCGCAGACGGTCGTGAAGCCGCCCGCCGCCGCGGCCGCGAGGCCCGAGGCGATGTCTTCCTTGTACTCCTGCCCGGGCTCGCGCAGGTGCACGTGCAGATCGAGGAAGCCAGGCGTGACCCAGCGACCGTCGCAGTCGATCCGGCGCACGCCCTCGCCCTCGAGGCCGTCGCCCGCGTCGCGCCCGACGCGCTTCACGCGCCCGTCTTCGAGGACGACGTCCGCGACCTCGTCGCGACCGCTCTTCGGGTCGATGACCCGCCCACCGCGCAAGACCCACAGCATCGCGCTGCGATTACGGCAGCGCGGCTCGAGAGTCAACGGCGAGCGCGAGGAGAGGCGAGCACGATCGCGTCATGCAAGCGCGGATCGCGCCTGGTTTCGCGACCCGATCGCGTCGCGGCCGCCTCAGCCGACGTTCTCGACCGAATCGTCGTCGTCCGAGGACGCGTCGACGACCTCGTCGACCGCCTCGATCTGGCCGACCGACGACTCCGCCGGGGGCTTGCGCTTGAGCGTCTTCTTGCGCTTCGTGTCTTCGACGCGCGTCTTCATGGAGACGACCTTGCGACAGAGGGACGCGAAATCCTTGTTCCGCGTGGCCATCTGGGGCGAGCCGCCGCGCAGGAGGGTGCTGAGGATGAAGTCGAGAACCTGAATCTCGCCTTCGGAGAACGAGTTGCTGATCCGCATGACAGGCGATCTACCACCGGATCCGAGGCGCGACAATCCATGACGTGAGCTATAGGGTCACGTGACGTCATTCCTCCGTGGAGATCGTCTCGTAAGCCATCGAGATCATGCGTTTCGGCGCGCCCATCAAAAGATCCGATATCCGGCGATCGCCGGCATTTTGGGTGGCGATCGCCCCCGAATTCGATCCGCGAATGCAGGTGGCGATCTGCCTCTGGCGTGAAAAAAGTCATGCCAACGTCCCGATGTGGAGTCACGCGATGGCCGCCCCTCGGGCGCCGGGAGTCGGATAGGCTGGGCGCGATGGCGTGGAAGGTCGGATCGGGCATCTCCGGCGCGCTCGTCTCGCTCGGCGTCCTGGTCGCGCTCGTCTCGACCGCGGCGCTCGAGGAAGAGGAGGTGCGCTGGTTCGAGGACGTCACCCTCGCCGAGCGCACCGCGCCCGGCGCCTCGAGCGCCACCCTCACGACGGTCTCGCTCCGGCGAGATCAGCGCGTGGTCTTCGAGCTCTGCGCGGCGGATCCGATGGACCCCGAGCGCTGGGCGGGGGCGATGGCGGTCGCGGTGTCGCGGCCCTCTGCGCGCGAGGTGCTGACCCGCTCGGAGCTCGACGCGCGCGTGCTCGGCATGGTCCGGCGCGACGCGACCAGCGGCTGCCTGACGATCGGGAGCGGCACCATCGGCGCCGACGACGACTACACCATCGAGGCCTCCTGGGACGCGCCCCCGACCGCGTTGGCCGACGTCCCGCTGCGCGTGCGCGTGCTGGGACGGCGCCCGCTCGGGCTCGCGCAGGTGCTGATCGTGCTCCTGACCTGGATCGCGTCGCTGGGGCTGCTCGCGACGCTCGCGCTCCGCTCACCGTCCGAGGCGGCGGCGGCGGCGCCGGCGTCGGAAGAGGAGGAAGAGGACGCCTGGCTCCGGGAGGTCGAGGGCGCGCGTCGCCCGCTCCCTCGGTGGCTGAGGGCGCAGTGGCTGGGGGCGTGGTGGGCGCGACTGGCCGGAGGCTTCGCCCTCGTTCTGGCCGGCTTCTACGCCACCGGGTTCCTCCCGGGGGGCGCCGCGGCCGGGCTCGCGATCGGGGCGGGGCTCGCCAGCTTCGAGGTCGGGGTCGCCCTCCTCTTCGCTCCGGGCCGCCGGCTCGCCGCGCGCCTCGAGACCCTCGGCCTGCGCCGACCGCGCGCCTGGTGGGCCTGGTTCCCCGGGGCGGTCCTGTTCGGGCTGGGCCTCGTCTGGGTGGCGCGCCTCTCCACCACGCTGGTCCCCTCGACGGGCACGAGCGCGGTGCAGACCTTCGTCAGCTGGCCGAGCGGCATGCTCTCCTTCGCGGCGCTCGCGGTCGTGGCCCCGCTGGCCGAGGAGATCTTCTTCCGTGGCTTCGTCTACGGCCTGCTCGAGCCCCGCAATCGCGCCCTCGCCTTCCTCGGCGGCTGGCTGCTCTTCGTGCTCGCGCACGTGCCCCAGACCTTCGGCCAGTGGGGCGCGCTCGTGGCCATCACCGTCACCGGCCTGATGCTCACCACGCTCCGCGCCGCCTCGAGGAGCACCCTCGTCAGCGGCCTCGCCCACCTCGTCTACAACGGCCTGCTCGCCCTCAGCGCGCTCGGCTGACCTGGCCGCCCGATGCTAGGCCCGAATCAAGCGCTTCGCGCTTGCTCCGGGCCTAGCAATTCTAGTCAGGGGCTTTTCGCAAAAGCCCCTCGCTGCGGCGGCAAAGCCGCCTTCGCTTCACCCGAAAACGACGCGCCT
>SHBB01000655.1 GCA_004213565.1 Sandaracinaceae bacterium
GTTGCACGCCACCACGAGGAGCTTGATGTCGTGGGCCATCAGGTGCTTGGCGCAGCTGCGGGCGTAGCGCAAGACGGTGTGCGGGCTTCTCGTTCCGTAGGGCACGCGCGCGGTGTCGCCCAGATAGACGAGCCGCTCGGCCGGGAGGCGCTCCGCGATGGCGCGCGCCACCGTCAGGCCCCCGAGGCCGCTGTCGAAGACACCGATCGGCGCGTCGCGCTCCACGCCGGCTTCGTATCAGAGTCCCGGCCGGCCGGCCATGGGCCGCTCGCTCACGGGCACTTGCTCACGGGCACGAGCGCAGGCACGCGCGGACGCCGTCGCCGAGATCGCAGCACGCGCCCTCGCGGCAGTCCCGGTCGTCACCGCAGCGCGCCCCGTTCGGGCGGCGGCGGACGCAGAGCCCGGCCTCGCCCGGGGTGGCGGAGACGCAGCGATAGTCGGCGGTCGTGCCGCCGGTTCCGTCCGCGCAGTCCTCCGCCGTCAGGCAGGCGCGGAGGCAGAGGTGCGCGTCGAGCCCGCCCAGCGAGAGGAAGGTGCAGATGCTGTCCTCGCCCACGCAGTCGAGCTGCTGGTCGCAGAGCGAGAACAGGTCGTAGCGCGGGACGCAGGTGGCCGTGCCGTTGACGTCCTCACAGGCGATCCGCACCGCCGCGCCCGTGCCCTCGGCGAAGCGCGCGAGCGACTCGCAGCCGCCCATGTTCTCGTCGGCCCACTCGCAGGTCTCCGTGCAGGCCTTCTGAGCTGGCCCCACCTGCATGCAGCGGCCGAAGAGGCAGTGCGTGTCGTCCTTGCAGGGGAGGCCGTAGATGCCCGGGAAGCAGGGGGTCTCTCCGATGCCGAGCAGCTCGCCGAAGCCGCGGAAGCACGTGGTGCTCGGCGGACAGAAGGGGCCGTCGACGTCGACCTCGCACTGCGGATAGCAGACCGCGGTGGTCGAGCCGTCCGGGTTCGCGAAGCGGAAGCTCAGGTACCCGGCGGGGCAGCGGCCCTCACCGTCGGGTCTCGCGCTGCAATAGAGGTTGTCGAAGCTCAGGTCGGCGCCGACCGTCATGGCCGGGAGGCCCAGGGCCTCGTTCAGGCACACCTGCGGGACCTCGCCGTCGCTCGCGCAGTCCGCGGTCCGGCTGCAGCCCTCGACCGGGAAGCAGACCCCCTCGTCGCGGATGGCGTCGATGCGCACGCACGTGAAGTCCTCGCTCGCGCAGCCGACGGGGCTTCCGTCCGCGCCGATGGTGCAGCGCTCGAGGCAGGCCCCGGTCACGGTGCAGACGCCGTCGCAGGTGGAGGGGTCGTTCGGGTCGCACGCGGGCCGGCAGAAGTCGCGGCTGTAGACGTTGCCCTCCGCGCAGCCCTGGTCGGGGCCGCAGTCCTCGGCCGTCGAGCACGCCCAGAAGCCCTCGTCGATCACGTCGGGGCGGTCGACGACGCAGCCGCCCAGCGCGCCCGTGCAGAGGAAGAGCAGGAGCCCGAGGCAGGCGCGGCCCATCAGAACCGACCCTCGAGGCCGCCCGGCGCGAGCTGCAGGGACGCGCCCGCCTCGCCGTCGGTCAGGACCACCCGCACGGGGAAGAAGAGGGCGACCACGCCGGTGATCGCCGCGAGGCCCGCGACGACGAAGAGCACGTTGGCGCCGGTGGCCTCGCGCCCGCGCGCCTCGTAGAACGCGACCGCCTCCGCGCGGCTCACCTCGCCCTCCTGGCGGGCGTCGGCGCCGAGCGGATCGAAGCCGTCCTGCGACGAGACCCCGAGCGCGATGGCCACGCCGAGCGCGGCGGCGGAGACGCCCGCGCCGACGAAGAAGAGCGGGTGGATGGACTCCTCGACCCGCTCGACCGGCGCGGACAGCGCGGCCAGCGTGGGCTCGAGGTGGACCTCGGCCCCCGAAGAGAGCTGGATCACGCGCGACCAGGGGGCGTGGCCGGGCGCCTCCACCCGGATCTCGTGGCGGCCGGGCTCGACGTCCTCCCGGCGCAGCGGCTCACTCGAGAGCCGGCCCACGAGGACCCCGTCGAGCGTGACCTCGGCCCCGGCGGGCGCGCCCGCGAACACCAGCACGCCCGGGCTCCGGGGCGGCTCGTAGAGCTCCGGCACGGCGGCGCCGAGCGCGTCGGCGACCGCGCCCAGGTCCCCGCGCACCTCCCGGAACACCCGGCCCATCAGCGCGCCCTCGCGCACGTCGACGCGGTTGATGTTGAAGATCCACTCGTCCCCGCGGTGCGCGAGCGTGCCCGCGATGACCTCCCGGACCCCGAGCTGTACGCCGACGCGGCCGAGGCAGGTCATCGACGAGACGCACTCGAGGGTGCCCGCGTCGCCCTGGCCGAGCTGGGCCTGGAACTCCTCGCGGCCGACGATGCGGACGCCCCCGCGAGAGGCCACCGCGCCGATGAGCAGCTCCCCGAGCCCCTCGGCCGCGGTCTCGTCGACCTCGCCGGTGGGGAGGAGCAGGACGGCGACCCGCAGCTGCGGCGACTCGAGCTCGGCCGCAGGGGGGATGCCTGGGGGCGCGTCCTCCTCGAGTGCGCCGCCGCCCTCGCCGTCCTCCTGGGCCGCCGCCAGCGCTGGCGCGAGGGCGAGCAGCAGCGGGAGCCAGAGTGACGACGATCGGGCCAACATGCGGGGCCGCGATGATAGTGGCGCGCCCCCCCCACGGCCAGCCAGCGGAGGGGCGCGGGGCTGGACTTCGGAAATCTGCTACATTGTTGCCCGGGTGCCCCCCCGACAGACACACCTGCCCGAGCGGCCTCGAACGCTGCTCGTGGTGGACTCCGATGCGGACGCTCGCGAAGGTCTCCGCGAGGAGCTGCATCGCGCTGGCTTCAAGACCGCACCGGCGGCGAGCGCGGACGAGGTCGTGTGCCGCCTGGAGGCCGAAGAGGACGAGGTCAGCGGGGTCATCGTCCGCCAGCCGCTCGCGCTCGAGGTGCTCCGCATCGTCCGGACGCGGGACGGGATGCAGCCGAACGTCGTCGTGCGCGGGAAGGCGAACGAGACGGCGGTGACCGAGGCCTACACCGCGGGCGCCGACGACTTCGTGGCGCTCGACGCCCCGACGGTGGAGCTGCTCGGGAGGCTGCGCGGCCTGATGCGCAACCGGGACTACCTCGACCGGCTGGCCCAGAAGGAGCGCGACACCCAGGCGATGCTCGAGCTGACGCAGGCGCTCGCCTCGTCCCTCGACTTCTCCGAGATCCTCCACACCGTCGTGCGCCGCCTCGCCGAGGTGATGAACGTCGACCGCGCGAGCATCGTGCTCAGCCCCGACGGAGATCAGCCCGAGATCGGCTTCGTCGTGGCGACGAGCGACGACCGCGCGATCGCGAACCTGCAGATCGACCTCGAGAAGTACCCCGAGATCCAGCAGGTGCTCCGGACGCGCCAGCCGCTGACCATCGCCGACACGACGACCCACCCCGTGCTCGACGGCGTGCGGGAGACGGTGCCGGCCGATCAGGTGGGCGCGCTGAGCCTGCTCCCGATCGTCTGGCAGGACCAGTCGATGGGCGTGCTCTTCTTGCGCTCGGCGCGCCGGGGCACGCTCTCGTCCCGGGAGATCGCCTTCTGCCGCAGCGTGGCCAACGCGACTGCCATCGCGCTCCGGAACGCGCGCGTCATGCAGTCGCTCCGGGACCAGACGCAGAAGGTGAACTTCGCGCGCTTCGAGGCCGAGCGTCGGCTCCGCGCGCTCAAGCGCTACGCGAACCTCTTCACGTCGGCCGCGGACGGGCTCGCCGCGGTGGACCCGGACGGGAAGATGCTCTTCGCCAACCCGCGCGCCTACGAGATCGCGGGCGTCGGCGAAGAGGAGGTGCGCGGGCAGTACCTCCGCAAGCTCATCGATCCGGCCGACCACAAGCTCCTGCTCGACATCTGGCGGCGCGTCCGGGAGGGCGACTTCCCGCGGGGCGTGGACCTGCGGATGCGGCGCCCCGACGGCGACGTGCGCATCGTCAGCTGCTCGTTCTCGGCCCTGCTGGAGAGCGAGGGCGCGATCCTGGTCTCCTTCCGCGACGTCACCAACGATCGGGAGACGGCGGCCGAGCTGCTGCGGACCAAGGAGTTCCTCGAGTCGCTGATCAACGCGTCGGTCGACGCGATCATCGCGGCCGACATGAAGGGCAACATCTTGCTCTTCAACAAGGGGGCCGAGCGCATCTACGGGCACCGCGCGGAGGAGGTCTTGAACCAGCTGCACGTCACCAACCTCTACCCGGAGGGGAAGGCCCTCGAGGTCATGCGCATGCTCCGCTCGCCCGGGCACGGCGGCGAGGGGCGGCTCGAGAGCATCCGCTTCGACGCGATCGACAAGAACGGCTCGCTGCTGCCGATCATGCTGAGCGCGGCGATGATCTACGACGAGCAGGGCAAGCCCTCCGCGACGGTCGGGATCTTCACGGACCTGCGCGAGAAGCTGCGGGTGGAGGAGCGGCTCGCGCAGGCGCAGCAGAAGCTCGCGGTGACCGAGAAGCAGGCGCTGATCGCGGAGCTGGCGGGCACGGCGGCGCACGAGCTGAACCAGCCGCTGACCAGCGTCATCGGCTACGGGGAGCTGCTCCAGCGCAAGCTCTCCTCGGGCTCACCGGAGCATCACGCGGCCGAGGTCATCGTGCGCGAGGCCGAGCGCATGGCCGACATCGTGCGGAAGATCGGGAAGATCACGCGCTACGAGACCAAGAGCTACGTCGGGGCGCAGAAGATCCTCGACCTCGACAAGGCGACGGACGACGCCGAGGGAGGCCCGCCGTGAGCGAGGGCTCGGCGAACAAGGGCTCCGCGAGCGAGGCGGAGGGTGACGCGCCCGACCGCTCCGGGATCACCCACACCGATCCCGAGCAGACGGCGGAGATGTTCGTCGGCCGGCGCAGCCACGTCACGCCGCGGCCCTCCGTCGGGCCGGGGAGCGAGACGGGCAAGCGCGAGCGCTTCGAGGTGATGGCGGCGAAGCGGGCCGCGCTCGCGGTGCGAGGACGGCTCGAGCCGCCCGCGTCGGACGAGATGCTCTTCAACGTGCTCGAGCTCAACCGCACGGTGAGCGTCGAGATGCAGGACGAGGCCATCGTGCACGGCTACGTGGAGGCCCTGCGCGGGCTCTTCCCCCGTCGCCGCTTCGCGGTGCGGCTGCTCGCGCCCGAGGACCCGGAGCTCGCGCTGGTGTACGCGACGGGGAAGCTCGACGAATCGGAGCGCGACCGGCTGATGCTCAGCGAGGCGGCGATCGAGCGGCACGAGCTGTCGCCGCGCGACCTCGAGGGGAACATCGACGGCATCTCCGAGCGATACCACTCCGTGTTCGAGCAGCCGGGCGCGGGCTTCGACATCCCGCTCATCACGGGCGGGACGTTCGCGGGCGTGCTCAGCGTCGAGTACGAGCCCGATCTCACCGAGCCGCGCTTCGATCGATCGCTCATCGTCCCTCTCGCCGTGCAGCTCGGCGCGAGCCTGCGCAACGCGCGCCTGCTCCGCGAGTCGAACTACCTGCGGGACAATCTCGGCAAGCTCCTCGACCACGCCAACGCGCCGATCGTCGTCATCGGCAAGGACCGGGAGCTCAGGGTCGTCAACCGCGCGTTCCTCGCCCTCAGCAACGCGAGCCGCGAGGAGCTCCTCGGGCGCGACTTCTTGCAGCTCCTCCCGGAGACCGAGCGCGGACGGATCCTGCCGGTGTTCATCCGCGCGCTCCGGGGTGAGCCGACGAGCAACTTCGAGGTCCGCATCCCGCGCGCGACGGGTGGGCACTCGCGCA
>SHBB01000656.1 GCA_004213565.1 Sandaracinaceae bacterium
CTCGTGGCCGGCTTCGAGATCTGCGACGACGGCGGCCGGTGCAACGGAGGCGCGGACACCGCGTGCACCGAGGACGCCGACTGCGCGAGCGCCGGTGATGGCGACACGTGCGAGGCGCGAGACGGCGACGGTTGCAACGCGAGCTGTCAGCTCGAGGAGGGCTTCGCGTGCCCGACGCCCGGCGCGGCCTGTCGGCCCACCGACTGCGGCGACGGAGTCGTCGAGGGCACGGAGGACTGCGACGACGCCAACCTGCTCATCGGGGACGGGTGCACGCCCTTCTGCACGCGCGAGCCCGACTGCACCGACGGCACCTGCCTCGCGGTGTGCGGCGACGAGGTCGTCTTCGCGCCGGAGACCTGCGACGACGGGAACGTGCTCGACGGCGACGGCTGCTCCTCCACGTGCGAGATCGAGCCGGGCTACACCTGCGAGGAGGTGCCGCTGCCGGACCCGCCGTCGGTCACCCTCCCCGTCGTGGTGCGGGACTTCATCCCCGCCTGCCAGGACGGCAACGGCGACCTCGTCACGCGCCCGCAGGCCGGCGCCCCGGGCGCGACGCCTCCCTTCGGCCACCCCGACTTCCAGTGCTACAACGGCTCCGAGCGCGGCATGGTGGACACCACCTTGTCGGCGGCCGGGGTCCCGACGCGGCGCGCGAGCGCGACCCGGATCACGAGCGACGCGAGCTTCTTGCTCTGGTACACCTCCGACGCCGACACCAACCGCACGGTCGTGCAGGGCATGACGCTCGGCGAGATCGGGGGCGGCGCCTACCGCTTCGACAGCGCGAGCTTCTATCCGCTGTCGACGCCCATCGACGGCTCGGCCCCGGCCGGGTTCCCGACCGAGGGTCTCGAGGCGCTGGACGACGACGGCAGCGGCGCGGGCCTGCAGAACTTCTTCTTCACCAGCGAGGTGCGCTTCTGGTTCGAGTACGAGGGCACCGAGACGCTCGCCTTCTCCGGCGACGACGACGTCTGGGTCTTCATCAACGAGCGGCTCGCGGTGGACATCGGCGGCGTGCACGGCCGCCAGGACGGCGCGATCACGCTCAGCGACTGCGCCTCGGGCGACCCCGCGATGAACGCGGCCGGCTGCCTCGCGCCGCTCGGCCTGCGGGTGGGCGGCATCTACGAGGCGGTGGTCTTCCAGGCGGAGCGCCACACCACGCGCTCGCAGTACCGGCTGACCCTGTCCAACTTCACGCGCGCGCCGTCGACGTGCCGCTCGACCTGCGGTGACGGAGTGATCGCGTCCGACGAGGCGTGCGACGACGGGGACGCCAACGGCGCCACCTACGACGGCTGCGCGTCCGATTGCACGCTCACGCCCTACTGCGGCGACGCGGTCGTGCAGGCCGAGTTCGGCGAGGTCTGCGACGACGGCCTGAACCTCGGCGGCGGCCCGAGCGCGTGCGCGCCTGGCTGCATGGAGCTCGGCGGGCGCTGCGGCGACGGCGTCGTGCAGACCGATCTGGGCGAGCAGTGCGACGACGGCAACACCACCGCGGGCGACGGCTGCGACGGCGACTGTCGGTTCGAGATCTTCTGACGGCTCGCGTAAGCTCGCGGCTTGGACTGGGTCTCCACCGATCCCGACCGCCCCGGGGTTTTCGCCTTCGGCCAGCAGGCGTACGGCGTCTTCGCCTTCGGGCAGCTCGCGTGCGGGGTGGTGGCCATCGGGCAGGTCGCGCGCGGCGTGATCGCCATCGGGCAGGGCGCCGTCGGCATCGTCGCGATCGGGCAGGCGGCGCTGGGGGTCCTCTACGCGGGCGGCATGATCGCGATCGGCGGCCGCGGCTTCGGCATCTGCCTGAAGCTGCTCCCCAAGATCCGCTTCGAGCGCTTCGTGCGGCCGAGCATCCCGCCCGTGTCGAGCCTGACCGAGATCGAGGCGAGCTCCGCGCGTCGCGGCTGGATGCTCGCCGAGATCGAGGACGGCGCGCTCGCGTTCGAGGACCGCGACGCGACGGTCGAGCTGAGCGAGGAGGCGCGCGCGACGCTCGCGCAGGGCGTCCGGGACCGCCACACCCACGCGTGCGTCACCGTGAAGCTCGAGGAGCGCACGGTCCAGGCGGACGCGGGCTACCGGGAGGCGGCGCCGCGCGAGCGTGTCGCGGTCGGCGCGCGCATGAACACCTGGCGCGAGGCCTCCCCCGAGCTGCACCTCGAGGGGCCGCTCACGGGGGTCGGCGGGCTGCTCCTGCGCGCGCTCGGCGTCGCGGTGCTCGTCGCCGCGTGGTGGCTGATCGCGGGACAGTCGATCGCGGCGATCCTCCAAGGGGGGTAGCCGAACGCCGTAACGAGGACCAGAGAGCGGACGTAGAGGCCAACAGATGCGCATCGTCATCATCGGCAACGGGGTCGCGGGCATCGAGGCCGCGATCACCGTCCGCAACCGCGAGCCGGACTGGGACATCACCATCATCAGCGAGGAGAGCGATCACTTCTTCTCGCGCACCGCGCTGATGTGGGTGATGTCGGGTCAGCTCAGCCACCGATGCATCGAGCCGCACGAGCGGGATCTCTACGCCCGGATGGGCTTCCGGCGGGTACGCGCGCGCGCGACCGGGCTCGACGCGGAGGCCAGGACGGTGAGCGTGTCCGGCGGCGAGCCCGTGGCCTACGATCGCCTGTTGATCGCGTGCGGCAGCCGCCCGCGCCCTTCCCCGTGGAGCGGCGGGGACCTGCCCGGGGTGGGCCACTTCGTGACGATGCAGGACCTCGAGTGGCTCGAGCGCGAGGTGCACGGCGGACCCAGCCACGGCGGTCGGCCGCCCAACCCCGACGCGCACGTCGAGCGCAGCGAGGTCGGCTCGCCCTACTGGCCGCGACAGGTCGGCGCGACGAAGCGCGGCCGGCGCCCCGAGCGCCCCGCGGTGATCGGGGGCGGGCTCATCGGCATCGAGGCGGTCGAGGTCCTCGTGCACGCGGGGCTGCGCCCCAAGTTCCTCATCCGCGAGGACTGGTTCTGGCCCATCGCGCTCGACGAGGCGGAGTCGACCTGGATCAGCGAGCGCATGCGCGAGCACGGCGTCGACGTGCGGCTCGGCGAGAACGTGGAGGCGTTCGAAGGCGGCGGCGCGCTCGAGGCGCTCGTGACCGATCAGGGCCGCTACGACTGCGATCTCTGCGTCATCGCGATCGGCGTGGTGCCCAACACCGAGTGGCTCGCGGGGAGCGGGCTGGAGCTCGAGCGCGGCGGGATCGTGGTGGACGAGGGGCTCGGCGCGAGCGCCGAGGGCGTGTTCGCGGCCGGCGACTGCGCGGCGGTGCGCTGGGTCGACGGCGGGAGACGCCCCGAGCAGCTCTGGTACACCGCGCGGGACCAGGGCCGGGTGGCCGGCCGCCGGCTCTGCGGTGACCGCGCCGTCTACGACCGCGGCACCTGGTACAACTCGGCAAAACTGATGGACATCGAGTACACCACCGCGGGGCTCGTCAGCATGAACGTCGAGGGGGAGCAGAACTGGTTCCACGAGGAGCGAGGCCCGGTGCGCAGCACCACGCGGATCGTGCTCGAGGGCGGGCGCGTCATCGGGTTCAACCTGCTCGGTCGGCGCTGGGATCACGCGGTCTTGATCCGCTGGATCGAGGAGCACCGCTCGCTCGAGTACGTGCTCGCGCACCTGAACGAGGCGGCGTTCGACACGGAGCTCGTGCCGCCCCTCGTCATCCCGGAGCGAGCGAAGAAGCAGGAGCTCTCGGGCGTCGCGTTCAGCGTCGCCCCAGGCCACATGCCGGCCCCGGCCGTGCGCGGGTGAACAGCGATGGACCTTCAAGGACAGAACGGCCTCGACTCGACCTTCCGCGAGGGCTGGCGGAGCAAGAACTGGCTCGGCGTGATCATCGCCGTGGTGCTGATCGCCTTCTACTGCGATCTCTACTTCACCGATCACCTCTCGCCCGTGGCCGAGGCGCTGGGGCTGCGGAACAAGTGGTTCGTCTACGCCGCCCTCTACACGTTCTTCATGGGCCTCGGCGCGGTCTACTACCTGCGCAAGCACGGCAACAGCCGCTACAACAAGTACCGCATCGCAACGAACGTGGCCGTCCAGGCGTCGCTCGCCTTCACGCTGCCCTTCGTGATGCCCCTCTTCTTCGGCGCCTCCGCGGACGACGCCTGGAAGTACGAGTACTTCGCGGCGAGCATCTGGCCGCTCGATCACTACAAGCTCCACCCGAGCGTGCTCGGCGCGGTGCCGCTCATCTTCGCGGTGACCACGCTCGTGCTGGCGTTCGTCGTCGCGCCGCTGGCCGCGTACTTCTTCGGCAAGCGCTGGTACTGCAGCTGGGTGTGCGGATGCGGCGGGCTGGCCAACACCGCGGGCGACCCGTGGCGCCACCTGACGAGCACCTCGACGCGGAGCTGGAAGTTCGAGAAGGCGGCCATCTACCCCATCCTGTTCCTGGCCATCGGCTCGACCTTCCTGCTCATCCTCGACCACTCCGCGCACCTCGGGGGCTGGCTGCACGACGCCATCTCCGGCGAGAGCTGGTGGTCGATGAAGAAGCTCTACGGGCTCGTCGTCGGCTCCATCCTGGCCGGCGTGGTGGGCGTGGGGCTCTACCCGCTCTTCGGGGCCCGGGTCTGGTGCCGCAATTTCTGCCCGATGGCGGCGCTGCTCGGCCTCCAGCAGAAGCTCGGCCGCTTCCGCATCGCGGTCAAACCCGACATGTGCATCAGCTGCGGCAACTGCAGCACCTACTGCGAGATGGGCATCGACGTGCGCAGCTACGCGCAGTCCAACCAGAGCTTCACCCGCGCCTCGTGCGTCGGCTGCGGCATGTGCGCCCACATGTGCCCGCGCGGCGTGCTCAAGCTCGAGAACGTCCCGCGCGAGCAGTCGGACAAGCGCCGGGTGAACCTCCCCGTCGTCGACCTCTGAGCGCGGCCCTGCTGAGCGGCCCTGCTGAGCGGCCTTGCGGAGCGGCCCGCTTCGCCCCACACCGAACGGGCCTGGATGCTCGCCTTCGGCCTCTCCACCCTCGCTGGCGCCCTGATCGTCGTCGCCTGCGCCGCCTACCTGCGGGGGCGCTTCTTCGCCACGTTCGCGGCGGTGCTGCTGACCGTCCAGGGCGCGCTGGCGGTGGCGCTCTACCCCGCGTTCGACGAGGTCTGGCCGCTCTACGCCTACCTCCAGGCCACGGTGCACCTGCACTTCCTCGCCCTGGCGAAGGCGCGGATGCGGCCGTGGTGGTGGCGCGCGTTCGTGAGCGTGCCCGGCTTCTTCTTCACCGCGGGCTGCGTGCTCGGCATCTTCTGGGCCTCCCCGATCGCCATGGGCATGACGACCTGGACGGTCCTCGTCCCGTTCGCGGTCGCCGCGTTCGGAGTCTTCCAGTCGCTGCACACGCGCGAGGAGGTCGTCGACGTGAGCCTCGACGGCGCGCGGGTCGAGGGCGTGCGCCGCCACCCGCGCGGCGCCCCGACCGAGGACGCGCGGCCGCTCCGGATCGTGCAGATCACCGATCCCCACCTCGGCCCGCTGATGAGCACCGAGCGCCTCGCGCGCATCTGCGCCCGCGCGGTCGAGCGAGCCCCGGATCTCATCCTGCTCACGGGCGACTTCCTCACCATGGAGTCGCAGGCCGACCCGCAGATCCTCGAGGACGCGCTCGCCCCGCTCGCGGCGGCGGAGGGGAAGGTCTTCGCCTGCTTCGGCAACCACGATCACGAGGCCCCGCACCTCGTGCGCCGGGCGCTCGACGCGCACGGGATCGTCCTGCTCGTGGACG
>SHBB01000657.1 GCA_004213565.1 Sandaracinaceae bacterium
GCGCCTACCGGCTCCAGTTCGAGGCCCGCGACGGCGGCGGGCGCACCGCGACGTGCGAGGTGACGGTCAACGCGGTCGTCGGCCCGCCGGTCGCCATCTGCCCCGACGGGATGCAGCAGACGCTCATCGACGAGCCGATCGTCCTGCTCGGCGACGGCTTCGACGACGACTTCGTCGTCTCGTTCCAGTGGGACGTGGTCTCGATGCCGCCCGGCGCCTCGCCGATGCTCACCGGCGTCGACGGCCCGGTGCTCGAATTCCGGTCCCGCACGCGCGGCAGCTACGTGCTCCGCCTGACGGTGACGGACCCCGACATGGCCACCGACTCCTGCGAGGTCGGCGTGCTCGTGACCGGGCCCCCCGAGGTGGTCTGCCCCGCGGACGCGACGGGCCCGACGCGCCAGCCGATCCGACTGAACGCCACCGCGACCGACGATCTCGGCATCCGCACGCGCCGCTGGGAGGTGATCCGGCGGCCCGCCTCCTCGAGCGCCGAGCCGACGCCCGCCGACGCCGACGCCACCACGATCACCCCGGACCGCGTCGGCGCCTACACCCTCCGCTTCACGGCCACGGACGTGGAGGGGCTGAGCGCCTCGTGCGAGGTCGACGTCACGGCCACGCCGTCGCCGCCCACCCTCACCTGCCCGGGCATGGTGATGACCGAGCCGCTGCGCCCGACGCCCATCAGCGTCAGCGCGGTGGACGACGGCACGGTGGTCAGCTGGCGCTGGCGCCTGACGAGCACCCCGGGCGGATCCGGCGCCACGGCGCCGAGCCCGGCCAACGCGCCGATGACGACCTTCACCCCGGACATCGCGGGGGTCTACGAGCTGACCGTGACCGCCACCGACGACGACGGGCTCACGGGCATGTGCACCGTGCGCGTCGAGGCGGGCAACGTCGACGGCCTCCGGGTGGAGATGTTCTGGGACACCGACTCCACGGACATGGATCTGCACCTGATGCGCCCGGGCGGGACGCAGTGGAACACCACCGACGACTGCTACTACGGCAACTGCATCCGCGGCGGCCCCGACTGGGGTGGCCCGGGCACGGACGACAACCCCCGCCTGGACATCGACGACACCAACGGGCGTGGGCCGGAGAACATCAACATCCTCCGCCCTGCGCCGGGCACCTACCGGGTGGGCGTGCACAGCTTCTCGGGCGGCGGGCCGCACGCGATCACGGTCCGGATCTACTGCGGCGGCTCGGACACCACGCCGCGCCAGACCCTCGGCCCGGTCACGCTGAACGAGCGCACGGGCGGGCGGTTCTGGCGGGTGGCGGACGTGAGCATCGACGCGGCCGGGTGCCGGATCACGGATCTGGCCGGGCCCGCGGGCCCGAACGTCGGCCCCTTCAACCGAGGCACGCGATAGGACTACTTGGTCACATGTCGGCGGATGATCGCGACGGACAGTGGTTTCGGGCGCGCCGCGACGATGAAGGAGGGGCTTTCAGCCGCTGAACGAGCGAGGGCCGTCGTAAATGTGACCAAGTAGTCCTAGGAGGCCCGGAATGCGCGGCGACGCCGTGCACGTTGACGCGCCAGGAACCTGCGGCCGGCTCGGCCCCTGGTTATCCTTTCAGCGACGTTATCCTTTCAGCGACCGTGAACCCGCGCATCTCATCCCCCCTCCTCTGGCTCGCCCTGCTGCTCGGCGCGTGCAGCGGCGGCGCCACGGACGGCGCGCAGACGCCGACCCAGGAGGCCTCCGAGGGCGCGGAGGCGCGGAGCTGCCCGAGCACCGCGCCGGCGCCCGATCCCCTGCCCCACGTGACCGAGCGTCACCGCTCGCTCGCCTACTGGCTCGAGCGCGCCGGGGAGGGGCTCGACGCGCCGCTGATGACGCCCGTCCAGATCGCGGCTCACAACCGCGCGCTGACGGGCGACGCCGACAACGGGCTGCCGATCGACCGCGCGTCGCTCGAGCGCGCGCCGGACGCGGCGCGGCTGAACCGGGAGGTCCAGGAGCGGCTGACCTACATGCGAGAGAAGCTCGCGGCGGGTGACTACGTCGACGCGGCGGGGGCGCGGGTCGACCCGGAGACCTTCGCGGACCGCCCGGTCGCGGCCCAGCCCGTCGTGCGGATCGCGCTCGCCGAGACCTCGCTGCGCTGCGGGCCGCGCGTGGACGGCCTGTTCAAGGTGCCGGTCGACCCGGACTTCGACCGCAACAACTGCTCCACGGTGCGTCCGCAGGAGCCCGTGCAGATCCTCATGCGCTGGCCGAACGGCATGTCGCTCGCGCGCACCCGCTACGCGCTCGGCTGGCTCGCGGAGGACGCCCCGCTCTCGGCCCCGGTCGACGGAGCGATCCGGCACGCGGTGCTCCACGGCGCGCCGATGCAGGTCGCGGCCGGGGTGACGCTCGCGGCCGAGGACGGCGCGGAGCTCTCGGCCGAGCACGGGGCGCTCCTGCCGCGCGATCCCGAGGACACGAGCCGGGTCCTCTTCGCGGACGAGCGCGGCGTGCACCGCGCGCCGGCGGCGAGCCTCCGGGACGCCACCCGCCCCCTGACCCGCCGGGCGTTCCTCGAGGAGGCGTTCAGCCACCTCGGCCGCCCCTACGGCTGGGGCGGTCACGCCGGCGGCCTCGACTGCTCGCGCTTCGTCATGGACGTGCTCGCCACCTTCGGCCTGGAGCTGCCCCGGCACAGCGGTCGGCAGGCGCACAGCGGCACCTACACGCTCTCGTTCGAGGGGGTCGAAGACGACGGCGACCGCCTCCGCCTCCTCGACGCGGCGGCCCGGCGCGGCGTCGTGCTGCTGCACTTCCCCGGTCACATCATGGTGTACCTGGGCCGTGACGAGGCCGAGCGCCCCTACGCCATTCACGCCTTCAGCGAGTACGTCGAGCCGTGCGAAGGTGAGCAAGAGATCCTGCGGCGCGTCGACCGCGTCGCCGTGAGCGACCTGAGCCTCGGCGACGGCAGCAGCCGCGGGAGCTTCCTCGAGCGCGTCACGGAGGCCGTCGTCATCGGCCAGCAGATCGGCCCGGAGCTGATCGGCGTGGCCAGCCCGCGCGCGGCGGCGCCGGTGGTGGTCCCCGAGGCGAGCGCGTGCGACGACAGCCTCGCGGTGCGCATCTTCCGCTCGCCCGAGCGGCCGCACCCCGGCCAGCCGATGCGCGTGATGGTCACCGCGACGGAGGAGCTCGGCCCGGTGGAGCTCGCCCTCATCGACCCGAGCGGCCGTCGGCGCGCCCCGGAGCTTCATCGCCTGGGGGGCCCGCCCTTCACGTACTGGGCGCAGATCGACGCGCCCGAGGCGGGGCGCTGGACGGCGGTGCTCGGCGACGGCCCCAACGTCGCGGCGTGCGAGCGCATCACCGTGACGCCCTACCCCGCGCAGCCCGAGACCGTGCACCCGGAGGTGGTCTGGGAGCCGCGTTTCCGCTGGGAAGCGGACACCGAGGCGCTCTTCAGCGCGTTCGTCGAGCGGCTCTTCGACTACCCCGTGGACGAGGAGCTGACCTGGCCGAACCTCTCGGTGCTCCTCCTAGATCGCGACCGCAACCTGCTGTTCGATCACTTCTCTCAGGGCGAGGAGGAGCGCATCCCGCTCCGCCCGGACTGCGCCGATCTGCCGTACTTCCTGCGCACCTACTTCGCGTGGAAGCTGCGCCTGCCCTTCGCCTACCGGGTCTGCACCCGCGGCCGGCACGGCAACCTGCCCACCTGCGAGGAGCAGATCCGCACGCCGCAGTGGGCGCACGAGCAGGTGGACGCGGTGGAGGCCTTCCGCGCTTTCATCGTCACCCAGGTCAAGCGCGGCGTGCACAGCGCGAGCGGCCGCACGCACCCCGAGGACTCGCAGACCGCGCTCTACCCGGTGCCGATGACGCGCGAGGCCCTCCGGCCCGGCACCGTGTTCGCCGACCCGTACGGACACCTGCTCGTGGTCGCCCGGTGGCTCCCGCAGGGCGGCGACGAGTACGGCATCCTGGTCGGCGCCGACGCGCAGCCGGACGGCACGGTCGGGCGTCGCCGCTTCTGGCGCGGCTCGTTCCTCTTCCACCCCGACACCACCCACGTCGGGGCCGGCTTCAAGGGCTGGCGCCCCATCGTCTACGACCGGCGCGAGCAGTCCTACACCGCCCTGGCCAACGAGGAGATCACGGCCCGCGCTGGCTACACCCCGTACTCGCTCGAGCAGTACGCGGGCACCACCGACGAGTTCTACGAGCGCATGGAGGGCCTGATCAACCCGCGCCCGCTGGACCCGATCCAGGTCCAGATCTCGCTCATCGACGCGCTCGACGAGTCCATCGCGCGCCGGGTCGTGAGCGTCGACAATGGCGAGCGCTGGGTCCGCGACAACGGCGGGCGGACGATGGAGATGCCCGAGGGCGGCGCCATCTTCCAGACGGGCGGGCCGTGGGAGGAGTACTCCACGCCTTCGCGCGACATGCGGCTCCTCATCGCGATGGACACGGTCACCGGCTTCCCCGAGGTCGTGCGCCGCAACCCAGCGCGCTTCGGCGTGACGGACGTCGACGCGGCGGTCGAGCGGGTGCGCGCGCGTCAGCAAGAGACGCTGCGGAGCCGCACCTTCCAGTACGTGCGCAGCGACGGGCAGAGCCAGCAGCTCACGCTCGCCGACGTCATCGCGCGCGCGCGCGGCTTCGAGATGTCCTACAACCCGAACGACTGCATCGAGATCCGCTGGGCCGCGCCCGAGGGGAGCCCCGAGATGCAGAGCTGCCGGCGGCACGCACCGGCCGAGCACCGCGCCCGGATGCGCGAGTACCGCACGTGGTTCTCGACCCGGCGCCGCCCGATCTACTGACGTCAGCAGGTGAACTCGGTGCGCCGCCCGTGGGTCTCCATGAGCCGGTCGTACTCCTCGAAGAGCGTGTTGCCATTCGAGGCGCGCGGCATGTCGACCCCGAGCACCCGCGCCGTGAGCAGCCCGCTCAGCGCGACCACCCGGTCCCGCTCGTTGTAGCGGCTGATGCTCCGGAGATTGTGCAGGCTTCTTTG
This sequence comes from Sandaracinaceae bacterium, assembly GCA_004213565.1. Lineage (GTDB taxonomy): Bacteria > Myxococcota_A > Polyangia > Polyangiales > Sandaracinaceae > JAVJQK01. Next base: position 4,993 of record SHBB01000657.1, read on the forward strand.
CACCGTCGAGACGAGCCGGTCCGTGATGCGGCCGGGGACCTTGGGGATGGCGAAGCTGTCGGGCAGGACCTCGGCGAAGCGCCCGATCGGCGGCTCGAAGTCCTCACCGTCGGCGGCCTGCCTCGTCTCGGCCCGCTCCGCCGCCAGCTCCAGATAGGCCTCGAGCACCCGGTGGATCTGCGCGTTGTCGAACGGCTTCTCTATGAAGGTCAGCCGGAGCTCCTTCGTGCGCCTCTCCACCCGCCGGTCGTCCGAGCCCGTGACGAGCGCGATGAGCATGTCCGGGTTGCTTCGCCGCAGGTACTCGCCGAGCAGGAGCCCCTCCATGCCTGGAAGGTTGTGGTCGAGGAAGGCGACCTGAAACGTCCAGACCGGGAGCATCTCCAGCGCCGCCTCCGCGGACTCCGCGCTGATGGCCTGGTGCCCCTCGCGGTGCACGATCTCGGCGAGCAGCTCCCGCATCGCCGGGTCGTCGTCCACCACCAACACGTCCAGCTGGTTCGGGACCTCCGCGGTTTCCGTCATGTCACCCTCCCCGGCCGCTGGCGCGACCGCGGATACGATACCGCGAGCCGCGGGCGGGCGACCAGGGCTGGCCCGAGGGGGTGGCGGCGGAGCGACCACCTCCCGCCGGCCATGCTGCGAAGACTTGCCCGGCGGCGACAGTCACGCGTCGCTGATCCGCGATCCATCAGCTCGCTCGACGCGGCCCGTGCCTCGTCCGCTCGGGTCCGGGTTGGAGGGAG
>SHBB01000658.1 GCA_004213565.1 Sandaracinaceae bacterium
ATCTTGCGCCTGTCCGAGCCCGACGTGCGTGCGGATGCGGAGCGCCTGCACCCCGACCCCCGGGTCCTCGGTCCCCTCGACGTAGGCGTCGAGCCCCTGCGCGGCCGCGGTCAGCGCCTCCTCGGTGCCCACCAGCAGCGCCGACTCCGCGCGCATCTCGAGGACGTCCGGGTCGGACGCGTCCATGTCTGCGAGCGTCGCGAGCGCCGCTCGGCCGTTGCGGCGCGCGAGCTGGATCCCCGCGAGGAGCTTCCGGAACTCGGGGTTCGACGGGGCCCGCTCGACCGCCTGGCGCGCCGCCATCTCGGACGCGACGAGCCGCCCCGCGCGGCGGCCCTCGGTGGCCACCAGGGACAGGAGCCGCGGCTCGGAGCCGCCCGCCCGGAGCGCGGCGTCGACCGCGTCGCCCGCCGCCTCGGTGTTGCCCTCACGGCGCGAGAGGCGCGCCTTGGTCAGCTGGAAGAGCACGTGGTCGGTCGGCGCGCCCAGGTCCGCCAGCCCCTCCTCCAGCTCCAGCAGGCTCGAGAGCGCGGCCGCGGGCTCGTCGCTGTCGGAGGTCATGAAGCGGCGCCACAGCCCCGCCCGCAGATGCTCGTCGTCACGGGCGAGGACCTCGTCGAGGAGCGCGAGGGCCTCCTCGGCCCGCCCCTCGTCGTAGCGCGCCTCCGCGAGCGCGATGCGCGGCGCGTTGAGGGCCTCCTCGGCCTCGGACGCCGCCTCGAGGTGACCGAGCGCGTCGTCCTCGCCCAGGCGCTGCTCCAGCCGCCCGGCGAGGTAGAGGATCGCGGGATCGTCCGGTCGCGCCTCGAGCGCCTGCCCGATCCGCTCGCGCGCCTGCTCGAAGCCTCCCTCGGCCGCCGTCATCACCGCGCGCGCAGCCTGCAGGTAGGCCTCGATCTCCTCGCCCTCCATGCGCTCGGCGCGGGCGATCGAGGGCCGCAGGTAGCCCGCCTCGAAGGCGCCGTCCTCGAGCGCGCGCTGGCTGTGCACGAAGAGCAGCAGCGTCGGGCCGCTCGTGTCTTGCGGGTGCAGATCGCGCGCCTCTCGGAGGTGTCGCTCCGCGTCGACGAGGTCCGCGTGGTCGCCGCCGTAGGCCTCCTCGGTCGCCATCGCGACGAAGCGCGCCGCCTCGGCGTGCCGGTACTCGAGCCACTCCTGCCAGCCGTACCAGCCGCCGCCGCCCGCGAGCAGGGCGAGCACCCAGACGACGCCGAGCCAGACCCCGACGCGCGTGCCGCCGCGCTCGCTCTTCTTGACCTCGGCCCGGTTCGCCCATCCCGTCGCCGTGCCCGTGGGCGGCTCGAACAGGCCTTCGTCCTTCAGCATCCGCAGGATCTGGTCGACGTTCTCCTTCGACTCTCCGCCCAGCGGGGCGTCCGCGGCGGGCTCGGGCGGGGACGCGTCGAGCGCGGGGGGCGAGGGCTCCGGCGCTGGACCGCGCGGCCGCTCGGGCTCCTCCAGGACGGGCGCCTCGACGGCCGGCTCCGGATCCAGATCCGGCGCCGCGAAGGGATCGGCCGTCACCGCGAAGGGCGGGGGCGCGAGCTTCTCCTCCGCCGGCTCGGCGGGGGGCGCGGCCGCGAGCGGGCGCTTCGGCGGGAGGGGGGGCGCCTTGGGCATCCCGCCGCGCGGAGGCATCGGCGGCGCGGGCGCGAATGGGTCGGCCACGTCGGCGAACGCCGACTTCTTCTTGCCGCTCAGCGCACCCAGCGCCGAGTCGATCTCGTCGTCCGACGCGCCGAACGGGGAGTCGGACGGCTTCTTGGGGCGCAGATCGCGCTTGGGCGGAGGCGGGATGGGCGCGGCCGCCGCGCCGGGCGACGTGGAGGTCTTCGAGCGGACGGGCTCCATGACCGTCGCGGGCTCGTACTCTCCGCTCACGGGCTCGCTGGCGACCCTCCCTCGCACGTGCTGCATCGCGTCGAGGACGGCCTCGTCGCCGACGACGTTGGTGGGCTCGTCTTCGAAGTCGGCGCTGAAGGCGTCCGGTGACGGAGCGGTCAGCGGGGGCGCCGCGGCCGCCTCGTCCGCGGCGGCGGTCATGCTGCGCAGCTGCTCGGTGAGGTCGGTGCGGATGACCGTGCGCTCTTCGGGCGGCTCGGAGTCGGCAGGCCCCTGGGGTTCAGCGCGGGGCTCGTACGACGCGCGCGCCTGTCGGGCCGCCTCCTCGCTCCCGGCGCGCGCCGCGACCTCGCTCAGACGCAGCGCGCGCTCCTCGAGCAGGTGGATCGCGCGATCGTTGGCGTCGATCGCGCGTGCCCGCGACAGCACCTTCGCGGCCCGCGCCGGATCCCCGCGCTTGAGCAGCACCTCTCCGAGCCATCGGAACGGCTCCTTGTTGCGAGGCAGGGACCGCGCCGCCTTCAACAGCGCCGCCTGCGCGCCGAGCAGATCTCCGCCCGCGAACCGGATCCGTCCGTCGAGCAGGAGCAGCTCGCCGTCTTCCGGGTCGCTCTCCAGCGCCTTGCCGAGCACGTCACCCGCGTCCGCGTGTCGCCCCGCGTCGAGCAGGTCGCGCGCGAGCACCGTCGCGTCTTCCTGGCCGCTCCGGGTTCGGAAGCGGAGGAGTCGTCTGTCGAGATTGGGAGAGCCCACGCCGCCAGTGCTCACGGCGTCGGATGGTACCAGATCACGCGCCGTTCTCTTCGAAACAGCACGTCAGTCCGGGTCTTCGATGCGCCATACTCCGTCCTCACGGACGAATTGCACTCGGAAGCGATCTCCGTAGGTCATGGTGGCGCGGTCGCCGACCTCCTCGATGGGGTTGTCGAGCGCGGCGCGGAGGTTGGCGAGCAGGCGCTCCACCTCCTCGCGCCCTTCGCCCTCCCAGGCCTCCTGCATCCGCTCCGGGGTCATGCCTTCGCGATCCGCCTCGGGGATGAGGGCGAGCACGACGTCGTAGCGGCGGCGCTCCATGGCGCGCACGAACGACCTCAGCGCCGCGCGCGGCGTCGCCTGGTCGTAGAAGTCGACGACGTCCGTCGCCACGCGCCAGTCGCCGCTCTCGCGCACCAGCCGGAGCGACTCGCCCTCCCCGTACTCGACCACGGCCTCCTCTTCCGCGCGGCCGCGGCGCTGCGAGAGGGCGCGCGCGGTCTGCTGCACCTCGGCCGGGTAGTCCGTGACGTAGCGACGGAACTCCTCGAGGCTGACCCTGCGGCGGTAGCCGTCGCTCATCAGGCCGTAGGCGTCCTCCGTCCGCCCCTCCCGGAGCGCCGAGGCGAAGGCGCTGACCGTCGACTCGGGCGTGCGCCCGGGATCGACGCCGCCGCAGCTGGTGAGGCCGAGGCTGAGCGCGAGCAAGAGAGCGGGCGCGGCGCGCATGCGAGCCGCTTTACCACGAATGGCGATCAACGCCGGCGCCCGCCGCCCGCCGATTCGCCCTGCTGGAGGATGGTGAACTCGACGCGCCGGTTGAGGGCGCGGCCCTCGGGCGAGTCGTTCGGCGCCACGGGGTTGTCCGGGCCATAGCCCCGGTAGTCGAGGCGATCTCGATCGACGCCGCGGCCCGCGAGGTACTCCACCACGGCTCGCGCGCGGCGATAGGAGAGGTCGACGTTGTAGGCGCGCACGCCCTGATCGTCGGAGTAGCCGTCCACCCTGACGCGCAGGCCCTGCGGCAGCTCCTGGATGACGTCCGCCACCTGATCGAGGAGCGGCATCGACACGTCGCGGATCGTGTCCCGGTCGTAGTCGAAGTAGATCCGCTCGGAGATCAGGATGCGCGTGTCCGTGACCGTGACGCTCGCCGCCTCGGGGCCGGGCTCGGGGCAGCCGTCCTCGTCCTGGAAGCGATCGCGATCCTCGGGCTCCATCGGGCAGCGGTCGAGCCCATCGGGCACGCCGTCCTCGTCGTTGTCCGGCTCGGGGCAGCCGTCCTCGTCCTGGAAGCCGTCGCGATCCTCGGACTGCGTGGGGCAGCTGTCGGTCTCGTCCGGCACGCCGTCGGCGTCGTTGTCGGTGTCCGGGCAGCCGTCCTCGTCGAGGAAGCGGTCCATGTCCTCGGCGTCATTGACGCACTCGTCGGCGGCGTCCTCGATGCCGTCACCGTCGTTGTCGGGGTCGGCGCAGAAGTCACCGTCCTCGAAGCCGTCGAAGTCCTCGGGACCCGCGTCACACGAGTCCCCCTGCTCGGTCGCGAAGCGCAGCGCGGCGAAGACCCGGAGCGGGGGCGCGCCGTAGCCAGCGAGGAGCCCGGTGCCCGCGCCCAGCTCGATCGACAGGCCGCGGATCGGCCAGATGCGCACGCCGGCGTCGACCTCCCAGGGCACCTCGTTGGACCGCAGCTCGCGCCCGCCGACGCCGATGCGCAGCTGCGACTCCGCGATGATCTCGAGCTCCTCGATGACCGGCACCCCGACGCCGGCCGCGACGTGGATCTCGTCGTCCTGCTCGAAGCCCGGCATCGCCCGGCGCTGACGCAGCCGATAGCCGACCTCGCCGGAGATCGTCAGCGGCCCGGGATCCCAGGCCACGACCGCGCTGGGCGTCGCGATCCAGTACTCGTTGCCCGAGTAGTTGTTCCAGTCGCCGCTGGGGAGCTGGGCGACGAAGCGCGCCGCGAGGGAGAAGTCGCCTCGCAAGATCGGGATCTTCGCGCTCAGGCGGATGTCTCCCATGCCCGCCTGCGTCGTGTAGCGGTAGGTCGCTTCGAGCGGATCGATCGCGCCGTCGACGATCGTGACCGGCACGACCACGCCGAGCTCGAGGAACTCGAAGAGGCCGAGCGCCGCCATCGCCTCGAGCTGCGCGTAGTGACGGATCACGGGCGCGGCCGGGAACAGGACCGCGCCGCCGCTCACCGTCTCGGAGCGCACGAACGGGTCGAGCGCGTAGTTGCCGGCGATCCCGAAGACCGCGTTGAGGTGCCGCGGCACCGAGGGGCGCGCGATGGTGAAGGTGCTGCCGCCCGCCGCCGGCGGGAGGAAGAGCTGCATGTCGTAGTAGCGAGCGCCCTGCGCCCGCGCGGCCGGCCCGGTCGTGCCGAGCGCCGCCACGAACACGAGCGACGCGAACGCGAGCGTCGCGGCGCGCCCCCGCTTCTCCACCCCAAGCCAAGTCACCGGCGCCATCGTAGCGGACTCGGGACCGCGGGGGATAGTCTTCGATGCACCCTGAACAGGCGGGCAGAGCGTCGACGAAAAGCCCCCCTGTGAGATCGGCGCGGCTTTCTGTACCCTGCGCCGCATGTTCGTGGTCGCGTGCTCCGGCTTCCCGATCGCGGTGAGCCGCTATCTCCAAGAGCTCATGGCGGTGGAGATCTCCGATACGGAGATCGGCATCCCGGGCACCGGTACGTTGCGCCGCTGGCAACGCGAGGCGCCCGAGGGCTTCGTCTTCACCGCGCTGGCGCCGGCCGAGATCGGCGCGAGCGGCTTCGCGGCGAGCGAGACCGACGGCGCGCTGAAGAACATCCTCAGCTTCTGCAAGAAGCTCGAGGCGCAGGCGCTCGTCTTCCGCGTCCCGGAGGAGGTGGCGCACAAGGGCGCCGTCACGACCCGGATCAAGAAGACGCTCTCGAACCTGCCGAGCGGCGCGCCGCAGGCGGTGCTCGACGCGCCTCACTGGAAGAAGACGCAGGTCGACAAGCTCTGCGAGGCGACCGGCGCGATCGGCGCCTTCGATCCGCTCACGCTCCCGGAGGCGCCCGGCCCCGGACGGACGGCCTACCTCACCCTCCCCGGCCCCGCCGGGCACCGCTCGCGCTACGACGACGACGCGCTCGACCAGA
>SHBB01000659.1 GCA_004213565.1 Sandaracinaceae bacterium
CGCTGGCCTCGCTCGCCTTCGCTGGCCTCGGTCGCGCTTCGCTCGCTCGCGCTTCGCTGGCTCGCGCTTCGCTGGCTCGCGCTTCGCTGGCCTCGCTGGTCTCGGTCGCGCTTCGCTGGCCTCGCCCGCCCTCTGCGCTCGCCGTCGCCCGCGCCTCGGGCGGGCCGTCGCTGCCAGCGATGGAGGTGGCCGTTCGCTCGCCGTCGCTCGCTGAACTGGATGGGTGGCGCCAGTTCGCTCGCGGTCGCTCGCGTTTCGCGCTGCGCTCGCCTCGCTCGCGTCTCAGGACAGGGAGCGAGTCGCTGGCGACGCTGGCGGGGAGGTGGCGTGGGGGGCCGGTTCGCTGGCGACGCTCGCCGGGCCAAAGTTTGGCGAAAAGACTCGCTGGCGACTCTCGTGGGCTTGTGGCGAAAGTCCGTGACTCGCTGGTGACTCTCGTGGAGTCGTCGCGAAGACGCGCGACTGGCCGGCGAGTCTCATGCGCTCATCATGAGTGGCTGGGACTCGCTGGTGAGACTCGTGCGCTCGGTGCGGGCGGCCGGGACTGGCTGGTGAGCCTCGTACGCTCGGTGCGGGCGGTCGGGACTCGCCGGCGAGAGCTGCGCGTTCATCCCGGGAGGTCGCGGCTCGCCCGCGAGGCGAGCACGCTCAGCGCGAGGTAGTGCGACTCGCTGGCGAGAGCTGCGCGTTCATCCCGGGAGGTGGTCGCGGCTCGCCCGCGAGGCTCATGCGCTCAGCGCGAGGTGGTGCGACTCGCTGGCGAACCTCTGTCGTTCACGGGGGGCGACCGTGCCTCGCTGGCGAGGCCCGCGCGCTCTCCGTGGTGAACTGAGGCTCGCCGGCGAGGCTCCTCGCGGCCGGGGGACTCGAGATCGCGGCTGATGCTCTCCCGGGCTCGCGGCTCGGTCTCCGGGGTGGCGGGCGCGGTTCGTGAGGGCCCGCTCGCCTTTCGTGGGGCGGACTCGGCCGCGGAGTCGGGGCGGACTCGGTCGCGGAGTCGGCCTCGGCTGCGGTTGCGGACGCGGTTGCGGACTCGGTCGCCGACTCGGTTCGGGTCGCGGAGTCGGCCGCGGGGGCGGAGTCAGCCCGGCTGCGGACTCGGCGGCGGACTCCGGCGCGGCCTCGGTCGCGGACTCCGGCGCGGTCTCGGTCGCGGACTCTGGCGCGGTGGCGGTCGCGGACTCGACTCGCACTCGGCCGAGGCGCTGGGGGGATATGGGGACGCTAAGTTGACTTGTCGAGTTGTTCGCGAACAAGTCAACCTAGCGTCCCGTCGAGCGGGTCGCTTCACCTCGATCATCTTCAACTCCCGGTAGGCCATTCGGAGTCGTCGCACGCCCGCACGTGCGTCACTCCGGACGGGGTCCGGTCACCGAACCGAGGGAGCCCCCGGGGTGGTCCCTTCGGGCTGAAAAGCAGCTGGTCCCATGAGCCTGAAAATCTCAGGCGCATCCCCGGGGGCGGTCCCTTCGGGCTGAAAATCAGGTGGTCCCATGGGCCTGCAATTTCCGCCCTTGGGTGGTCGCATGCGGGTGCAAACGCTGCCGCTGCCGCTGCCGCTGCCGCTGCCGCTGCCGCTGGCTCTCGCGGTTCCGGAAGCTCTGGCGAGTCGCCAGCGATCGATCACGACGCCCGGTCGCTGAACCTGCGCGCCCGCGTCAGCGGGGCGAGGAGAAGCAGACGAGCGCGATGTCGACGCCGTCGCCCGGCGGGTAGGTGACGGAGGCGAGGTGGTGCGCGCGGCCTTCGATGTAGCGCTCGATGCGCGCGATCCACGCCAGCCGGGTCTCCTGGCCGAGCCGCGGGATGGGCTGGCAGTCGTTGACGAAGTGGGTCTCGCTCGCGACGGGAGCAGGCGGGGCGACCGGCTGGTTCTCGACCACGACGCGCACGGCCCCGCTGCGCAGCGGGGAGACGATGTCTACGCGCCGAGGAGGGGGGCCGCACCCCGGAGAGCGCGCTTCATCGGCCGAGTCTACCGCGTGGGTGTCCCCCACCGGGCGCCGTAGCCGGCGGTGGGCGCCTCTGCTATGAGTTGCGCGTGCGGATTCTGGTCGCCGTCGATTTCAGCGCCGCGTCACGGTTGGCGTGTCGCTGGGCGATCGAGCACCTCAACCGTCTCGAGGTCACGGAGGTCTTCTTCCATCACGTGGTGGAAGAGGAAGGCCTGCCGGCGATCGAGAAGGGGGTGTCGAAGGTGCGCGCGTTCGTCGACGAGGCCTACGCGGACGAGGACGTGCCCAGCACGGTCGGGCTGCGCTACGCGGTGACGAAGGGCAGGCCGGCCGAGAGCATCCTCGCCGCCGCCCGCAGCAACCGCTGCCAGACCATCGTCATGGGCACGAACGGCCGGCGCGGGATGAATCGGCTCCTGCTCGGCAGCGTGGCCGAGGTCGTGGTGCGCACGGCGCCGTGCACGGTCGTCGTCGTCAAGCCGGACTCCGCCTGAACTTCCCCTCCCTCACTCTCAGGAGAACAGACAGATGACCTTCGAGCTCGCACGCCGCATCCAGGCGGTGAAGCCCTCCGCGACCCTCGCGATGACCCAGAAGGCCAATGAGCTGAAGGCGCAGGGCGTCGACGTCATCGCCTTCGGCGTCGGCGAGCCGGACTTCGCGACGCCGCCCGCGATCTGCGAGGCGGCGAAGGCCGCCATCGACGGCGGGGCCACGCACTACACCCGCGTGCGCGGGATCGACCCGCTGCTGAAGGCCATCGCGGCCGACTCCGAGCGGCGGCGCGGCGTGAAGCACGACACGAGCGAGATCGTCGTCTCGGTCGGCGCGAAGCACACGCTCTTCAACCTCGCGATGGTGCTCTTCGACGAGGGGGACGAGATCCTCATCCCCGCGCCGCACTGGGTCAGCTACCCCGACCAGTGCCGCATCATCGGCGCGGAGCCCATCACGCTCGAGACGCGCGAGGAGGACGGCTTCCGCCTGACGCCCGAGGCGCTCGAGGCGGCGGTCACCGACAAGACCAAGGCGCTGATCCTCTGCTCGCCCTCGAACCCGACCGGCTCCGCCTACACGGCCGAGCAGCTCCGGGCCCTCGCCGACGTCGCCGCGAAGGGCGACTACTGGATCATCGTCGACGAGATCTACGGCGAGCTCGTCTACGACGGCTTCGAGCAGAAGTCGCTGCTCACGGTGGCCCCCGAGCTGCGCGAGCGGATCATCGTCGTCGACGGGGTCTCCAAGACCTACGCGATGACCGGCTGGCGGATCGGCTGGGCGCTCGCGCCCGCCCACGTGGCCAAGGCGGTCGAGAAGATCCAGGGGCAGTCGACCACCAACCCGGCCGCCGTCTCGCAGCACGCGGCCGTCGCGGCGCTCACCGGCGACAAGGCCCCCATCCAGAAGATGCAGGCCGCGTTCGCGGAGCGTCGCGCCGCCATCGTCGAGGGGCTCAACGCCATCGACGGGATCTCGTGTCGGCAGCCGGAGGGGGCGTTCTACGCCTTCCCGAACGTCACCGCGCTCGTCGGCAAGAGCCACGCGGGTGGCAAGATCGAGGACGACACCGCGCTGGCGATGTGGCTGCTCGAGGCGGCGCGGGTCGCGGTGGTGCCGGGGGGCGCGTTCGGCGCGCCCGGCTACGTGCGCATGAGCTACGCGACCTCGATGGAGCTCATCCAGGAGGGCTTGAAGCGGATCCGCGACGCCGTCGCGACGCTCTCCTGAGCCCGATCCCGAGGAGCGGGACGAGGAGCCAGGCGGCGCCGCCCTGGCCCTCGCCGCTCGCCCTGCAGCCGCAGCCGCCGTCGCTCGGTCCGAACGGGCCGGCCCCGCCGTCGCCCACGCCCGCGTCCGCGTAGCCCCCGTCGCCCATCGCGTCCCCGAGGCCCGCGCCGCCGAGGCGCACCGTCACGAGCGGCGCGTCGGGGTCGTTCGTGTCCAGGAGCAGGACGCCCGCGCGGTCGCCCGGCGCCTCGGGCGCGTAGCCCACGATCAGGCGCGCGCTCGAGCGCGGCGGCACCACGAGGGTGGCCGCGCCGCGAGAGAAGGGCGCCACGGGCTCGCGGACGGAGACCCGCAGCTCCGCCTCGCCGTCGTTGTGCACGCTGAGCAGCCGCTCGGCCGCGCCCCCGACGGGGACCTCCCCGAAGCCGAGGAAGCTCGGGTCGACGCGCACGTCCGGGAGCGGCACGTGGACCTCAGCCGGCTCGAAGCGCGTCTCGGACTCGAGGTCGGCCACCGGGATGGGGATGTCGGCCAGGGTCAGGTCGAAGCGGCGGCCCGCGACCTCGATGAAGAGGCCCGGGAGCAGCCGGATCACGCCCTCGTAGCCCAGGATGCCGACGGGCAGGACGGTGGTGTCCTTCGCGGCGCCGAAGCCGGCCGCGCCCGGATCGGGCCGCACGACCGTCGGCGCGTTCTCCATGAAGATGGGCGCGATCGCGTCGCCGACCTCGATGCGCTCGGTGCGGTAGGTGCCCTCGAGCTCCGCGACGGCCTCGAGGGTGAAGCCGCCGCCGATGCCCGGGATGGGGATGATCGCGTCGGTGAGGTCGACCTCGAACACGCGCACCATGTCGGTGTCGTCCCAGGCCGCCACGGGGCGGGGCATCGCGCCGGGCAAGACGAACGGGTCGAACTCGAGCGTGTCGGCGAGGCGCAGGTCGCGCGGGACGCCGCCGGGGAGCGGGATGTCGCCCTCCCAGCGGTAGCGGACGCCGGCCACGCTCACGTCGAAGCGGACGCGCGCGATGATCTCGAAGCCGTAGTTGATGGCGAGCCGACCCGTGCCGGGGCGACCGGGGACGCGGACCTCGAGGCCGGGGGGCCAGCTGGTCACGACGGTGCCGCCGAGGTCGACCTCGGTCGAGCCACCGAGGAACAGGCCGAAGCGCACCTGGACCGGCGCCCCCGCGGGCACCCAGCCGGTGTCGAAGCTCACGTCGTCGAAGAGCGCGTCGCGGTGCTCGAAGTCGACGTCGACGCGGTGGCAGCCGACGCTCCCGGGCGGACACGCGCGCGGGTCGGGGTCGATGTCCTGCGCGAGCCCGGTGGCGCTCCACGCGCCGAGCGTCGCGCAAGCGAGGAGCGGGAACACGCGCGTGAGCCATCGCGTCATGGCAACAGACTTCCAAAGCTCGCGTTCGCAGGCAACGTCGTTCTCCATGATCGCGCGCTTTCTTCCATCGCCGCGACGACCTCGTGCAGAATCCTCTCGGTTCGTGCTTCGAAAGTGCTCCATCACGATCGTGCTGTGCTATTCGCTTCGACGGAGGCGAGCGTGAGAGGGGGGTACGAACGCAGCATCGTGATCATCGCGTCGCTGCTCGTCGCGTGCTCCGAGGACCCGCGCCCGACGCAGCAGACCGCGCCGCCCGTCGTCGAGGAGACGGTCGACGGCTACCGCGTGCTCGAGATGGAGGACGCGGGCTCGATCGCCGGTCAGCTCCGCTGGGTCGGTGAGCGCCCGACGCTGGCGCCGCTCGAGGTGCGCACCGACGCGGAGGAGTGCGGCGAATCGCAGCCGTCTCCGGCGCTGCGGATCTCCGCGCGCGGCGGTGTGGCGGATGCGCTCATCGAGATCGTCTCACCGCGGGCCGGGGCGCCGCTCGAGCGCCCGGCCGAGCCGGTCACCATCACGCGGGCCGGCTGCGTCTTCTCGCCCCACGTCTCGGTCGTCGGCGTCGGCTGGCCCATCGTCTTCTCGAGCCGGGACGACGTCGTGCACAACGTGCACGGCACGCTCGACGGTCGCCGCGTGTTCGATCTCGGCC
>SHBB01000066.1 GCA_004213565.1 Sandaracinaceae bacterium
TGGGGGAGCGGAGCGCGCGTCGGCCGGCCGCGCTCGCGGCGGCGCGGGATCACCTCTCGCGCCGTCTGTGGGAGATCGGGCTCGAGCCGCGACTCGACACCTACGCGTGGGAGGGCGCTCGCTACGACAACGTGCTCGCCGGCCCGCGCGACGGCGGCGTCCTCATCGGCGCCCACTATGACAGCGCCCCCGGCTCGCCGGGCGGCAACGACGACGCGAGCGGCGTCGCGGTCGTGCTGGCGCTCGCGGCCCGGTCGAGGGGCGCGTCCGGCCCCGCGCGCTACGCGCTCTTCGTCAACGAGGAGCCGCCGCGCTTTCGCACCGCCGGCATGGGCAGCCGCGTCTTGGCGGCCCGGCTGGCGCGCGAGGGGCGGCTGCCGGACGCGATGATCGCCCTCGACAGCCTCGGCCACTACAGCGCCGAGGAGGGCACGCAGCGCTACGCGACCTTCGCGCAGTCGCTCGCGTTCGGGACCCGCGGCGACTACGTCGCGTTCGTCGGGGACGACGCGTCGGAGGCGCTGCTCCGGCGATCCGTCGGCGCCTTTCGCGCGGTGGCGAGGATCCCCTCCGAGGGCGCGGTGCTCTCACGGCGCACGCAGGGGGCCGGCTGGTCCGACCATGAATCGTTCTGGCTTCAGGGCGTCCCGGCCATCCTCGTGACCGACACCGCGGCCTTCCGCGACGCGCGCTACCACACGCCCCGGGACGACGGCTCACAGATCGACTACGTCGCGCTCGCTCGCGTGGTGGACGGCCTCGAGGCGGTCGTCCGGTCCCTCAGCGAGTGACGCGGAGGCGCTGCACGAGCCAGTCGTCGCCCGCCTTGTGGAGCGTCCACTCCGCGGTGGCCATGCCGGTCCGCGTCCCGAGCAACCGGAGTGTCACGCGGGCCTCGCGATCCTCCACCTCGATCGCGGTCGACAGCGCGCGGAGGGAGTCGCCCATGAAGCGCGCGAGCGCGCGCTGACGTCGCTCGGCCAGCTCGGCCTCGTCGCCGGCGTCGAAGCGTCGGGACTCGCCCAGGGCGCTGAGCTCGAGCGACTGACGCTCGAGATCCACCCAGCGATCGGTGGCCGCGGCGACGCGCGCCGGCTCGAGCCGACCCGTCACGTCCTCGACGAACGCCTCGAGCCGCTCCTCGTCGGTGATCACGAGCGCGTCGTAGAGCACGAGCGCACCCACGAGCGCCACCATCGCCGCGCCCACCCCGAGCCAACCGCGCTTCGTCACGTGTAAAGCATGACACGTGCTTGAAAGCGCGAAAGCGGCGTCGATATCTCCGTACGTGGGAGGAACGGCCGTGACCGAGCGCATCTTGCGCGGAGACTCGAGGCTGCCGCTGACGGCGGCCGTGGCCGTGTCCCTCGGGGTCGCGACCGCCGCCCTCTGCAGCGTCACCCTCGCGTGGTGCTTCGAGGGCGTGGACCTGGCGTCGCGCGCGCTGAGCCGCGGGGACTCGGTCTGGACGGCGGCCCCCCTCTGCGCGGGCCTCGTGGTGGCGTTGGTCGCCGCGCGGCACGCGCGCGCGGCCGCCCTGGACGTCCCCGCGCTCGAGATGGCGGTGATCCCGCTCGCGATGGTGCTGTCGCTCGCGCTGCCGCCCTTCGTGATGGCGTGGACGGGGCGGCCGCTCCACCCCGGCTGCAGCGCGTGCAGCATGACGGCGCCCACCACCCTCGTCGGCATGGCGTTCGTCATGGGGGTCTGGGTGACCGGCGCGGTGGCCGGCCTCCGGGTCGTGCTGCGCGAGCTCTCCCTGGAGCGCGCCATCGGGGCGGCGCCCGTCGCGTGGCGGCAGGTGGGCCTCTGGTGGGCGGCGCTGGGCATCCCGCTGGCCCTCTTCGCGGAGCTCTGGACGCCGCTCGGGTTCTCTCGCGTGGCGGGCTGGGGGCTGCTCTCGCTGGGTCTGACCACGACGCTCGTCGCCACCTGCGCCGAGAACGCGCTCGTGGCCTGGCTGGCCAGAGTGGCGGCCGGTCACGTGGAGGGCTGGAGCATCGAGCCCGCGCCGACGGCGCTCGCCGCGAACGAGGCGCTGCCGGCCGTGCTCCCGTTCACCCCCCGCGACGCGGTGCTCTATCTGCACGGCGAGGGCGCGCGAGGCCCGTTCCGCTCGCAGCCCCAGCGCCTCCCGGTGGCCGTCGTCCCCTCGAAGCTCGACGTCTCCTGAGCGAGCTGGCCCGAGCGAGTTGGCCCGAGAGATCGGGCCGTCAGCGCTTGCGCACCATGAACAGCCCGTCGCCGATCGGGACCATGCTGGCGTCGACCCGCGCGTCTCGCCCCACCTTCTCGTTGAGCGCGCGCAGGGCCACGGTCGCGTCCGACTCGTCCTCGGGGCGGATCACCGCGCCGCCCCAGAGCACGTTGTCGATCATCATGACGCCGCCCGGGCGAAGCAGCTCGAGGCACGCCTCGTAGTAGCGGTCGTAGCGCGGCTTGTCGGCGTCGATGAAGGCGTAGTCGAAGGTCCCCGCGCCGCCCTCGGCGAGCAGCGCGTCGAGGCTCTCGCCGGCCGGTCCGACGCGGGACTCCACCTTGTCGGCGACGCCGGCCCGCTCCCAGAAGGTGCGCGCCGTGCTCAGGTACTCCGCGCTCAGATCGCAGCAGACCAGCGCGCCGTCCTCGGGCATCGCGAGCGCGACCGCGAGGGCCGAGTAGCCGGTGAAGGTGCCCACCTCGACGCCGCGCCGGGCGCCGATCAACTTCACGATCCACGCCATGAAGGCGCCTTGCTCGGGCCCGATCTGCATCACGGCGTTGTCGCGCGCGGCGGTCTCGGAGCGCAGCTCCGCGAGGACGGGGTGCTCGTCCACGGAGACGTCGACGAGGTACGCGTGCAGCGCGTCGGTCATCGGTAGGGTTCGGTTGGCCATCGCTCAGCTCCTCGCTTCTTCGACCGCGGCCTCGACCTCGCCCCGGATCTCGCCGAGCCGCTGGTCGCTCTCCGCCTCGAAGCGGAGGACGAGCACGGGCTGGGTGTTGCTCGCCCGGACCAGGCCCCATCCGCCTTCGAAGAGGATGCGCGCCCCGTCCACCGTGATGACGTCGTTCGTCTGCGCGAAGCGGGCCTTGATGCGCTCGACGACGTCGAACTTCTGATCGTCGGGGCACTCGACCCGGATCTCCGGGGTCGAGAAGGTCTGCGGCACGTCCGCGAGCAGCTCGTGGAGCGGCCTCCCTTCGGCCGCGAGGATCTCCAGGAGGCGGAGGGTCGCGTAGACCGCGTCGTCGAACCCGAAGAACCGATCGGCGAAGAACACGTGGCCGCTCATCTCGCCCGCGAGCAACGCGCCCTCCTCCTTCATCTTCGCCTTGATGAGCGAGTGGCCGGTCTTCCAGAGGATGGGCCGGCCGCCGTGCTTGGCGATGTCGTCATAGAGGGTCTGGCTGCACTTCACCTCGCCGAGGATGGCGGCGCCGGGGCGCTCCTTCAGCAGGTAGCGCGAGAGCAGGATGAGCAGCCGGTCGCCGAAGAGCTGCTCGCCGCGCGCGTCGATCACGCCGATGCGATCTCCGTCACCGTCGTACGCGATCCCGACGTCGTGACCGCGCTCGAGGACCGCGGCGCGCAGCATCTCGAGGTTGTGCGGCTCCGACGGGTCGGGGTGGTGGACCGGGAAGCGCCCGTCCGGCTCGCAGAGGAGGGCCTCGGGCTCGATCCCGGCCGCGCGCAGGGCCGCCAGGGCGGTGGGCCCCGCGGCGCCGTTGCCTGCGTCGATGGCCACGGAGAGGTCGGTCCGCGCGAGCTTCACGTTGCCGCGGATGAACCCCTCGTAGGCGGGGAGCACGTCGACCTGCTGCACGCGCCCGCCGGGGGCTTTGACGAAGTCGCGGCGCTCGATGAGCGTGCGGAGCGAGCGGATGTCGTCGCCGCTCAGCGTCGCGTGGCCGCTCATCATCTTGAAGCCGTTGTCTTCGGGGGGGTTGTGGCTGCCGGTGATCTGGACGCCGCCGTCGAGGTCCTCGTGGAAGACCGAGAAGTACATCAGCGGTGTCGGCACCACGCCGATGTCGACGAGGGTGAGGCCTGCCTCGAGCAGCCCCGCGGTGAGCGCCTCGAAGAGCCGGGGCGAGCTGAGCCGGCAGTCGCGCCCGACGGCGACGCGGCGCCCTCCGCGGCGTGACCAGAAGGTGCCGAGCGCGCGCCCGAGGTCGCGGGCCAGCGCGTCGGTCAGGTCGCGGTCGGCGACGCCTCGGATGTCGTACTCGCGAAAGACGTGGGGGTTCGGAATCGTCATCGCGCCGGTTGTCGCGCAGCCGGGGCGGCGGCGCAAGCGCGTCAGCTCGCGCGTCAGCTCGCGCGTCAGAGCGCGTCCGGGTCGACGCCCAGCTCGCGCAGCTTCGCGGCCAGCCGCTCCGCGCGGCGGCTCTCCTCCTCGGCGCGGCGGCTCTCCTCCTCGGCGCGGCCGATCGCGTCATCCACCATGCCGGTGAGCCGATCGATCAGCTCTCGCGCGTGCGGCAAGGGCGCCACGCCAGCGAAGAACCGCAGCTGGCCCTCGTCCAGACCCAGCTCGAGCTCGAGCACGGTGGACGCCCAGCGCCCGCCCTGCGGCATGATGGGCTCGTAGGTGCGGCCGTCCGGCGGGCTGAGGCGATGTCCGCTGATGCGGCGCGCGAGGGGCTCGAACACGAAGTACTCGGGCACGCCCAGGCGCGCGAGCTTCTCCACCTGGTCGCGGGTGTCCTTCAGCCGGTTCCCCGCCACGTGGATCTCGAGCACGAAGTCGAGCCCCTGGCCCTCCTCCGCGACGACCCAGCTCATCCGTTCGTGCTTGGAGACGTCGAGGACCGCGATCAGGTCGGGCGCGAAGACGCGCTCGTCGGGGTAGTAGACGGGCAGCTCGGAGGCGATGTAGACGCTCCGACCGCGACGGGAGAACCAGTCGTCGAGCGCCTCGCGCGCGCGGTTCTTCGGGATCGAGTGCGGATCGCCCTCCGGTGGCGCGGCGCGCGGGAGCTCCGACGGGAGCGAGGCCACGACCCGACGCCGCTGCTCGGGCGTCATCGCCGCCCACACCTCCATCGAGGGGGCGCGCGGGTCGTCCGGATCGATCTCGTAGGGGGCGCCCATCGACGTCCCCAGGATAGCACTCGCGGTCCGAACAGCCGCTCAGAGCGCTTCGGGCTTGGCCACCTTCAGCGCTTCGACGATCTTCTTGACGCCCTGGGCGCGCTCTCTCGGCATGACCAGCAAGGCGTCTTCCGTGTCCACGACGACCATGTCCTCGAGCCCGATCAGCGCCACCACCTTGCCGGCGGGCGCCTTCACGTAGCACCCCTTGCTGTCGACCAGGATCGCGTCCTCGGGGGCGACGTTGGCGCCTTCGCCCTCGGCGGAGAGCTCCCACGCGCTCGCGAAGCTGCCGAGATCGCTCCAGCCGAAGTCGGCGGGCACGACCGCGACCTCGTTCACCTTCTCCATCACGCCGTGGTCGATCGAGACCGAGGGGAGGGTGGGGAAGAGCTCTCGCACCACGGCTCCCTCGTCCTCGAGCGCGGCGGCCCGGAAGCGGTCGAGGGCCTCACCGAGGCCGGGGAGGTGCGCGTGGATCGCCTCGAGCATCTCGCCCGCGCGGAAGAAGAACATGCCGCTGTTCCAGAGGAAGCTGCCCGCGGCGAGGAACTGCTCGGCGCGCTGACGGTTCGGCTTCTCGACGAAGCGGCGCGCCCGGTAGACCTCCTCCGCGATCGGCTCGCCCATCTCGATGTAGCCGTACCCGGTCTCGGGGCGGCTCGGGCGGATGCCGACCGTCACCACGCCGCCGTCCTTCGCCGCTTCCACCGCGAGCTTCAGGACCCGCGCGTACTCGGCCTCGTCGCCGATGTGATGGTCGGCGGGGAGCACGATGCACACCGCGTCCGGGTCCTGGCGCGCGACCCGCGTGGCCGCCCAGCCGATGCACGGGGCGGTGTTCCGACCGACGGGCTCGGCGAGCACGTTCTCCTCCGGGAGCTGCCAGAGCTGCTCTCGGGTGGGCGCGGCGAGCCGCTCGCTCGTCACCACCAGCACGTCCTCGGGGCGGGTGACCTGGGTCGCCCGGCGCACCGTGGCCGCGAGCAGCGACTCCTCACCGCCCGCGAGGGGCAAGAGCTGCTTCGGGCGTCCGGCCCGCGACAAGGGCCAGAAGCGGGTGCCGGAGCCCCCCGCCATCACGATGGTGAATGCGCGCGTCACTTCAATCTCCCGCGAAGAGCGGCCAGAGCACGAGGCCCGCGCCCAGCGGTACCAGATACAGGGCAAAAAGCCAGAACCGCCCCTGATTGACGATGTGACGCAGCCAGAGCAGCGCGAGGTAGCCCACGACGAGCGCGACCACGCCGCCCACGACGGCGCCGATGCCAAGCGCCCGGATCTCGTCGAGGTGTCGCAGGGACAGGAGGGTGGCGCCCGCCACCGCGGGCAGCGAGAGGAGGAACGAGAAGCGGAACGCCGCGGGCCCGCTGAGCCCGAGCAGCATGCCGACGGCGATGGTGGTGCCGCTGCGGCTCAGGCCAGGCATCACGGCCAGGCCCTGGGCGAGCCCGACGAGGAGCGCGAGCTTCAACGGCAGGATGGTCCGCTCTCCGCCGCCGCGCCGCGTGCTCAGCACCATCACCGCCGATCCGAGGAGGCACAGCCCCACGATCCACGGGACGCGTCCGAAGGCCTCGACGTGCTCCTCGAGCCCCAGCCCGATCACGGCGGTGGGCACCGACGCCAGCAGGATGCCGGCCACGAGCTGACCCTGCTCGGTCTCCATCCAGGCCTTCGGATCCCGCAGCCCGCCCAGGCTCTTCAAGAGCTCGAGCACGTCCTGGCGGAAGAGCGCGATCGTCGCGATCAGCGTGCCGAAGTGGAGCAGGATCACCATCGACAGCGGCATGTCGTCGCTGATGCCGAAGAGCATCGCGCCCAGCGAGACGTGTCCGCTGCTCGAGACGGGCAGGAACTCGGTCGCGCCCTGGACCGCGCCGAGCACGGCGGCGGTCCCTACGTCGATGGGTCCGGGCATCGGCGCGAGAAGCTAGCACCCGGTGCCCTTAAGGAAAGCGCCCGCTACTGGATGCGCGCGCTGATCTGCACCGCCTGGTTCCAGGCCTCTCCGCGGCCGGAGCGCCGCTCCTCCTCGAAGAGCGCGGGGATCGCGCCCGCGAGGCAGGGCTCGAAGCCGCTCTCCGCCGTCGTCGTCTGGCTCACCTCGAGCTCGGGCTCGTAGACGTCGTAGCTGCCCATGTCGCGGAGCCGGGTCGCGTAGCGGATCACCAGCTCCGCGGACGCGCTGCGGTCGTGGCGCTCGTCCCAGTCGGAGATGAAGCACTCGGCGATCGCGCGCTGCCCCTCCTCGGACGCGAGCCGCTCCCGGATGGCGGTGTGGCTGGTCATCTCGCGGCCCTCGAGGTCGGGCATCTGCACGGAGACCTGCACCGCGTCGACCGTGGGGCGGCTCTGCTCGCCGGTGAAGAAGCGCTCGGCCGGCTCGTCGCCGTCGAAGGTCGTGATGTCGAGGCCCTCGTAGCGCAGGCGCGCCAGCGCGCGGCGCACGGCGACCCGGCCGGGGTAGCCGGGCACCGTCGAGCGGAAGCAGTGGTCGGCGGTGCGGGCGCCGCGCTCACGCGCCTCGGCGTCGCGGGCCGTGCGCAAGATCAGCTCCGCCGCGCCGCAGGCGATGTCCGGAGGCACGGGGGCGTCCTGCTCGCGGAACCGGTCGAAGGAGATCTGGTAGGTGTCGATGGCGCCCTCCCAGTCTCCGGCCTCCGCCTGCGCCTCCGCGGCCGCCGCGAGCACCTCCGCCGCCACCGAGGTGATCCGGTACTGGCAGCGGTGCTCGACGCAGATCTGATCGCTCGTGCAATCGTCTCGCCCGCTGCAGGTGGAGCCCGCGGCGGGGCGCCGCGACGCTTGCGCGCGCTGCCCGCGGTCGTCGACCGGTGCGGGCCCCTCGCCGGTGCCCTCGTCGCCGCGCTCCTCGGCTGCGGGCTCCTCCGCGCCGAGCGGCTCGGCCTTGGGGCGGCAGCCGGCGATGAGGCAGAGCGAGGCGAGCGCGAGGATCCAGCGTGAGCTCATGGCGGCGAACGCTACTCAGACTGGGCGGCGGACGCCAGCGCCAAGCCGATCGCCGGGTCCCCCGGGAGACGCCTCAGAAGACGACCTCGAGCCCGAGCGTCGCGTTGATGGAGTTGTTGTTCGGGACGCCCACGCGCCCGTAGCGGAAGCTCGGGAACTCGTGGTGCACGAACGCGCCGGCGAGGACCAGGCGGAAGCTCTGGAAGGGTCCGAGCGAGGCCCCCTCGCTGCCGGGCGTCACGGTCCAGATCAGCTGGGCGCCGGCCAGGTAGCTCTCCATGTCGCTCAGCTCGCGGTCGCCCGTGAAGTACTGGCCGCGTGGACGCAGCGCGTAGTCGTCCGAGAAGAACGCGGCCGCGCCCTGTCGGTAGTAGCGGCCGCGGACCCGGAAGCGCAGCGCGCCGTCGATCGACTGCTCGTAGGCCAGCTCCGCGGTGATCGAGCGGACGTCCCAGTTGTCCCGGTAGGCGCGGCCGCTGGCCTGCAGCGCGCCGCTCAGGGGCTCGATCCAGAGTCGCGCCGCGAGCGCGCCCGCGTACCGGAACCGATGCTCCGGGTGGTTCTCCTGGGCCGCGGATCGGCCCAGCCAGACGGCGCGATAGGGGTTGCTCTGGAAGCCGTCGACGAGCTGCGCGGTGACGGTGGCCTGGGTCACGAAGATGGGCGCCCAGGCCTGGGTCCAGCTGCCCTGGAAGGTCTGGAGATCGATGTCCAGCGAGGCGCGATCGGTGTCGGTGTCGTCGAAGCAGCCCTCGCTCGAGTCGAGTCGCCGGCGCTCGACCGCCTCCTGGACGCGTGGCTGGTTGAGGTTGCACACCTGGTCGAAGCCGCGCGCGTAGCTGAGATCGAAGGTCGTGTTGCGCTCGAAGAGATCCGTGCGCGCGCCGACGGTGAAGCTGTGTGAGCGGTAGTCGTTCTCGAAGCCGTAGCTGTAGCTCGCGCGGAGGCTGCCGTACTGGCTGCGCGCCTGGAAGCCGCCCGTCACCATCGAGCGGAAGTCCGTGAGGCTCGCGCTCGAGATCGCGTCCACGTCCGCGCTCGGCGCGTCGACGATGGCCACGCTGGCGCCGCTGACGATGTCGGCGTCGTAGCTCACGTTGAGCGTCAGCTCGTCCGCGGGGTCGATCCGGAGGTTGGCCCGCGGGTTGATCACGAGCATCTCGAGCGGGCCGCCGAACTCGTAGAAGAGCGTCGAGTAGAGATCGAACTGACCCGCGTCCGCCGTCGCCACGCTCGGCGACGCGACCGCGCCTGCGAGGAGCGACGCGAGCAGGAGCGCGCGCTGGGCTCTCAGTTGCACCCGCAGCCGCCTCCGGTGACCGCGCCGGCGCCGTAGCTGCCCTCGCGGTTGGTCAAGACGTGCTCCTCCTGCGCCGCGGCGGTGCCCTCGGAGCCGAAGGTCATGGCCGGATCGGCGAGGTACTCGCGCTCCTCGGGCCTCACCATCACGCACCCGGAGGCGAGCACGAGCGCGAGGAGCACCAAGAGGAGCGCGCTAAAAGAAGACCGTGAATCCACCGGTGATCTCCTCGAGCGCGGTCACGCGATCTTCGTCGAAGAAGGCATAGCCGCGCGCTTCGATGCGGAAGGTGAGGCGGTAGCGGAAGCCGAAGCGCAGGCCGCCGCCGCCATAGAGGACGCCGACCATGCCGCTCTCGAAGAGGAACGTGTCCGCGTTCGGGTCGACGACCGCGAAGCCGCCTCCCACCGTGAAGAAGGGGACGACGGGGGACTCGGGCCAGATGTTGATGAGCGGGCCGCCCGACGCCATCAGCAGCCGCCCCGAGTCGCCGACCGAGCCGCCGAGGTTCAGCTCCAGCTCGAGCTCGGGCGCGAGGTTGAGGGCCGGGCGGACGGCCATGAACCCGTTGAAGAACCCGAGGATGCCGAACTGAACCGCGATCTCGCCGGTGGCCGAGGGCAGCGGCGGGGGCGCGAACACCTCCGGCAGGAATCGTCCGCCGGTCGCCTCCTCCTGCGAGACCTGGTGGTTGTAGACGGTGTCGCCATGGATCCAGGCGAACGTCCCGTCGGGCAGCTCGACCCTGAACCAGTAGCCGGTGCTCGCGCGCTGGGCGACGCGGAACACGTCCCCTCGCTCGGCGCTCCGTACCCGCTGGAAGCTGCCGCCCGGGCCGGAGCGGAGATCGGTCCGCTCGACGATCACCCGCGCGTAGACCCCCTGGGCCATCTCCTCCTCGCCCTCGGCCGCCTCGCCCTGCGCGAAGGCCACGCCGGAGGAGAGCAGCAGGGACACGGCGAGGGCCGCGAGAGATCGCGTCAAAGCGCGCCTCGGCTGATCCACTGCGCGATCATGTCGGCGCAGGGGTCCGACTCCGGGAAGATCTGCCGCGGGTGCGAGTCCAGGTTGGTCGGGCGCCGATAGAAGGCGCTCGAGAGCGGATCGGACTGCACGGTGGCGCGCACCTCTTCGAGGTTGAAGATGTAGTCCGCGCTGATGTCCCCTCCCACCACGACGCCATCCTCGCATACGGGAGGCGCGTCGGTGGTGTCCATCAACGTCAGCTGAGCGCGCTCGGCGTGGCAGCCGCTCTCGCCCGACTCGCCGCCCGCGCAGCTCTTGGCCGTGAGGATGTTCGGCTGGATCTCACAGTAGAAGAAGTCCTCGTCGAGCTGCAGATCCGGCGGCACGATGTTGTCGCCGAGGTCCACCGTGCCGCATGCGGCGAGGGCGCCGCCCGAGAGGATCACGAGGACCGCCGCCCCAACGGCCGCGTAGAGGGAACACCGCATCACGCGCAAGAGTGCCAAAGCTCTCCTTCCAGGGTCAACGCGCCACGGTGCGCGGGGCGGTCGTTCTCGCCACCGCGGTCGATTCGGTCGGGCTCCAGAGGGAGATTGAGCGAGCGCGGGCCGTCTCCTACTCTTCCGCGCAGAGGGGGATGAACATGATTCCGAACAGATGGGTCGGGGTAGGGTTGGCGAGCGCGCTCGCGCTCGGGTGCGGAGGCGCGCAGGACGTCGGCGAGACGACCGGGGGGCCGCTCGAGGAGGCGCCGCCCGAGCCGGCGGGGCCCGTGTCGGCGAGCGGCACCGAGGAGGCGCGCGTCACGGTGGGCGAGGCCGGCGGGACGCTCTCGCTGACGAACGGGGCGCGGCTCGAGATCCCTCGGGGCGCGCTGGCCGGAGACACCGAGGTGGCGCTCCAGGTCGGCGCGGACGGACGCGCCTTCTCGGACGCCGAGCGTCAGCGCCCCCTCGGCCCCATGATCAACGTCAACCCCGCGATCCTCGCGATCGAGGGGACGGCGTTCACGGTCTCGATCCCCGAGCAGCCGCTGCCGAGCGGCTTCGAGCAGAGCGATCTCGCCTTCGCGATGGAGGAGGTCGACGCGGAGCAGCGCGCGATCGACACGCTGGGCACGCAGACCCGCTGGCAGTTCTATCCGGTCCGGGTGGAGAACGGCCGCTTCCGCGCAGAGATCGGGGGCCTGCCCGGGCACCGCCTGCAGTTCGGCGTGGCTCGTTGATCGTCTCTACGCCAGACGAGGTCGCGGCCCGCCTCGCGGGCGTCTCGCTCGACGCCGTGCAGCTCGTGCGCAGCGTCGAGGTGGTCGATCTGCACCTCGAGACCTTCATCCCGCCGCGCCTCTTCCGCTACGACCTGCACGCGCGCCACGACCGGCACTGGCTCGGGGGGCGCTTCTTCGGTCACCTCGACTTCCCGCGCGCGCTCGACGCAGGCCTGACCGGTGGCATGTGGTCCATCGCGACCAACATCGCGCGCGGGGCCGAGGGGCGATGGCGCGCGCTGAGGGACAACGTGCGCGGGCTTCGCGCGGCGCTCGAGGGGACGGGCGGCCGCTTCGAGGTCGTGCGGGATCACGCCGGCTACCGGGCGGCGCGCGAGCGAGGGGCGCACGCCGCGCTGATCTCGGTGCAGGGCGGCAACGCGCTCGAGGCCGCGCCCTCCGCCGCGGCGCTCGAGGACATCGTGCGCGTGACCGTGGTGCACCTGAGCAACTCGGTCTTCGGCGCCACCTCGAGCCCCGTCTCCTTCGGCCGGGCCGGGCTCACCGCCGCGGGGCGGCGACACGTGGAGGAGCTGAACGCGGCGCGCATCTTCGTCGATCTCTCCCACATCGATCGCCGCGGCTTCTGGGACGCGCTCGACGTGCACGCGCGCGACTTGCCGCCGATCGTCACGCACACCGGGCTGACCGGGGTCAAGGATCACTGGCGCAACATCGACGACGAACAGGCTCGCGCGATCGCCGATCGGGGCGGCGTGGTCGGGATCATGTTCGAGCCCAACTTCCTGCGCGCGCGCGGCATGCCGAACGACGCCTCGATGGTCGTCGCGCACCTCGAGCACCTGGTGAACGTGGCCGGAGAGGACGCGGCGGCCCTCGGCAGCGACTACGACGGCGCGATCACCCCGCCGCCCGATCTGCGCGACGGGTTCACGGCGTACTACCGCGTGGTGCAGCGGCTGCTGGACGCGGGGTGGGCGGAGCCCCGGATCGAGAAGGTGCTCGGCGCGAGCTTCCTCCGCTCCTTCGCCGCGCTGCGGCCCTGAGCGGGCGCCGCCTCAGCGCTCGGCGATGCAGATGTCGAGCTCTCGCTGCGCGCGCGCGCCGATCGGGGGACAGGCGGTCGTGGCCGAGGCCCACCGGTCGCGGCACGTCGCGCAGGGCTGCGCCTCGAAGAGACAGTCGTCGAGCGCGAAACGTGCTCGCTCCATGCATAGCGTGTTGTCGATGATCTGGTCGGTGAAGCGCTCGTAGACCGCGTCGAAGCAGAGCGCCTCGATCTCGTTGAGCCGGTACGGCGGGCAGCCCTCGTCCGGCCAGGCGCCGCACGCGCAGAAGCGGGTGATGGGGATCTCGACGTTCTGGTGCCGCGCCCCCGCCCCCGACGGGGGAGGGCTGCTGCAGGCGGCGAGGCAGAGGCACGCGGCGATCGCCGCTCGAACGTCCATGTGCACGACCGACGAATACCGCAGTCTCGCCCCACATCGAAGCGCGTAATCCGTTTCGCACCGCGCGGCGAGCGCGTAAGCCGCTACGCGCTGTGGTGCCCCGAATTCACAGCGTGAATCACCGGCCTCGCCCTCGGTTCCGGCCACCTGGCCGAAATTGGTCCCGCGGCCCGTTGGTCCGCCCGTTGCTTTGCTTCCGGGCGTGGACGACCTCCCCGCGCTGCTGGAACGGACCGTCGCGATCGCCGAAGAGGCGGGCGCGCTCCTCCTCGAGGGGTTCCGTGGCGCGCCCGCCGTGGAGGCGAAGGGGGAGGGCGGGGACCTCGTCACGGCGTACGACCGACGCTGCGAGGCGCTGCTGCGGGACCGGCTCTCACCCCTCGTACCGGGCGCCCGCGTCGTCGGTGAGGAGGGCGGCGGCGAGCCGGGCGGGCTGGCGTGGTACGTCGACCCGATCGACGGCACGAACAACTTCGCCCACGGCCACCCCTGGTTCTGCCTCTCGATCGGCCTCTGGGACGGCGACGCGCCGCTCCTCGGTGTGGTGCACGCGCCGGCGATGCACCTGATGTACGCCGCGGCGTCGGGACTCGGCTGCCGGCGCAACGGCGCGCCCGCCCATGTCTCGAGCGCGACGTCACTGGACGAGGCGCTGATGGCCACGGGGTTCCCGCACGACCGCGCGCGCCGGCCGGACAACAACTACCGGCCCTTCGTCACCCTCGACGCCCGGAGCCACGGCGTCCGGCGCTGCGCGGCCGCGGCCCTCGAGCTCTCCATGGTCGCGGACGGCGCGTACGACGCCTTCTGGGACGCCGGGTTGAAGCCCTGGGACCTCGCGGCAGGCATCTTGCTCATCCAGGAAGCAGGCGGGCGCGTCACCGACTTCGCGGGCGCTCCCGTCCGGTTCGTCGACGCCCCACATCCGGGACAAATCGTGGCCACGAATGGCCCTCTACATCAGCCCCTGCAGGATGCGCTGGCGCACGCCCGTGCCTTGCCTCCGATCACACAGGTGACATAGTCGCGCCCGGTCCAGACCGGGTGGGGGGCGGCTGGCGCCAAGCCACGATCAGTGGCACAAGCCCGCCGCCGCCGGAAGGAAGCAGTTCCGATGGAGTCCAGCGAAGCCCAACCTCGAGCGTCCGTCAGCTCGACCGAAGAGAAGCGCACGCCGACGCGTGTGAACGGCTCTCGTAAGCCCGTCGATCCCGGTCGCAAGCTCAAGCAGACGATCTACCCGCCCGTGGTCGGGCAGGCGTTCTGGGCCACCGCGCAGGTGCGCGTGAAGATGTGGGACCGCGCGCTCCGTCGCCTCCGCGACGCGCAGGAGTCCACGCTGCTCCGCTTCGTTCGGCACGCGCAGGACACCGAGTACGGCAAGCGCTACGGCTTCGGCACCATCCGCCGCTACGAGGACTACCGCCAGCGCGTCCCGGTCGGCGACTACGACTCCTTCGCCCCGAGCATCGAGCGCATGCGCCGCGGCGAGCGCAACGTGCTCGTCCCCGAGCTCATCAAGTACTTCGGCAACAGCTCCGGCAGCTCCAACAAGGGCAAGTCGAAGTTCCTGCCCATCTCCGAGCGGCAGATCAAGTTCCAGCGCGGCAGCGCCGCCGACTCGCTCTACCGCTACCTCGTCTGGCGCGGCGAGAACGACTTCACGAGCGGCTTCACGCTCGGGCTCTTCCCGCCCACGACGATGAAGAAGGACGGGCCCACCTGGGTCACGACGAACCCGTCGCTCCAGTCGCTGAAGATGCCGGCCTTCGCCAAGCCCGCGCAGCTCCCGGACAAGGACATCCGCGAGATCGACGACTACGACGCGAAGCTCGAGCAGATCGTCGACCGCTACTTCGACTACGACATCCGCGCCGTCGCGGGCACCACCTGCTGGTTCTCGCTCCTCTTCGACAAGCTGCTCGAGAAGGCGCGAGACAAGGGCCGTCACGTCGACAGCGTCAGCGAGATCTGGCCGAACCTCCGCGTGCTGGTGGGCGGCGGCGTGAGCGCCGACCCGTACCTCCCGGTCATCCGCGAGCGCATGGGCCGCGACGACGTCGTGCTCGTCGACACCTACAACGCGACCGAGGGCGGCATCTTCGCCGCGACCGATCACAGCGGCCTGCCCGGCATGCTGATGATCCCCGACCGCGGCGTCTTCTTCGAGTTCGTGCCCGTCGAGGAGGCCGACGATCCGTGGCCGACCCGCGTGCCCCTCTGGGAGGTCGAGAAGGACCGCCTCTACGCGATCCACGTCACGACCCCGAGCGGCCTCTACAGCTACCGCCTCGGTGACCTCGTGCGCTTCCCCTCGCTCGACCCGCTCCGCGTGGAGTTCGCGGGCCGGCTCAGCGGCTGCCTCAGCACGACACAGGAGCTGACGACCCACGTCGAGATCCAGCGCTCGGTCGAGGCCGCGCTCGAGGCGACGGGCACCCGCAGCGTCGACTACGGCGCCGCGGCCGACGTGGGCATCGACGGCACCGCCAAGAGCCGCTACGTGGTCTTCGTGGAGCTGCTCGGCGACGCTGGCGGGCTCGACCGCGAGAAGTTCATCGACGCCTTCGACGCGAAGCTCTGCGAGCAGAACCGCGTCTACCGCGAGCACCGAGACGGAGAGATCGCGATCCTCCGCCCCGAGCTCGTCGTCCTGCCTCCCGGTTCCGTGCGTCGCTTCATGGGCGACATCGGCAACCACAGCGTTCAGACCAAGTTCCCCCGGATCTTGGACGACGACCGCAAAGAGATTCTCCGTTCGTATCTCCGCTGACGCGCGAATACGATTCTAGTCAACGTCCCTTTCGAGAAAAGTGAGTCCGATGCAGAACAAGCTCGGTGTGGCCATCATCGGCGTCAACGGCGCCGTCGCTTCGACCCTCATCGCCGGTGCGCGCCTCATGGCGCGTGACCTGGCCCCGCGCCTCGGCATGCTCACCGAGCCCGGTGGCAACCCCGCTCCCGGCGAGCAGGTGACCGATTTCCTCCAGTTCCCGAAGATCGAAGAGATCTACTTCGGCGGCTGGGACCTCGCGCACGGCAACGTCTACGACGCGGCCGTCCACCACAACGTCCTGCCCAAAGAGAAGCTCGACGCGATCAAGGACGAGCTCCAGGGCATGAAGCCGTGGCCGGCCGTCTTCTCGGGCGAGTACGCCGAGAACTGCAAGGGCGACAACGTCGTCACCGCCAAGGACTTCCGCGGCGAGCTCGAGCACATCACGGGCTGCATCGAGAAGTTCAAGAGCGACAACGGCCTCGACACCGTGGTGATGGTCAACCTCGCCTCGACCGAGCGCTGGATGGAACTCAGCGAGTCGCACAAGACGCTCGCGAACTTCGAGAAGGGCCTCGACGCGAACGACCCGTCGATCTCGCCGGCGATGCGCTACTTCTACGTGGCCAACAAGCTCGGCTGCCCGTACGTCAACTTCGCCCCCAGCCTCACGAACGTCCCGGCGCTCGAGGAGCAGGCGAACGAGCTCGGCAACCCCTACGCGGGCATGGACGGCAAGACCGGCCAGACCCTGCTCAAGACCGCGCTCGCGGCCATGTTCAAGGTCCGGAACATCAAGGTCGAGGGCTGGTACTCGGTCAACTTCCTCGGCAACAACGACGGCCTCGTCCTCGACTCGCCGGCCTCGAACAAGACCAAGGTCCTCTCGAAGGCGGCCGTGCTCGACTCCATCGTCGGCTACCGCGTCGAGAACCACCAGGTCCACATCCACTACTACAAGCCCCGCGGCGACGCGAAGGAGGCCTGGGACAACATCGACATGGTCGGCTTCGCCGGCGTGCCGATGCAGATGAAGATCAACTTCCTCTGCCAGGACTCGATCCTCGCCGCGCCCCTCGTCATGGACCTCGTCCGCCTCTGCGACGCGGCCAAGCGCAAGGGAGAGAAGGGCATCCAGCGCCAGCTCTCGATCTACTTCAAGAGCCCCTACACCTCGCCCGGCGAGCAGGCGCAGCACAACCTCTTCGACCAGGAGCAGCTGCTCGTCGACTGGGCGAAGAAGCACGCGGACAAGTGAGCGTGGGCGCGCGAGCGCCCCACCCCTTGCCTTTGCCCTTGCCCCTGCCCATGCCCGCGTGAAGCGCGGCATCGGGAACGACGGGGTCTCGTGTGACCCACGGGACCCCGTTCGTGCATCCAGGCTCCTCCCCACCGAAGACGCTCAGCCCCCGTTCAGAAGGAGACAGCGCATGTCGTCGAAGCTCGCGATCCGCGGCGGCACCCCGGT
This sequence comes from Sandaracinaceae bacterium, assembly GCA_004213565.1. GTDB lineage: Bacteria > Myxococcota_A > Polyangia > Polyangiales > Sandaracinaceae > JAVJQK01. Next base: position 17,237 of record SHBB01000066.1, read on the forward strand.
CCTGACCGCCGAAGACCACCGCACCTGGCCGCAGGTGGAGGCGGAGGAGAAGGACGCCGTCATGGCCGTGCTCGAGCGCGGCATCCTCAGCGGGGGGGACGCCCCCGAGGCGCGCGCCTTCGAGGAGGCGTTCGCCGAGTTCGTCGGCACGAAGCACGCGCTGTTGACGCACGCGGGCACGAGCGCGCTCCAAATCGCCGTCTCAGCCGCGGGCGTGAAGGCGGGCGACGAGGTCATCGTCCCCGCGTACTCGTTCATCGCGACCGCCCTGTGTGTCCTCGACCAGGGCGCGATCCCGCGCTTCGTCGACGTGGACGCCGAGAGCGGCAACCTCGACCCCGCGCTGGTCGAGGCGGCGATCGGCCCGCGCACCAAGGCCATCATGCCGGTGCACGTGCACGGCAACCCGGCCGACATGGACGAGCTGCTCGCGATCGCGAAGAAGCACGGCCTCGTCGTGCTCGAAGACGCGGCGCAGGCGCACGGCGCCACCTACAAGGGCCGCAACGCGGGCACGCTCGGCGCGGCCGCGGGCTTCTCGCTGCAGTCCAGCAAGAATCTCTCGGCGGGCGAGGGCGGCGTCTTCGTCACCGACGACGACGGCCTGATGGAGCACGCCAACCAAGCGCGCAACTTCGGTCAGGACCTGCGCCTCGCCGACCGCGGCCACTTCGACGCGAGCCGCCCGCTCGACGGCGGCCGGGCGCTGACCAGCCAGTTCCCGGGGCAGATGTTCCGCGGCAACGAGATGATGGCGGCCTTCGCCCGGGCGCAGCTGGCCAAGCTCCCCGCGCGGACGCGGGCGGCGCAGGAGAACGCCGCGCGCTTCGCGGCCGCGCTCGAGGAGCTCCCCGGGCTGCGGGCCCAGCGCATCCCGGACGATCGGCAGAGCGTGCACCACAAGCTGCGCATCTTCTTCGACGGCGCCGAGGCCGGCGTGGACCTGCCGCCGCGCAAGCTCCGGGACGCGCTCAAGGCCGCGCTCACGGCCGAGGGCGCCAACTGCGTGCTCTGGCAGGACCACGCGCTGCCCGAGCATCCGCTCTTCACGCGCTTCGAGGGGTTCGGGGGCGGCTGGCCGTTCCGGCTCGCCGAAGACCCCGAGGCGTTGCGCGCGAGCTACGATCCGGCCAACTTCCCTCGGACGAGGGCGCTCCTCGACGGCTCGGTGGTGCTCTTCTCCCAGACGCGCCCGCTCATCGCGCAAACGCCCGAGACCGTGGACCGCTACGCGGAGGCTCTCCGCAAGGTCTGGACGCACCGCAGCCAGCTGGTCGAGATCGCCGCCGAGCTCTGAGACACCCATGGATCGAGACGCCCGAGACGACGTGTCCGCCGACGAGGTCGAAGAGACCTCGGACGGGCGCGACCGTCTCCGGCTCCTCAAGAGCGTCGGTCGGTGGCTCCTCTTCGTCTTCGGGGTCGGCGGGCTCGTGTACCTCGTGCACGACGCGGGGCCGGAGGCGGTGTGGTCCACGCTCTACGGCGCGGGCGTCTTCCTGCCCCTGATCATGCTCTGCGAGGTCGGCTTCGTGGGCATGGACGTGATCTCGCTCCGCCTCATGTTCGGAGAGCGCGCGCGCGAGGTGCCGTTCACGGTCTGGCTGCGCAGCGCGATGATGGCCTACGGCATCATGATCCTGCTGCCGGCCGGGCGCGCGGGCGGTGAGGTGATGCGCGCGGCCAACCTCGCGCCCTACATCGGCGGCGCGCGGGCCGCGGCCGGCGCCGCGCTGCTGCAGGGCGTGACCCTCTGGGGCAACACGCTGATCTCCATCCCCTGCTACGTCGCGGTGGCCTACGAGTCGGGCCCCACGTCGTGGCTCGCGCTCCTCGTGGCCGCCAACGGCATCGCGACCGGCGTGCTCGGCTCGGTCCTGCTCTTCGGCGCCCGCATGTCGCGCATCGGCGGCTGGCTGGGCCGGCGCGTCAAGGCGCTCGCGACGCATGGCGCGCACTTCGACGAGTCGCTCAAGGAGATGCACGCGGTGCCGGCGCGCCCCATCGCGGCCGCGCTCGTCGGGCGCCTCTTCCAGTCGCTCCAGTACGGCCTCATCCTCCTCGCCGTCGGAGGCGCGCTCACCGCGGGCACCGCGCTCGTGTCGCAGGCGATTCACCTGGTCGGCGCCGGCCTCGGTGACATGGTGCCCAACCAGATGGGCATCACCGAGGGCGCCTACCGCATCTTCCTGGAGTACCTCCCCGCGTTGACCGAGGCCCAGGCCATCGGCATCGCGCTGGTGCACAGGGTCTGTCAGTTCCTCCTCGCCGGCACGAGCCTGGCGATCGGCGCGCTCTGGCGTCCCGCCGAGGCGGCCGAAGAATCGGGCGCGATGAACGCAGGTGAGAGAGCCGCTTGATGGCCGACCGCGATCCCCAAGCACCGAACGACGCGCCCCGTCCGTCCTTCGCCGAGCGCCTCGCGCGCGCCCAGCTCGAGGGGCCCTGGCGCTTCGTCGCCGCCGCCTTCCTGCTCGGCCTCGCTGCGCTCCCGGTCATCATCGGGGTCCCCGGTCTGACCGACGGACTGACCCTCAACAGCGACTTCACCGCGCTTCTGCCGCGCAGCGCGCCGAGCGTGCGCGACATGGACGAGATCCAGGAGCGCTTCGGCGGTCAGCAGGCGCTGATGATGACCGTCGAGGCCGACGATCAGGAGTCGCTGCACGCGTTCGTGCGGCAGCTCGCGCCGCGCATCGAGGCGATGGAGGCGCGCAAGGTCGTCGCGGTCGACTGGAACCTCTCGTCCTTCGAGGAGTTCGTCGAAGAGAACCGCCACCTCTACGCCGACCTCGAGGATCTCGAAGAGATTCGCGACGCCCTGCAGGCGCGGCTCGACTACGAGCGCGCCACCGCGAACCCCTTCTACATCGACCTCGGCGAGGAGCCGCCGCCCGACCCGCGCGAGACGATCGAGCGGATCGAAGGTGACGCCGAGGGCGCCCGCAACGAGATGCGTGAGCGCTACCCCGGGGGCTTCTTCCAGCACCCGGATCGCACCCTCGTGCTGCTCGTGGTCCACACCCGGATCCGGGGCGGCGAGACGGCGGAGACCCAGGCGCTGGTCGACGCGATCGACGCCGAGGTCGCCGACATCGATCCCGGAGGGGAGGTCGAAGGCCTCGCCGTCCGCTACGGCGGGACGCTCATCGAGGTGCGCGACGAGACGGACTCGCTCGTCGCCGCGGTGCGCAACGCCACCCTGCTGACGATCGCGCTCGTGATGCTCGCGATCTACGTCTTCTTCCTGCGGGTCCGGCCCATCCCGCTGCTGAGCCTGGCGCTGATCCCGCCGGTCTTGATGACCTTCGGCTTCGCCGAGCTCTTCGTCGACTACCTCAACGCCTCGAGCGCGTTCCTCTCGAGCATCGTCGTGGGCAACGGGATCAACCCGAACGTGATCTGGCTCGCGCGGTACTTCGAGCTGCGCCGGGACGGCAAGGGCGTCTACGCCTCCGTGCTCGCGAGCCACCGCGGGACCTGGAAGGGCACGTTGACGGCCTCCCTCGCGGCTGGCGTCGCCTATGGCTCGCTGATGAGCACCGACTACCGCGGCTTCCGCGACTTCGGCATCGTCGGCGGCATCGGCATGGTGCTCTGCTGGGTGGCCGCGTACAGCCTCTTGCCCGCGCTCGCCGTCGCCTTCGAGCGCTTCCGTCCGCTCGAGTTCAACCGGACCAAGAACCACAAGGGCTTCTACGGCGTCCTCTTCGCGAAGATCGCGCTCGGTCACCCGCGAACCGTGCTCGTGACGTCGCTCGTCCTCACCGTCGCCGCGGCCGGCATGGTGGGCTTCGCGATCATGCAGGACCCGCTCGAGTACGACTTCCGCAACCTCCGCAGCGAGCGGGATCCGGGCTCGGACATCGAGTACGTGCGCGAGGCGAGCCTCCCCATCCTCGACGAGACCAAGGTGGGCAGCGCGCTCGCCGTGCTGGCGGCGAGCCGCGAGGAGGCGCAGCGCCTCAAGGCCGCGTTCGAGGCCCAGCGCGACGACTACCCGCAGGCGTACGGCGACGTGCAGTCGATCGAGCGGCTGATCCCGGACGAGCAGGAGGCCAAGCTCGCCGTGATCGGTGAGCTGCGCGCGCTGATGCTGGAGATCCGTCCGCGCGTGGACGCGGAGATGCAGGCGCTGATCGACGAGCAGCTCCCTCCGGAGACGCTCTCCGCGATCCTGCCCGACCACCTGCCGCGCTCGGTCGCGCGGCCTTTCACCGAACGCGACGGCACCCGCGGCCGGCTCGTCTTCGTCGAGCACCACCCGGCGGAGAACAACTGGGACGGCCGCTACACCGCGCGCTGGGCCGAGGCGGCGCGGGAGATCTCCGCCGAGGACGACGACGATCCGCCGCCGGTCGCCGGCACCGCGGTGGTCTTCGTCGATCTCGTCGACACGATCTTCGAGGACGGCCCCCGCGCCATCGGCATCGCCATGCTCGCGACCATGCTGCTCTTGGCCGTCACCTTCAGGAAGCACCGAGAGCGCTGGCTGACCCTCACGTCGCTGCTGGTCGGCATCATCTGGATGGCGGGTACGATGGCGATCTTCGGCATGCGGCTGAACTTCCTCAACTTCGTCGCCTTCCCGATCACGTTCGGGAACGGGGCCGACTACGGCGTGAACGTCATGCGGCGGGTGGACGAGGAGGAAGAAGAGGGAAAGAGCCCCCTGGACGCCATCCGCGCGTCGGTCGAGGGCACGGGCGGGGCGGTGATCCTCTGCTCGCTCACCACGGTCATCGGCTACATCTCGATCTACACGAGCAGCAACCAGGCGCTGAACAGCTTCGGCGCTGCGATGGCCATCAGCGAGGTCACCTGCCTCGCGGCCGCGGTTCTGGCGCTGCCCGCCGCGCTCCACCTCTGGGCCGAGCGCTCGGCCAAGAAGGCGAAGCCGGAGGGTCGCGAGAGCCATCCCGGTCGAGACGTCCGCGCTTCGGAAGTGTAGGATGCCGGCCGTCGACGCTCCGGGATCGAGCGCGCGTGAAGTAGACGATGGGCGATAGGGTCAAGGCGGCGAAGGTGGGAGCGCTCGTGATCGCCGCGGTGGTGGCGGCGTTCGTCATCTGGCGCCTGGTCGACGAGCGGGCCGGCACCGACGACGGCCGGCGCGTCTGCGCCGTCTTCGACAACGCGCACGGCCTGATCACCAAGAGCCGGGTCACGATCGCGGGCATCCCCGTCGGCTACATCGAGTCGATCGAGCTCGAGGGGGCCCGCGCGCGGGTGGAGATGACGATCGAAGATCGCGTCGAGCTCTTCGAGAACGCGCAGATCGAGCGGCGCAGCGCGTCCCTGCTCGGCGAGTACATCCTCGCGATCGACCCCGGGAACGCCACCGCCGACCCGCTCCCCGCGGGGCACTGCATCCCGCAGGTCACCGAGACCCCGGACACCGCCGACATCATGGCCGACGTCGGGGCGATCGCGGGCTCGGTCCGCGCGGTGGCGGCGCAGGTCGAGCGCGTCTTCGGCACCGACGAAGGCGGGCGGCAGATGGCCGCCGCGCTCCGGAACCTCACCGAAGCCCTCGAGGCGGTCAACCGCACCATCCAGGCCAACGAGGCCGCGGTCACCACGACGCTCCAGAACATCGAGCGCATCACGACCAACGCCGAGCCCGAGCTCGCCTCGATCCTGTCCAACGTCGAGGCGGTGACGCGCGACATGCGCAGCATCATCGAGCACAACCGGGACGGCCTCGACGAGGGCGTGGGGGAGGTCGGACCGACCATCGCCTCGATCAACCGCGCGTCGCAGCAGCTCGAGCGCGTGCTCGAGGACGTGGGCGAGATCACCGAGCGCACCGCGGCGGGCGAGGGGACCATCGGGCGGCTGACCTCGGACGAGCACCTCATCGACGAGGCGGAGGAGGTCGTCGAGGGCATCAACAACCTCGTCGGCGGCTTCGCGCGGCTGCGCACGATCGTCTCGCTCCGCAGCGAGTACCTCTTCCTCGCGAACGCCTTCAAGAACTACCTCGAGATCCGGATCGCGCCGAGCGAGGACCGCTACTTCCTCATCCAGCTCGTCGACGACCCGCGCGGCCAGACCCAGTTCACGACGACCCAGGTGCGCACGAGCCCCCCACGCGAAGGTGAGCCCGCCTTCTACGAGGAGCGCCGCGCCACCACCACCGAGAGCCTGCTCTTCTCGCTGCAGCTCGCGAAGCGCCTCTACTTCGTCACCTTCCGGTTCGGCATCCTCGAGTCGAGCGGCGGCATCGGGTTCGATCTCCACCTCTTCGAGGACCGGTTCGAGATGAACGCCGACCTGTTCCGCTTCGGCGACCAGACGTTCCCGAACCTGCGGGTCCGCTTCAACTACGAGATCGTCAGCACGCTCTACCTGGTCGGCGGCCTCGACAACATCCTGAACGCCGACGCCACCGTCCCCTCTCAGAACGGCGCCGACTTCTTCCTGGGCGCCATGCTGCGCTTCGACGATCGCGACCTCGTCGGCCTGTTCCCGTTCCTCGGCGGCCTCGCCGGCGCCGCGAACTAGAGCGCGCCCGAGACTGGCGGGTGGGAGAGGCGGCGCAGGTTGCGCACATTGCTCCTTTACCGTGAGTGCGTACCTCGCTCCGGCTGGGGGGCACGATGGAGACGCGAGATCTTCGAGACGCGGCGGGGGACCTCGTCGTCGACACGGACGTTTGCATCGTCGGGACGGGGCCGGCGGGGATCGCGGTGGCGCTCGAGGTCGCGCGGAGCGGCGCGCGGGTGGTGCTGCTCGAAGGCGGCGGGCGCTC
>SHBB01000660.1 GCA_004213565.1 Sandaracinaceae bacterium
AGTGCGTCCGCTCCGGGTTGCGCAGGGCGTGGTGGCGGATCTGCGTGCGAAGGGCTCGGGAGCGTGGGCGCTTCGGGCGCCCCAATCGACGCTCGTGACCATCTTTGCCGCGCGCTGCTAGAGAGTTGAACCGCTTACCGGACCGAGCATGCCGTTTCCCGCGTTTTCTGGGCAAGGCGCGACGAGGGAGCGTGCTCTCAGCACGTGACCGAGGAAGCAACGCAGGCCAGGAATCGCGGGGGACGGCAGGCGACGGGAGGTAAGTGGATCACTCTCCAGTGCCTCAGCGCGCGACGGTGAAGGTCGCCGAGACCACCTCGGCGCCGCTCTCTCGGCTGACCCGCGCGGTGACCTCGTGCTCGGTCGGCGCCAACATGTCCGTCTCGAGCCGGCGCGGGAACGCATACGGTCCGTCGTCCGTCCCCAGCAGGTCATAGGGGGCGCGCTGCTCGGTTCCGGTGGGCGGGCCAGTGAAGCCCGGGTCGTCCAGGAAGAGCTCCACCTCCGTGACGTCGTCGCGCGGGCCAGGCGCCCAGACCACGTAGACATCGCCGGTCACCGTGGCCCCGTCGAGCGGCGCGAGCTCGGTGCGTTGCTGCGACGTCGACCAGAAGAACCCCTCTCTCGCCCCGGCCACGGTGAAGGTCCCCGACAGGGAGGCGTCGCCGCCCGTGTGGTGGTCGACTTCGACGTGGAACGAGTGGAATCCGTCCCAGAGGAGGCTGGTGTCGAGCGGGGTCGGCTCGCCCGAAGGCCCGGGCGGGGAGAGGTCCCAGGGAGGCGCGCGCACGACCTGGGGGTCGAGCCCCAACGGCCGCTGATCGAGCCGGAAGCGCACCTCGGCGAGGTGTGGCTGGTCGGGCACGAAGATGAAGACCTCGCCCGAGAGCCGAGCGTTCTGGAGAGGGCTCGGGGCGGCGCGGTCGGGTGTGTTCGAGACGAGGACCTCGAGCGGCACGGTGGGCACGTCCCGCGTGGCGCGGCAGCCGAAGTCGGGATCGCAGAAGGCGCTCGGGCCGCACGAGCCGTCGTCGGTCGCGAGGCAGCGCCCCTCCTGGCAGATCGCGGCCACGCAGGCGAGCTCCGATCCGCAGTCGGCGTCGGCCGCGCACTCGGCCTCGGGGCACGCCTCGGGCGTCTCCGGCGTACACTCGGGCTCGACGCACATGGCCCCGAGGCACGCGCGCGCGAGCGGGCCCGCCCCGCAGTCCACGCCGCGGCAGTCGCGCGTGATGAGCACCGTGAACACCTGCGGCCCGGTCACCTGGACCGCGAGCACCTGCGTCGCCACCCGTGTGCCCTGGAAGCTCACCTCGACCCGGACGCGGTGGGGCCCCTGGACGACGCGGTCGAGCTCCGCGATCCGGACGCCGGCGGCGTAGTCGCCGTCCTCCAGCCCCCCGCGCGCCACCTCCACCTCGTCGAGGAAGATCGTGAACTGGTCGATCTCCTCCAGGACGACGAGGTCGGTGCGCAGATCCAGGGCCACGAGGTGCTCCGCGCTACAGCCGCTCAGGCAGAGCAGGCCCAGCACAGCCAGACGATTCATCGGGGCACGATATCACGCGGTCGGATCATCTCCGTCGCTCGAAGGCTCGAGGTGCTGCTCGAACAGAGCCCGGTACGCGTCCGGGATGCGTCGGCCGCGGAACGTGTCCATGTCGATGCAAGCGACGGTGACGCTGCCGCGACAGGCGAGCGGCCCGTCCTCGAGGTGGGCGGCGAAGTCGAAGGTGGCGCTCTTGTCACCGACGCGGGTCACCGACACGACGGTGCGGAGCCACTGGCCGAACTGGACCGGCTTCTGGAAGTCGGCCTCGGCGTGCACGGCGGGCCAGCCGACGCGATCGACGTCGAGGCAGTGGCGGTAGGGGAAGCCCTGCTCGTCGAAGAAGTCCTCGAAGGCGCAGTGGAAGAAGTGGAAGAAGCGCGGGTAGTAGACGATCTGCGCGTGATCCTCGTCCCCGAAGCGCACCCGGATGCGGCTCTCGAACGCCATGCGGCGCGAGTATGGGGGCCGCCGCACCCGGGCGCACGGGATCAGGCCGCGTTTTCGGTCGGGGGTCGCCCGACCTTCGCCGGCTCGCGCTGCCCGCCGAGCATCAAGACGTCGCGCGCCACGATCTCGGTCTCCCAGCGCGGCGGCGTCTCCCCCTCGCGCTTCCAGTGCGAGATCCGCCCGTCCACCGCGACGTGACAGCCCGCGTACAGCTCGCGCGAGAGCGCCTCGGCGCGCGGCCCCCACACGACGACGCTCAGCCAGATCTGGCGCGGCCGCATGACGCCCTCCTGGTCGGGCAGCTCCTCCAGGCAGTGGAGCCGAAACCAGAGCCGGGCCTTGCCGTGCTTCAACGAAAAGTAAGTGCGGCCGTCGACGCGACCGATGAGCGTGACCTTGTTCAATCCCTGACTCGCCATGATGTCCTCCTTGGTTGGCGGGTTCATGGCGGACCCATCAGCTTGCGTGCCGGAGGGGCGGGATGTGATTCCGGGTACTTACGAGCGCGGATCGGCGGGGGTGGCGGGCTCGGGGGTGGCGGACGCCGGCCGGGAGGGGGGTCCGAAGCGCTCCCCGAGCTCGGCGCAGATCTCCTCGAGCTCCCGCTGGTCGACCTCGTCGAAGGCGGCGCGGGCGTCCGAGTCGACGTCGAGCACGGCGAGCAAGGTCCCGTCCGGCGCCACGACGGGCACGACGATCTCGCTCTGGGTGGTGCTCGCGCAGGCGATGTGGTCGGGGAAGGCGTTCACGTCCGGCACCAGCTGGGTCTCGCGCGTCCGCGCCGCGGCGCCGCACACGCCCCGCGTGAACGGGATGCGCAGGCAGCCGTGGCCGCCCTGATAGGGCCCGATCACGAGCAGATCCTCGCCCACCACGCGATAGAAGCCCGTCCAGTCGTAGTAGCCGAACGCGTGGTGCAGCTCGCACGCGACGGTGGCCATCGCCGCCACCCAGTCGTCCTCACCGTCGAGGAGCGAGGCGAGCGCGTCACGTACGCGGTGATAGGTCAGCTCGCGCTGCTCGGGGGTCGCGGGGAGCGAAAGCGGCTCTTCCATGCCCCGATGGTGGTCTCACTTGCCCATGCAGGCTTTGAGCTTGCGCAGCCAACGGGTCGGCGCGGGCGCGAAGGCGTCGGCCTCCTCGAGCGCGTCCATCTCGTTCACCGGCGCCGCCGCGGGGGAGGCCTCGAAGGCCTGAAACGCGTCGCTCGAGCCCTTCGGCTGCACGCCGCTCTCCTCGGCCCAGATGGGCGGCGCGGGCTCGGTCTCGATCACCGGCGGCGCGGGCGGCGCGCTCCCGAAGTCGCGCTGCACCTGCGCGAGGAGCGACCAGGCGGCCTGCGCCGCGTCGGGCCGCGGCGGCGGCGGCGGGCGCGTGCCGAAGTCGCGCTGCACGGCCGCCAGCAGATCGCGGGCGAGCTGGGCCGAGGCGGGGGAAGGCGGGGGCCGCATGCTGGAGACTCGTGACCGGGGTCCAGCGTCCCCGGCTTCACGCGGCGGCGCGGGCGGGATCTCCCGGAATTCGGGGAGAATCGTCTCTTCGGTGGGCTCGTCGGCGAGGGTGGCGGACATCGTGCTCCGTCTTCCCTGCGCGCGCCGTGCCAGCGGCTGCGGCCTCTCAGAAAGAGGGATCGTTGACCGTCACGAAGTAGCCGCTCGCCATGCCCGGCGGATGCAGCTGCCGCACGTCGCAGCCGACCGTCTCCCCCGCCGCGTTCACGCGCACCGTCACGTCCGCCACGCGCCACATCGCGCCGATGGCCCGGTTTCCGTCGGGCCCCGTGTAGCCGGTCACCGTGTCGGGCGCGCGGCCGAAGGTCGAGATGCGCCGCCCACCACAATAGACGTTGACCACTGGTCGCGCCGCGACGCCGGAGAAGTTCTGGACCATGATCCGGAACGTCTCGCCGTCGTTCGGGTTGTCGACGTTGATGTTCTCCGGGAGGCCGATCGCGTCGCCGGAGAGGTTGTTGTCGATGTCCAGCCGCGGGTTGGCGCAGCTGCCGCGCGCGCGCCAGCGATCCCCGGCCGGGCCGTTCTCGCAGGCGGACAGCGGGCTCTCCTCGTAGCCCCAGTTGGCGCGCGACACGGGGCGCCCCGTCACGGGGTGGGTGCGCAGGCGGACCTCGGCCTCGCAGTTGTGCCAGCCGCAGGACGCCTCGGGCAGCGGCTCGAAGGCGGTGGCGCGGGGCGGGTACCACGCGGTGGTGGTGCCGGGGCGGTGCAGGAAGAGATCGAGATCCTGGGTCTCGCTCTCCGGGTAACACATCTCGACGCGCAGCCCGGGCCCCGCCACGTTGACCTCCCAGGAGCAGCTCAGCACGTCCCCCGCGGGCGTGGTCACCGAGAGCGTGACGCGGTAGTCGCCGCTGAGCTTCGGCACGAAGGTCGCGACCTCGCTCGACGGACCGCGCAGCTCGAAGCTCTCGAGCCGCGGGGACAGCTCGTCGCACGGGCCGCCCTCGATCCGCCAGCGCCAGGCGCGCGCCGGGCCGACGTAGAAGTCGCGGCCGTTCAGGACGTAGTCGGCGAAGGGCTGCCCGACCGGGACGCGCGGATCGCCGGGGCTCGGGCAGTCCAGGCCGCAGATGCGCTCGTCCGAGCAGCCGTTGCAGAGGTCGTCGCGACCCGTGCACACCGTGTCGTCGGGGAGGACGCCGCCCTCGCAGGCGCCCCAGGTGCCGCCGGAGCCGCAGACCTGCGAGCCGTCCTGGCACGCGCCCACGTCGCGTCGCCCCGGAGCACCGAGGAAACAGTCTTGCACCGCGCCGGGCTCGCAGGGGCAGCCCTCGTCGACCGCCATGTCGCAGTCGTCATTGCTGCCGTTGCCGCAGATCTCCGCCATCCCGCACACGTCGGGGAGCGGCGCGCAGCCACCGTCGACGCCCGAGTCGAGCCCGGAGTCGGTCGCGGCGTCCGGCCCGGCGTCGAGCGACGCGTCCGGTCCGGCGTCCATCGCGGGGCCTGGGCCGAGCCCCCCGTCGCCGCGGCGGATCGGATCCTCGTCGAGCGTCGAGGTGCGCGCCCCACAGCCGACGAGGACAGAGAGGAGGGCGAGCGAGAGGAGGCGCAGGGAGATCGTACGTTGCACGGCGAGGCGAACGTAGCAGGCCCTCGAAGTCGTGAGGAATCGGTTCGGACCACGGGGAGATGTCTCCCCGTCCGGCGTCACTCCGACGGCGGCTCACGCACGCAGATGCGGCCGACGAACGCGATGTCGGTGCACTGCGGCAGCATGCCGGCGCAGTCGCTCGCGTCCACGCACTCGTCCGAGCAGTAGAAGTCGCCGCCCGGGCCCTCGACGCAGAGCGCGCTGGCGCAGTCGTTCTCGTCCACGCAGCGGTCGACGCCCACCTGTCCGGTGCCGCGCACGCCCATCATGCAGAAGCAGCCGGTCGCCTCGTCGCACTCGCAGCGCTGGTCGGCGCGGCAGTCGCGGTTGAAGCCGCAGACCGCCCCCTCGGCGGCGTCGCTCCCGATGACGGCCGCGTCCTCGGCCACGCCGGAGTCGCTCGGCCCTGCGTCCATCGTCGGCACGCCCGAGTCCGCGCGGCCGGCGTCGGCGGGGGGCCCGCCGTCGCGGCCGCAGTCCACGCAGCCGGCGTCTCGTTCGGGGGCCGGCGCGTCGTCGCAGCCGGAGAGGAGGAGCATCGAGAGGAGGAGCGGGAAGAGAAGAGTGAAACGCATTCGGCGGACTCTAGATCAGATGCCAACCTCCGTGGGT
>SHBB01000661.1 GCA_004213565.1 Sandaracinaceae bacterium
GCTCCCGCTCCCGCTCCCGCTCCCGCTCCCGTTCCCGCTCCCGTTCCCGTTCCCGCTCCCGTTCCCGCTCCCGTTCCCGAGCCCGAGCCCGTTCGCGTGTCCGCGCTCGTTCCCGTTCCCGCTCCCGCTGCCGTTCCCCTCGCCGGTCCCGCTCCCGTTCCCGTCGCCGCGCCAGCTCCAGCGAGGGTCCCGGACTCCGTTCCCGAGCCTGGCGCCCCGCCACGCATTTCCTCGCCGACCGAAACGGCGCCCGACGCCAGCTCCGCCCCCGCGGCCCCCAGCCAGCTCGCCACATCGGCGGACAGCGCGCCCTCATCCGCGAGCCGCGCGCGCAGCGCGTCGAGGAGGCCGCGGGCGACCTCGGCCGACCTCGGGTCGCCGTCCTCCGCCGCTGCCCGCAGGCGCTCGATCAGGCGCGGGAACGCGGGCGGGGAGACGCCGAAGGCGTCGGTGCCTTGCTCGAGGAGCGCGAGCCAGGGCTCGACGCCGTCGGCCTCGGTGGCGCGCGGCGGCGGCGCGGTCGAGGGCCAGCCGACGAGGAGGGAGAGGGCGCGCTCCTCGAGCAATTCGTCTTCCAGCGAGACGCCGAGATCGACGAGGGCGCCGCGCGGGCCGGGCCGCCGAACGCGCGCCGCGAAGCCCGCCGTGCGCAGGGTCACCGTGGTGGGGCCGCGCGCGGCGTAGCGCTCGGCCAGGGTCCGGTCGTAGTGCACGGGCAGCGCCCAGCCGCCGCCGATGTCCCCGTCGCGGATCGGGCGGCCGGAGCGGTCCGCCGAGACCCAGCGCGCGGGCGCGACGAAGCGCACCACCACCTCGCGCTCCACGCCGGGGGGCAAGTCCACGCGCCAGCTCCAGTACGCGTCTCGACCTCCGTCCGTCGGCGCGAACCGATGGCGCACGCGGATCGGCGCGCCCGCGAGCGTCACCTCCACGAAGCGGAGCGGCACGCCCGGCGTGCGGTGGGCGCCCTCGGGCAGGACCATCTCCCAGGCCGTCACCCCCTCGGGGGCGCGGAGCGCGAGGCGGGTCTCGACCACGATCAGGTTTCGCAGCACCCGGATCGCCACCGCCTCGCGCACCAGGGTCACGCGCGCGTCGCGGGGCTGCGGGGACGGTCGCGCGCCGAAGGGGTTCTCGCCGGACGCGAAGCGAGGGCGGGGGAGCCCGGCGGCGTCGCCGACCTGTCGCGGGCCCGGCGTGCCCCACTGCGGCCGCTCCGCGTGCGCGGGCGCGGCGACCGATGCGAGCAGGAGCAGGGCGAACGCGACGACACGCACGGGCGGGATCCTGGCCCAGCCGCGCCCCGCATGACATCACGCGGGGGTGAGACATCTCTTGGCCGCTTCTTTGGTGATGGCCGCTCTGCCGATGATGGCCCTGTCGCTGATCGCCTGCGGCTCCGCGCCGCCGCCCGAGGCGAGCCCGACCGCGACGCTGCCCGACGTCCGCGGCCCCTGGGCCGACTACCCGGCGGAGCGGATCCGCGTCTCGGCCGAGGACGCGCCCGCGCTCGGCGCCGAGGCCCCGCTCGTCACGCTCGTGCTCTTCACCGACTTCGAGTGCCCCTACTGCCGCCGCTTCGCCCCGACCGTCGCGCGGCTCGCGGCCGAGCACCCGGACGAGATCCGGCTCGCGTTCCGTCACCTCCCCTTGCCCTTCCACGAGCGCGCGCTGCTCGCGGCGGAGGCGGCGATGGAGGCGCGGGCGCAGGGCGGGGACGAGATGTTCTGGCGCTACCACGACCGCCTGTTCGAGACGAACGCGCTCGCCCCCGACGACCTGCTCGCGCACGCGGAGGCGCTCGGGCTCGACGTCGCGCGCTTCCGGATCGCGCTGCGCGGGCACGTGCACAGCGACGCGATCGAAGACGACCTCGACCTGGCCGACCGCGTGGGCGCGCGCGGCACGCCGTCCGCGTACCTCAACGGCCGCCCGCTCCGCGGCGCGGTGCCCTTCCAGGAGCTCGAGGCGGTCTTCGAGGAGGAGCGCGCGCTCGCGCTCACGGCGATGCAGCGCGGGGTGCCGCGCGAGCTGCTCTACGCGGCCGCGATGCGCGAGGCGTCGGAGCGGCCCGCGCCGGAGCGGGAGCGGCCGCCCGCCCGACCACGGCGCCAGCTCGACGAGGGCGTGATCTACGCGGTGCCCGCGGGCGACGCGCCACAGATCGGGCCTGACGACGCGCCGGTCACCATCGTGATGTTCAGCGACTTCCAGTGCCCCTTCTGTTCGAGGGCGCTGAGCACGATCGACGAGCTCCGCGCGCGTCACCCCGACCGCATCCGGCTCCTCTACCGGCACAACCCGTTGCCCTTCCATCGCGACGCGCTCCCGGCCGCGCTCGCCGCCGCCGAGGCGGGCGCGCAGCGCGGCGACGAGGGCTTCTGGCAGATGCTGCGGCTGCTCTTCGCCAACCCGCGCGCGCTGTCGACCGAGGACCTCGAGGGCTACGCCGCGCAGCTCGGCCTCGACCTCGATCGCTTCCGCGCCGCGCTCGAAGGCCAGACCCACCTCGCGGACATCGAGGCGGATCAACAGCTCGCGGCCCGGCTGGGCGCGCGCTCGACGCCGACCTTCTACGTCAACGGTCGCCTCGTGCGCGGCGCGCAGCCGCTCCAGGTGTTCGCCGAGGCCTTCGACGACGCGCTCGAGCGCGCCGAGGCGGCCGCCACCGAGGGCGCGGCGCCCGGAGACGTGTACGGCGCGTTGATCGCCGACGCGGCCGAGGAGGGCGTCTTCCGCGGACCCGCCGAGCGCGCGCCCACGCCCGATCGGCTGGTGCTCCCCGCCCCGGCGTCGTCGCCTCGCCGCGGCGCGAGCGACCCGGAGCTCGTCGTGCAGGTCTTCAGCGACTTCCAGTGCCCCTTCTGCGCCCGGGTCAACCCCACGCTCGAGCGGCTGCTGGAGACCCACCCCGAGATCCAGATCGTGTTCCGTCACTACCCGTTGCCCTTCCACCGCGACGCGCGCCCGGCCGCGAACGCGGCGCTCGAGGTGCAGCGGCAGCGCGGGGACGAGGCGTTCTGGGCCTTCCACGACCGCGTCTTCGCCCAGCAGCGACAGCTCGACCCGGAGACCCTCGCCGCGCACGCCCGCGCGGTGGGCGCGGACCCGGCCGAGGTCGAGGTCGCGATCCGGGAGGACCGCCACGCGGCCGCGATCGACGCCGACGTCGAGGCGGTGCGGGCGAGCGGGGCGCGGATCGGGACACCCGCTGTCCTGATCGGCGATCATCTGGTGATGGGCGCCCAGCCCTACCCCGTGTTCGAGGAGGCGGTTCAGGCCGAACTGACCGCCGACGAGTAACCCGAGGAAACACGTCCCCGAACGGCTACAAAAGGCGTTTCTGAGGCGCCATTGACACCCCTCTGGGCCGGACGTAAGGTTCGGCGCCTTTTTCTGGGGGTTGGGGCACCCAGTATGCCTGATACAGGCAGGGAGCGACTGGACATGGCGAAGGCTCAGGTGGCGCGAGACGTGCCGATGGTCGAGGAGCTGCACTTCAAGAGTGACAGCGCGTTCCTCTGCCTGCTGTTGAACCGCCGAACCGGCTTCATCCGCGTGATCGATTTCCGCTCGGGGGCCCTGCCCGCGAAGCGACTCTTCATCCAGTCCGTCGCGAAGCGCGAGGGCGTCTCGAAGGTCATCACGCTCGTCGAGAAGGACGAGGTCTCCTCGTGGACGCGCGTCGGCTTCGTGCGCGAGGGCACGATCCCGGGCTTCTACAAGCGCAGCGACGGTCACCTCTGCGGCTGCCTGATCAACGATCGGACCGCGTCGCTCGAGATCAGCGACGACGGATCGAAGCAGGCCGATCGCACGGTGAACCATGGCAAGAAGAACGCCAAGGAGGTCCCCGAGGTCCTCGACATGGTCACCGTGAAGGACGCGGACGAGGCGACCGCGCTCAAGTCGCGGGACGAGGCGTTCCGGAAGGGGCGCGGGCTCAACCCGTTCGACGACTTCGGCCGCGACGCCGCGCGCTACTTCATCAGCGCGCAGGCCAAGCGGGGCAAGCCCGTCTACCTCTCGGCCGAGTACCAGGACTGCTTCGGGCACTCCCTGGTCGAGATCGTGCGGCGCCCCGAGGACGACCTCGACGTCATCGCGGTCACGGGCGGGCTCCGCACGATGTGCGACACGCTCCTCGAGCGCGGCATCGTCAGCGCCTTCGGCTTCGCGCCGAGCGACGACATCGGGCTGGCCACCGCGTACTGCGCGGCCGGCTTCCGCAAGACCGGCCTGCTCGCGGGCGGCATCCTCGTGGGCGAAGAGCGCAAGGACGCGATCCTCTGGACGCGCAAGCTCGCGAACCCGGCCGACGAAGACTCCTGATCCTCTGAGCGCGGATCGCCTGCCCGGGCGGGCGGTCCGCGGAGCTCAACCCGTGCGCGGCCCCGCGTCGAGCGCGCTCGAGAGGATCGCGTGGAGCTGGCGGAAGCCGAACGGCTTCTGCAGGAAGAACGTGGCGCCCTGGCCTTCCACGCGGCGGACCACGTCGGACTCCGCGTAGCCGCTCATCAGCACCACGGGGACGTCGCGGTCCGCGGCGCGCAAGCGGGCGAGCGTCTCGACGCCGTCGAGACCCGGCATCGTCACGTCGACGAGCACCACCTCCGCGGGCTCCTCCGCGAACGCGTCGAGCGCGCTCATGCCGTCCTCCGCCGTGCGGACCTCGTAGCCGCTCGCCTGGAGCAGCGACGCGGTGGCGCTGCGGATCGCGGGCTCGTCGTCGACCACGAGGACGCGGCGCCGGCCGGACGGAGCGGCCTCGGCGCTCGGCTCGAACGCGGGCGCAACGGCGTCCTCGCCCGCGGGGAGGTAGAGGTGAAAGGTCGTGCCCCGGCCGGGCGCGCTCTCGACGCGGATGCCGCCGCCGTGCCCGCGCACGATGCCGAGGGTGGCGGCCAGGCCGAGCCCGCGGCCCGTGAACTTCGTGGTGAAGAACGGCTCGAAGATCCGCGCCCGCGTCTCCTCGTCCATGCCCACCCCGTCGTCCGCGACCTCCAGCCAGACCATCGGCCCGCTGCGCGTCTCGGGCGTGACGGCCGCCCCGGACCAGTCGAGCGCCGCCGCGTCCCGGACGGCGCCTCGCACCCGCAGCGTCCCGGCCCCCTCGGGCATCGCCTCGGTCCCGTTGATCAGCAGGTTCATGATCACCTGCTGCAGCTGCGAGCGGTCGCCCATCACGGGGCGCAGCGACGGCGCGAGATCGAGCTCGAGGCGGACGTTCTTGGGCGCCGACGCGCCGACGAGCTGCCAGGTCTCGCCGATCAGCGCCGCGATGGGCACGCGCTCGCGCACCAGCGCGCCGCGCCCCGCATAGGCGAGCATCTGACGACAGAGATCGGCCGCCTTCGAGCAGGCCATCTCGATCTGATCGTGCGCGCCGGTCTCGCCATCGGAGCCGCGCAGGCGCGCCATCTGGACGTTGACGAGCACGCTCGTCAGCAGGTTGTTGAAGTCGTGCGCGATGCCGCCCGCGAGCAGGCCGAGCCCCTCGAGGCGCTGCGTCTCCTGCATCTTGCGCTCGAGCGCCAGGCGCCTCTCCTCGGCGTGCTTCCGCTCGGTGACGTCGCGCGCGTAGCTGAGGAGGACCTCCACGCTGCCGTCCGGCTCGACCAGCGGCACGACGCGCGACGCGTAGCTCCGCGGGCCGTCGGGGGTGGGGAACTCGAACTCCTTCGCGCCCTCGCGGCCGGTCTCGAA
>SHBB01000662.1 GCA_004213565.1 Sandaracinaceae bacterium
CGCGTTCTGGATGAGCCGGCAGCCCCCGTTCATCGCGCCGAGCATCGGGTAGTCGAGCCCCTCGAGGCTCTTGCCCGTCAGCGCGAACGCCCACTGCGGGAAGAGGTGGGCCGGCAAGCGCCGCTTGTAGGCGGCCGGATCGCCGCCGACGTGCTTGGCGTACGCGCGCACGAGGTCACGGTCGCGCGGGGCGAAGGTCTGGGTGACCTCCGGCCCGGGCAGCTCGGGCGGCGCCCCGTTCTTCTTCGCGATGCCGAGGCGCTGCTTGAGCGCGTTCGCGGCGGTCTCCCCCATGCCGCGCAGGGCGGGCCCCTGCTGCAGCACGAACTTGGTCGGTACCGACATCGTCTCTCCTCCCCCTCGGATCACTCCGCGGATCACTCCGCGGCGTCGGCCGCGGTCTCCGTCTCGTCCAGCGTCGAGAGGAGACGATCGCCCGTCGTCTGGATCTCGTCGAGCATGAATCGCGCGCGGGTCTCCGCCCGGTCCAACCACCGCTCGAGCAGCTCTCGCCGCTCGGGGTGCGCCTGCGCCTGCGCGAGCAGCAGCTCCGCCGCCGCCTCGTCGAAGAGGATCTTCGTCAGGCGCTCGGCGTGCAGCATCGCGAAGCGGAAGTCGCGCTTGGGGTTCCAGTTCTTCAGGAACGCGTCCGGCCAGCTCGTCATCGCCACGCCCTTGAGCCCGCGCATCTTGTCGGTCGCGGTGCGCGTGATGAGGTGCTGCTGGGCCTGGAAGCTCGTCGCCTGGAGCTTGGCCACGCGCCGCTCGAGGGGATCGCGCGCGCTCATCGCCCGCCAGCGCGCCTGCGCCCCGCGCCGGAGGAAGCGCTGCGGGTTCTTCATGATCGCGCCGAGCGTGTCCTTCATCGCCATCAGCGCCTGGATCTGCGAGGTGCCCTCGTAGATGGGCATGACCATCGCGTCGCGCAGCAGCTTCTCCGCGCCGTACTCCTTCGTGTAGCCGACGCCGCCGTGGATCTGCACGCAGCGGCGCGCCATCTCCACCGCCTTCTCCGCGCCGAAGTACTTGAGCAGCGGCGTGACGCGACGCGCCTTGCGCTTGTGCATCTTCTGCTCGCGCTCGAGCTGCGCGCGCTCGGTGTCGCTCATGTCGGCGAAGCGGAGCGCGAGCTCGATCTTGGTCGCGACCTCCTCGTGGTAGGCGCCGTGCACGCAGACCGCGCGGAGCGCCTGCACCTCGGTGCGCATCTCGTCGAGGTAGTCGGCGATCATCTCGTGCCGATCGATCGACTTGCCCATGGAGCGTCGCTCGGCCGCGTAGCCCTCGGCCAGGCGGATGGCGGCCTCGCAGAGCCCGATGCACTCGAAGCCCACGCCGAGGCGCGCGCCGTTCATCAGGGTGAGCATGTACTTGAAGCCCTCGCCGCGCTGCCCGATCAGGTGCGCGGGGCTCCGCTCGAAGCTGAGCTGCGCGGTGACCGACGCGTGGTGGCCGAGCTTCTCCTCGAGCCGATCGAGGCTGGCCAGCCGGACGCGCTCGCCGTCGCGTTCCTCGTACGCCGGGACGAGGAACATGCTCAGCCCGCCGAGGCCGGCGAACGGGTCGTCCGGGTCGCCCGCCTGCTCGGTGCGCGCGATGACGAAGTGGTACTTCCCGTGCCCCGAGGTGATGAAGATCTTCTGGCCGGTGACGAACCAGTTGCCGTCCTCGTCCTGCTCGGCCTTGCAGCGGAGCTTCGCCATGTCGCTGCCGGCGTCGGGCTCGGTGATGTCCATGCAGCCCCACGCCTCGCCGCGCACGATCTCCTCGATGTAGCGCTGGAAGCGGGTCTCGAGGATCACGCCGTTGTCGGGGTCGACCTTGGTGGTGCCCTCGCGCACGCTGAAGATCAGCATCGCCGCGGCCATGCCGCCGTGGAAGCCGTGGTGCGCCATGACCGAGACGTCGGCCCGGCCGATGACCTCGCTCGTGAGGTAGTAGAGCATCAGCGGCGCGTTCAGCCCGCCCAGCTCGCGCGGCAGGCAGAGGCCGTTCAGCTCCATCTCGTTGATCTGGTCGAAGATGGCCTGGAGGCGCGGCGGGTGGACCGCCTCGCCGTCCACGAGGTCGACCGCCTCGCGATCGAGCTGCGCCGCGTGGGGCGCGACCTCGGCCGCGACGAACTCGCCCACGAGGTTTGCGATGTCGCGATAGAGCTCCACCGCCTCCTTCACGTCCCCCGGGCCGTCGGGCGCGCGGAAGTCGTGCTCGGTGAGCTCCACCAGCCGGGTCCAGTCGATCCCGCGCTCGAAGTAGAACTGCAGGTCGTCGTTGTCCTTGAAGAAGTTGGCCATGCGTCTCTCCCCCGCCTACTCGGCGGCTTCGTCTTCTTTGTCGGCGCGGCGTTCGCGGGCCCGCGCGAGGCCCGTCTCGGTGAACAGGCTGGTCTTCGCCATCCGCTCCAGCTCGCGCACGAGGCGCTGCGTGTCGCCGCCCTCGCCGAGCACCGAGCCCAGCGTGTCGGCGGTGGCGATGCCGCTGATCACCAGGTGGATCACGTGCAGCAGGTAGGCCTCCGGGTCCGCGTCCTCGCGGATCTCGCCCGTCCCCTGACCCTTGCGGATGTACCCGGCGATGACCGCCATCCAGGGCGCCACGGCCTCCGCGAGGCGCGCGCGCATCACGTCGGGCCGGTCGAGCACCTCGCGCAGCACGAGCCGCGCGCGGTCGGGGTCGTCGACGAAGAAGCGCACCACCTCGTGCAGGAGCGCGTCGAAGCGATCGTCGCCCGCGGCCGCCTCGAGCAGCCGCGGCAGGACCTGCGACCAGTGCTCGAGGATCTGGTCCAGCACCGCCCGGTGCAGCGCGTCCTTCGAGGGGAAGTGGTAGAGCAGCGACGCCTTGCGGATGCCGACCGCGTCCGCGATCGCCGACAGCGACGTGCCCCCGTAGCCCTGCGCGGCGAACAACCGCGTCGCCGCGTCCAGCGTCTGTTCTCTCGCGTCCAAAGTGCTCCCTACCGATCGGTAGAGAGCTACCTACCACTCGGTAGAGGGCCTGTCGAGGGGGCCCCGGGCGAGGCCTGTGACCCGCGATCGGTCAGAGCGTGGGCGGGGTCTTGGCCACGACGAAGGCCTCGTCGCCGGACTCGACGCGCAGATCGAAGTCGGGGTTGATGAGGTGCTCGCGGCCGCGGGCCAGGCCGATGAGGGTGCAACCGCGCTCGAGCAGGAGCACGGTCAGGTCCTTGAACGTCGTGCCCACGTGCTCCTCGAGCAGGCTCAGGCGGTAGATCTGGCTGCCCTTCTTGTTCGAGAGTAGCTCCTCGACCACGTCCGAGACGCCGACGTCCTGCACGCTCCGGACGAGCAGGGTCGAGGCGACGGCCTGGGTGTCGACGACGGCGTCGCAGCCCGCGCGGCGCAGGAACTCGCGGTGGTCCGGGTCGACCAGCTCCGCGCTGATCTTCATGGTGGCGCTCAGCTCACGCAGCGCGAGCACGACGAGCGCGGTCTCGTGATCGCTCCGCGGATCGCGCGGGTTGCGCGCGAAGACGATCGCCGCCGCGGCCTCCTCGGCCGACGCGCGCCGCAGGGCCTCGGTCTTGCCGGGCGCGCCGCGCACGAAGCGGACGTTGCGATCGTCGATCGGCGACTCCGGGACCTCGGCCACGATCACGATCTTCGTGTCCTCGTGGCGCGCGTCGTGGCGGAAGTCGTCGATGGCGGCGGCGGCCTTGTCGTTCCAGCCGAGGACGAGGAGGTGGTGGCTCATGCGGTAGCTCCGGAGGCCCTTCTTGCCCCGCTCGCGCAGGTCCATGAGGCTCGTGGCGAGGGTCGCGGCCAGCGTGCCGAGCACGCCGACGCCGAGGACCATGGTGATGAGGGCGACGACCCGGCCGCCGTCGGTGCGAGGGTAGAGGTCGCCGTACCCGACGGTCGACAGGGTGGTCATGCTCCACCACAGCGCGTCGTCGAAGCCGTCGATGGCGTCGTTCTCGCCTTGCTCGAAGCCGTAGAAGGCGGCGGCGGCGCTCAGCCAGATGGCGATCGCGACCGCGCCCAGGCTCCCGAAGGTCTCGCTCGGCACCGAGACGTCGAAGCGGCGCATCAGCCGACGGCTCAGGATGGCGATGCGGGTGAAGCGGAGGATGCGCACCAGGCGCACGATCCGCAGCGAGCGCAGCGGGCCGACGAGCGGGATGGCGCCGAGCAGATCGATCCAGTTGCGGCGCACGAACGCCCAGCGACGATCGGAGCGGACCAGGCGGACGGCGAAGTCGAGCACGAAGACGCCGCAGAGCCCCGCGTCGGTCCAGCGGAGCACGAAGCTCTCGAAGCTGTCCGGCGGGAGCGCCATCTCCACCACGAGGATCACGAGCGACGAGACGGTCAGGAACACGACGAGCCCGTCCCACCAGCTGGGCATCCGGGGCTCGACGTAGAGAGGTGACAGCGTGCGCGGCCGCGCCATGCGACGAGATGCTACTCCGTGATCTGGGCCGTCGCGCAGATCGCGTCGAGGATGCCGACCATCGCGCCCAGCTCGTCCACCACGGCGCGTGGACCGAGCCCCCCGTGACCGGTGTGCGCGTAGAGCCCGGTCAGGATCAGCCTGGAGTCGGGGATGAGCGCGTGGAGCCGCTCGGACTGGCTGAAGGGGATCACGTCGTCGTCGCGGCCGTGCACGACGGTGGTGGGGCAGCGCACGCGCGCGCAGGCCTCGGTCGGGTCGAGGTGGGAGAAGTCGGTCCGCCCGAGCGCTCGCTCGATCAGCGCGTCGCCGCCGGGGTCGAGGCCCACGCCCACGCGGAAGAGCGGCCGGGCGTCGTCGGGGAGGGCGCGCGCGATCTCCTCGGCCACGCCGCGCCAGCCCCCGTCTTTGAGCTCGGGGCGGCCCCAGGTGCGGCGCACGTAGGTGATCCAGGCGCGGCGGAGCGGCTCGGCATCGTCGGGCTCGCCGTCGAGCGCCCCGAGCGCGTTGAGGAAGACGACGGGGCGGTTGGTGGGGTCGTAGGCCTGGCCGTCCTCGCCCGCGAGGGAGAAGCGGATGGTGTCCTCGAACGACGCGTAGCCGCCGAAGAGGGTCAGCGCGGCCGGGCCGTCCTCGCGCGCGGCGAGGTGAACGGCGGGCATGGAGCCGAAGCTGATGCTGAAGGCGCCGGGCCGGAGCCCGCGCGGCAGCTCCGGCAGCGCGAGGAAGGTCTCCCAGGCGACGCCGGTGTCGGGGACGAGGCTCGGGCCCACGCGCAGGCGGCGGAACTCGGGCAGGAACGGGCAGAAGGCGAGGATGCCGGCGTCGGCGAGGATGGCGAGGAAGCGGTCGAGGCGCGCGTCGGCGGGACCGAGGTAGTGCAAGCCCGGCACGAGCAAGAGCGCGCCGCGCGTGCGCCGGGGGAGGTAGAGCCAGCCGTGGAAGCGCTCGCTTCCTTGCATGCGGACTTGTCGGCGGCGGACGCCCAGGGGCCGGCGTGACGCAGGGGTCCACGGTCCAAGCCATCGCCCCAGCCGCGCCATCGCTCTCGCTCGCTCCATGCGCGCCGGAGCATACCCGAGGGGTCGGAGTGAGTGGTTTCGTATGTATCTGGGCTATGCCTGCGATGGGAATCCGTTATTGGAGTCTATGGCTCCGGGCGGGCACGCTGGGACCATGCGAACCCTCCTGATCAGCCTCGCCCTCTTCGCCCTCGGATGCGCCGACAGCCACGGCTCGGTGGCGCTGCACCCGGGGCTGCCCGACGTGGCGCTCCCCGAGGCG
>SHBB01000663.1 GCA_004213565.1 Sandaracinaceae bacterium
GGGTGTCAGGTCGACATCCGGGTTGTCTCCGACGGAGGGGCGAGATGCTCCGGATCACCGAAGAAGCGATCGTTTGGCTGCGCTCGATGAAGCCGATCTGGGAACAGGTCGCGAAGCACGACAAGAACCTGGCTCGGCAGATGCGCGACAGCGCGGCGAGCGTGGTGGGCAACCTGGCCGAGGGCGAGAAGCGGGGCGGAGGGCACGAGCGCGAGCGGTTCGGTACGGCCTACGGCTCGGCGGGCGAGACCCGGGTGTGGCTGCTCTCCGCGGCGGCTCTCGGGTACGTGAGCGACGAGGCGGTCGAAGGGCCGGCCGACTGGGCGGACAAGGCGCGCGCGACGATGTGGAAGTTGATGCATCGCGGGTAGGGGAACCGCGGGTGGCTCCGGCTTCGGTCGGAGTCACCCGCCGCGTTTTCGCTGCGCGCCGACGGCGGACTGGCGCACCGTTCGACTCGACAGGTTGCTGTGCGCACGCCGGGCAGGAGGCGCTTCATCCCCCGGCCCCCTCCCCGCCCCGGCCCCCGAGTCCGCATCCGCGACGGCTTCCGAGTCCGCATCCGCATCCGCGACGGCATCCGAGTCCGCTTCCGCGACCGCACCCGAGTCCGCTTCCGCGACCGCATCCGAGTCCGCTTCCGCGACGGCATCCGAGTCCGCTTCCGCTGCCGCTTCCGCTGCCGCTCTCGCTCCCAAGACCGCCGGCGCGCCCAAGACCGCGTGAGCCGAGCGTCGGGGACGATCCTATTCATTCGTCAAACCTTCCAATGGAGGTCGACGTCGCGTCCTGTGAGTGGAGCGTCGGGAGCGTCGGGGACGATCCTATTCATTCGTCAAACCTTCCAATGGAGGTCGACGTCGCAACCGGTGAAATACCCGGCCGTCCGGCTCGTACGGATGCGTCGATGAGCGACGACGTGGTGAGGCGGGCGCCGAAGCCCAGGCGCAGATGGTTCTGGGTGGGCGTGGGGCTCGCGAGCGCGATGCTGCTGTTGACCGCGACGGCGCGCTTCGCGTCGATGCACGCGGCGGCGGGCGGGTCGACGCCGCCCGAGGACCTCGAGAGTCTCCCCTATGTCGAGCACCTCCTGTTGGCGCTGCTGCACCTCGTCGGTGGGCTCGTGTTCACCGTGCTCGGGCCGCTGCAGCTCAGCACCCGCGTGCGCGCGCGGTGGCCTCGCTGGCATCGCTGGTCGGGGCGGGTGTTCGTGGCCTGCGCGCTGGGCATCGGGATCAGCGGCGTCGTGATGAACGAGGTCTTCCCCAACGCGGTCGGCGGAATGCTGCGCTACACGGGGGCGCACCTCTTCGGCGTCGCGATGATCGTCGCGCTCGTGCTCGGGACCGTCGCCATCCTGCGCAAGCGGGTCACGCAGCACCGCGCCTGGATGGTGCGGGCGTACGCGATCGGGCTCGGCGTCGGGACGCAGCGCCTGATCATCATCCCGCTCTTCCTCTGGTTCGGAGGCGTCGACGATCTGACGGTCGGGCTCGGCATGTGGGCCGGCTGGCTCGTGACGCTCCTGGGCGCGGAGCTGGTCATTCGCGGGAGCCGACGGCCGAAGCCGCTCGCCGTGCCCGCGCTCGGCTGAAGCTCGGCTGGGAGGATCTCATCCACGGTGCTACGCCGTGCCGCGGAGGGGAGGGCGCGTGGGCGGACGAGCGCAGAGGAGCAGGGTTTGCGGGGGGCTCGCGATGGCGCTGCTCGCGATCGCGGGCTGTGGCGGCGCGGGCGCGTCAGAGGGGCCACGGACGCCTCCGGGCGCGGCGCCCACCGCGTCGGGGCTGGTGGTCGTGCAGGAGGGCGAGACCCTCCGCACCCGCTGGGTGGATCGCGCCGACGGACGCGTGCTCGCCGATCTGGAAGGCGCCCTCTTCGCCGAGGACGGCGCGCTCTATCGCTGGACCGTCGAGTCGGTCGAGGTGCCCCTCTGGGACGAGCTGCCGGACGAGGAGAGCCCGGACCCCCGGACGGCCGACCGGCGCGGCGAGCTGCTGCGCGCCGGGTTCGTGTCGCTCACCGACGATCGACGGATCGAGATCGTCAGCGCCGAGCCGTCTCTCGTCGCGCGCGACGTCTCGCACGCGGTGCGGCTCGAGGCGGTGGTCGATGGCTGGGCGTTCGTGACCGAGGAGCTCGGGCTCGACGCGTTCGGGGCGCATGGGGCGACGCACGCCGAGCAGCACGTGGTGAGCCTCCGCGGTGAGCCCGGTGCGTTCGTCGCGCCGCCCGGTGAAGCGCAGGCGACGGCCGAGGGCACGGCGCGGCTCGCGGCGATGGCCGCGGAGCGAGACCTCGGTGAAGACGTCGAGGACGTGCAGCGCGTGGCCCTGCACCCGAGCTGGACCTCGCGAGGAGTGTCGATGAGCGCGCGGCTCGCGATCGACACCTGCTACGCGTGCGGTGACGGGACGTGGGGCGACTACCGGCGCAGCGTGGTCGTGGAGATGCCGACGCCGCTCCGCGGTCCCGCGCCGGAGTGGGCCCGGAGCGCCCCCGGGGAGCGCCTCGTGGGGTTCTCGGAGGTGGACTCCGAGACGATCGAGCGCGCGCTCGCGAGCGCCGCTCCCAGTGGCGACGGCCCGAACGCGCCTTGACCGCGAGGTCTCGATGCGGCTGACTCGCCCGGTGACATCATCTCGTTGTTGGAGGATGGGCGTCGGCGCGCTCTTCGTGATCTGGATGACCGCCTGCGGGGCCGACGACGCCCCTCCGCCCGAGGTCGCCGCGGAGACGGAGCGGGCGTGCCCATCGATGATCCCGCCGCCGCCGCACGTCGAGATCGCGCTGACGCCGCCCATCGACCGCGATCGTGAGATCCGGCTCGAGGTGGTCGTGGACGGCGCGGAGGAGCGCTGCGCGCTGCGCGTCTCCGGCGTCTCGGCCGGCCGAGACAGCGAAGGGGCCGTGGAGTCGCCTACCACCCAGGCGGAGGTCGACTGTCCCTCGCTCACCGTCGCCACCATCGGCGCGGACGGCGCGATCCACCAGCTCCGCAGCACGGGCCGCCCCACGTCGTTGACGGTCCGCGCCTTCGACGGCGACCAACCCCTCGGCACCGCGAGCGGCGACCCGCTCGAGTACGCGCCGTACGAGCCGTTCGGCGAAGGCTGCGGCGAGGTCGACCGCGCCTCGCTCACGCTCGACCTCGCCCCTTGAGCGACAGGCCTCCTGAGCGACAGGCCCCCTGAGCGACAGGCCCCCCGAGCGACAGGCCCCCCGAGCGACAGGCGCCTGAGCGACAGGCCCCCCTGAGCGACAGCTAGAGCGACAGGCTCAGTGGACCTCGGCGCCGCGCGTGCCCAGGTAGCTCGCGCGCGCCTCGCCGATGAGCGCGCCCGTCGCGTCGTCGAAGACCTCGGCGTCCAGGTCCATCACCCAGTGGTTGTCGCTCGCGGCCGTCGCCGGGTCGGTGCCTCGCCACGTCTCGCCCTGGACGACGTTGTCCTCGAGCTGCGCCTCGACGCTCCCCGATGACCAGACGGCGACCGAGCCGAAGATCGAGTTGCGGTAGGCCCACACGGGCCCGCGGGGCTCCTCGCTCCCGATCGCGCTCCGCGCGAAGGAGAGGGCCCACGGACCGGAGCCGCGCGCCATCGGCAGGCGGATGCGGTTCCAACCGACCTCCACGTAGCCCGGGCTGTGCGAGGTGTCGTAGCTGTTCGACATGCCGGCCCCGAGCCCGTAGCCGGTCCCCTCGACGGTCCGCGCCACCTCCCAGAGATCGTTGTTGCGCTGCGTCTCGTGGTCGACGCTCGCCTTGTCTCCGAAGATGTTCGTCGCGTGCCAGTCGATGACGGTGTTGCCCTCGTAGACCACGTACGACACGCACGAGAGGGAGACCGGCCGCGGCCCGTTGCTGCTCCTGGGGCCCGCGGTGTCGAAGGTGTTGTTGACGAAGGCCCAGTGACGACCGCGGCGGCTCCCGCTCGAGGGGCGCCACACGAACGCGGGGTTGTCGTTGCCCACGGCGCCGGGCGCGATGTCCTCGGCCGTCACCTCGAAGAACGTGACGCGCTCGTGGTTGCGCTCGCCATAGAACGCGATGTTGCGCGCATTGGCGACCTCGCCGCCGTCGGGCTGGACCACCTTGCTGCCCACGAAGCGCAGGCCCGAGAAGTAGACGTCGTGCGTGCCGGCCCAGAACGTCCACGAGGCGCGCGTCGCGTCGAGCGTGGCGACCTCCCCCGGGTACGCCATGTAGGTCATCGGCTTGACGCCGGCCTCCATGCGGAGGTTCTCGTTGCCGTCCTGGCCGATGGGCGTGTAGTCGCCGGCGCGGAAATACACGAGCCGATCCGCGAACGTGTCGTCGGTGGGGTCGCCGCGATACCAGTCGGCCATGTCGCGCATCGGCGCGTCGATCGTGCCGGGGTTGCTCGCGTTGCCCGACGGGCTGAGGAAGAGGAAGCGCGACGCGTCCACGGTGACCGTCCAGCGCGCCTCCACCGTCGCGCCCTCCTGGTCGGTCACGCGGACGACGAAGGTGACGGTGCTCCCCTCGTCCGCCGCGCTCGGCGTCCAGCTGACGATCCCGTACTCGGGGCTGGCCACCTGCACGTCGTCGACGTGGTCGAGCTGCGCGCCGATCGTCGCCCCGGGCGGCCCCTCGACGATCTCGTAGAAGAACGGCCACGCCCCGCCCTGGATCACCGCGGCCGGGATCCGATAGGCGACCTCGGGGTGCGCCCAGCGATGGCGCGCGTGCTCGGACGTCTCGTCGTCCGGCCGGGGATGGACCAGCTCCATCGGCATCACCGCGGGGTGGAAGTGCCCCGGCGGGAGCTGCCACTCGCCGGGCGGCGGCGGCGGCCCCGCGTCGTCCCCGCCGTCTCGCGAGGGCGCGTCCGCGTCCGGATCCGTCGGCACGCTCCCGTCCCGGCCCGGCACGCCACTGTCCATGACGGGTTCGAGGGGGCCGTCGCACCCGGCCAGGAGAAGGACACCGAGGAGCGGGAGAAGCCGACGGTACTGCATGGGGCGAATCTAGCGGACCTCCTCCTCCGCTCGCCTAATCTCCGCTGATCTCGCGCGGACGGCGGGCGTCCCTCGCGGCCGTCCCCCGACGGCTTCGGGTGGGATCCAACATAGCCCGCCGCCCCACACCTGCGGGCGCGCGGCCTACGGGTGGCCCCCCTAGCGCCGGGTTGTTGGGCCCAGCGGACCCGGCGTATATCGTGCACAATGGTGCGTGGGGGAAGCCGGGGGGATCCGATGTCTGCCGCGAGAGAGCCGCGCAGCGAGAGCGCGAACGAGCCAGGAGATCTCTCCGGGGAGCAGCTCGGTCGCTATCGCCTGCGCCACAAGCTCGCCGACGGGGGCATGGCGTCGATCTACCTGGCCACCATCGCGGGCGAGGCGGGCTTCGAGCGCAGCGTCGCGGTCAAGGTCGTCCACCCGGAGCGGAGCGGCGACGACAGCTTCGCGACCATGCTCGCCGACGAGGCGCGCCTCATCGCGCGGATCCATCACCCCAACGTCTGCTCGGTCATCGACTTCGGCCGCCAGGACGAGCGCCTGTACATGGCGATGGAGTACCTCCACGGCGAGACCCTGACCGCGATGCTCCGTCGCGGCTGGGCCGAGCGCGGCGTGTTCCCGGCCTGG
Source organism: Sandaracinaceae bacterium (assembly GCA_004213565.1). GTDB lineage: Bacteria > Myxococcota_A > Polyangia > Polyangiales > Sandaracinaceae > JAVJQK01. The sequence continues at coordinate 5,611 of SHBB01000663.1, forward strand.
CTCGCGGCCCGGGTGATCGCCGACGCTGCGCGCGGCCTCCACGCCGCGCACGAGCTCTGCGACGCCGACGGCGAGCCCCTCG
>SHBB01000664.1 GCA_004213565.1 Sandaracinaceae bacterium
GGCCGCGCGATCAGCCGCGGTGGCGCCAGCTCCGCGCGACCGCGTCGCACGCCTGAGCGACGTCGGCGTCCCCGCCCGTCCAGCAGAGCATGCGGTAGTCGATGTGTGTCGTCACGATGATCCGAACCGTCTGATCCTCCTGGCGAGCCACACACATCCTCACGTCGGGGGAGTCGGTCTCCTCCATGGCCAGCGTCACGTCCCCCTGGATGCGCAAGAGCTCGCGGCAGCGCTCGAGATCGAGCTCCGTCGGCTCCAGGTTCTCCCATGCCCCCGGCGCGGTCACGGTCGGCTGCGCGGGGAAGATGCTGATGAAGCGGTCGTAGGCCCCCGACTTGCGCAGCCCCCTGACGCCGCGCGGGTAGAGAGGGTGGCCCGTGTCCTCCCCATAGCCGACCGGCACGACGACCGAATAGCCCGGGCCGATCAGCTCGCCGGGCTCGATCGCCAGCGATCCCGGTGGCGCGGGGCGCTCGGCGCCGTCCCCCGCGCCCTGGCAGTGACCGGGGCGCATCCCCGGGATCGTTCGACCCAGATCCGCCATCCACGTCGAGCCGTCGCAGAACTGCGCGGTGTCGGGGGAGAAGGCGAGGTGGTCCAACGAGGTGCCTCGATACGCGCCAGCGAGCCGCACGATGAGCTCGACGACGCGCGAGGCCCCGGCCGGCAAGAGCTCCGGGTCGCGCGACGCGAACCCGTGAAGCTCGTCCAGGAGCGCGCCGTCCTCGTCGAGCACGTAGACGTCGAAGTCGAGCCTCTCGATGTCCCGCGTCGCCAGGCTCTGGACCCGCACGCGCACGTCCGCGTAGCCGGCCCCGCGCCGCAGCGGCGCCCCGACCTGCTCTACGACACGCACCGGAGCGGAGGGATCCGGCGGCACCTCGAAGGCCACGGGCCCGGACGACGCGGGCCCGGACGACGCGGGCCCGGACGACGCGGGCTCGGACGACGCGCGGCCCGGCGCCTCCTGACCGTCACACCCCCATGAGAGGAGTGCGACGAAGAGGCCAGCGATCGTGAGCCCCCGCATCCGCCGTCGTCTACGGTCGACGACGCAGGAGTCTCCCCGCGCCGGAGGCGTCAGAGCACCAGCTCCGGCCTCGTCTCGACGCCGAGGTGCGCGGACCACCACGCGTAGGTGTCGAGGCGGGTCCACTTCGGGCAGGTCGCGGAGGCCTCCTCGACGAGCCGGAGCAGGTGGCGGGCGTTCCCAGGGCGCCGCTCTCGATCGCGACAGAGGAGCGACATGATGATCTCGTCGAGCGCCTCGGGGATGTCTCGCTCGGGGGCGCGGAGCGACGGACGGATCGGATCCTCGGTGCGGTGGGCGGCCAGCAGGCTCGCCTTGGTGCCGCGGTGGAAGACGCGCTTGCCGGTCGCGAGGTAGTAGGCGACGCAGCCGAGGCTGTAGAGATCGGCGCGGCCGTCCAGGGGCTCGCCGGCCGCGTGCTCGGGGGCGACGTAGCCGGGGGTGCCGCTGATCGCGCCAGCCATCGAGACGGGGCTGTCCTCGGCCAGGGTGCGCGGCTTGACGAGCCCGAAGTCGAGCAGCTTGACGAAGTCCAGCTCGATGCCGACGCGGCAGAGGTAGAGGTTGGCCGGCTTGATGTCGCGGTGCACCAGGCCGAGGTCGTGGGCCTCGGCGAGGGAGCGCGCCACGCCCTCGAGGACATGGAGCACGCGCCCCGGGTGCATGGGGCCAAAGCGCTTGACGAGGGTCTCCAGATCGAGGCCGTCGAGGAGCTCCATCGCGTAATACAACGTGCCATCGTCCGTCACGCCGAAGTCGTAGAGCTCGACCGTGTGGGGCGAGCGGAGCGCGCTGGTCGCCTGGGCCTCGCGACGGAAGCGCGCCCGGGCCGCGTCGCCGTACGCGCCGGCGGTCTCCGCGCGGATGAGCTTCACCGCGGCCGGCCGGAGCAGCTGGGCGTGTCGGGCCTCCCACACCTCGCCCATGCCGCCCTCGCCGATGCGCTTCACCAGCTCGTACTGGCCGAGCGCCTCTCCCTGCGACGCGGCCACACGCAGCCGATGCACGACCTGGCCGAGCCACATCGCGAGCACGCCGACGACGACGGTGGGCACGCTCGCCAGGACGAGCTCCCGCGGGTGCACGGCCCCCGACAGCAGCTGGGCCAGCGCGATCGCGAAGGGGGCGGTGGCGGCGCAGGTGGCGGTGGTGATCAGGCGCCAGCGCGGCGGGCTCGGGATCACGAGCGGGAAGACGAGCAGGAAGATCGCGACGAGCGAGAGGCGGAAGGGCATCGGGGACTGCCCCACGAGGACCTGCTCGACCATCGCGAGCGCGAAGCAGACCCACACCTCGTAGACGAGCCCCGCCGCGAGCGCGGACTTCGCCGGGAGCTTCGCGAAGCGGAGCAGCGCCCACGTCACGAGGCTGAGCACGCTGACAGTCGCGCTGACCACGGTCACGACCGCGAGCGCGCGGCCGCCCGCCTTGCCCCAGGTGAGCCAGCGGAGCGGGATGGTCAGGGCGAAGAAGGCGGCGAGGAAGAGGAGCGTGCCGCGGACGCGCGCGAGGGCGAGGCCCCGCAGGTCGGCCGGGAGCTCCGCGCCGGCCGCGGTGGCGGCCTCGACGAACATCGCCCGCAGGATGCGCTTCGCCGGCACCCCGGGAGCTTAGATCACAGGAGCTTGGATCAGGGCAGCTCAGGAGAGGATGGCGGAGAGGTGCTCCGGGAGGCAGCGCTGGACGCCGAGGTGGCCGACGGACGGGTCGCTGCTCCGGTCCTCGACGAGGAGGATGGGGCGCACGCGGTCGTAGGTCTCGGCGACCCAGTCGAGCAGCTCCGGCCCGGGGCTCGCGCCGGGCGCGTCGCGGACGACGATGGCCGTGACGTGCTCGTTCGGATCCTCGAGCACGCGCATGGCGCTCAGCGGGGCCTCGCACGGGACCACGCGACAGCCGAGCGCGTGGAGCTGGCTGGCCACGCTGAGCCGCACCGCCTCGGAGGCGTCGACCACGAGCACCGCGGGGTGACGCCGCCGGTAGCTCTCGTCGAGCAGCTGGAGCACCGCGTCCTGGATGCGGTCCTCGCTCTGCGGCGACAGGTGCCGGAACCCCACCGCGAGCGCGACGACGTCGCCCGCCACCGCGCGCCGACGCACGTGGGCTCCGACGGTGAGCGACTCGCCGCTCGGCAGCTGGAGCAGCAGCCGGCACGGCGACGCCTTGATCACGTCCTTCGCGCCGGTCAGCAGCGCGCCCCCCGCCGACAGGTTCTGCACCGTGTAGCGCCCGACGATGTCGCCCTTCTGCAGCAACGTCGCGGTCGCGCGCAGCCCGACCTTCGCCGGCCCCGGGCCTACCCGCGACCTCTGCGTCGTCGCGGCTCGCGGCCCCGCCTCTTCGACCATCCCCAGTTGGCCCATGCTCGCCTCCCTCACGGCCACGCTCTGGTCGCCGTTCGCCCTGCAAGCTCATCGAAGCCAAGTGCCCGACCGAGGTCGGAGGACCAGGCTACCGGGTCACGACGCCCAGATCATCGTCCAAGGCCGGGGGCTGATCCGGGTGATACGTCAAATGACCCGGTCGTTGCCGCCGTCGACCGCGATCTGCGCCCCGGTGGTCGCGCGGAAGGTCTCGCTCACGAGCGCGCACGCGATCTTCGCCACGTCGGCGGAGACGACCTCGAGGCCGAGCAGGTTGCTGCGCTTGTACGCCTCGACGCTCAGCCCGTAGTGGGCGGCGCGCAGGCGGATCTTCTCTTCGGTCCAGAGCTCGGTGTCGAAGATCTTGTCCGGGTGGAGCATGTTCACGCGCACCCCCTTGGGGCCCATCTCGAGCGCCGCGACGCGCGCGAGCTGGGTGAGCGCGGCCTTGCTCGCGGAGTACGCGGCCGCGCCGGGCCCGGGGGCCGGCACGTTCTTCGACGCCACGACCAGCACCGACGGGGAGACGCCGCGCTCGAGGTAGGGCGCCGCCGCGCGCAGCACCCGAAGATGGCCACTGACGTTGACATCGAGGGTGCGGGTCCAGGTCTCCTCGTCGAGCTCCGCGATGGGCTGGCTCGGCGGGAAGGTGCCCGCGTTGCTGATGACGATGTCGAGCCCGCCGAAGGTCTCCACGCAGCGCGTCACCGCGGCGTCGACCTGCGCGCGATCGGTCAGGTCGCACACGATCCCGAGCGCGTCCTTACCGGCGAAGGCCTCCACCTCCGGCCGCACGTCGAGCACGCACACCGCCGCGCCTTGCTGTCGGAGCGCGTCTGCGGTGGCTTTGCCGATGCCGGTGGCGCCGCCCGCGACGAGCGCGATCTGCCCGGCCAGGGGAGGCGTCGCGCCGCCCTTCTTCAGCTTGGCCTGCTCGAGCTCCCAGTACTCCATCTCGAAGAGGTCCTTCTCTCCGAGCGGCGTCCAGCCGCCGAGCGCCTCGCCCCACTGGAAGCACCTGGCGGTGTGGGCGGCGATGTCCTTCACCTGGTCGGCGGCCTTGGCGCTGGCGCCGAAGCTGACCACCCCGCGGTCCTTCCACACGGCCCAGCGCGGCGCGGGGTCGAGCATGGTCAAGGCCCCGTCGTCATGGCGGGCGAAGAAGCCGCGGTAGGCCTCCGCGTAGCGTCCCACGGCCTCGACGTCTCCGGTGAACATCATCGGCACGCGCTTGGTGCGGATCACGTGGTCGGGCGTGACGGGGCCGCGGGTCGCGAGGTCGGCCGCGTCCGGGCGGCTCGCGAAGCCGTGCGCCTCCGGGCGTCCGTCGAAGCGCGCGATCATGGCGCGGCCCGCGACGTCGCTGACGCGCCTCCGGAGCGTGGCGAGCGCGATGGGATCCGGCCGGGCGCCCTCCCCCGTCGCGGGCGCGTCGATGGCGCCGTGCTCACAGAGCGAGCGTTCGGCCTCGTCGACGAGCCGGATCATGCGCTCGTAGCTCTCGCGCGCGTCGTCCGCGAACGAGAAGACGCCGTGGTGCAGGAGCACCATGCCCTCCACCTTCGACCAGTCGACGTCCTTCGTGAGCCGGTAGACCTCGCGCGCGAGCACGAAGCCCGGCATCACGTACGGGATGTAGAGCACCCGGTCGCCGTAGAGGGCGCGGATGCGCGCCTCGCCGTCGGGCGTGTTGGTGAGGGTGACGACCGCGTCGGCGTGGGTGTGGTCGACGTACCGGAACGGGATCACCGCGTGCAGGATCGCCTCGACCGACGGGTTCGGCGCCGTCGGGTCGAGCATCGCCACGCGCTGCTCGCGCACCATGTCGGCGTCGGTCAGCGCGTCGAGCGCGGCCATGCGCTTCAGCACGTCGAGCCGCACGGGCGAGAAGCCGGCCGGCTCGATCGACGCGAGGTCCCAGCCGCTGCCCTTGACGTAGAGCACCTCGGTCGGGTCGCCGAAGAAGTCCGGCACCTCGAGCTTCACGCTCGTGTTGCCGCCGCCGTGCAGCACGAGGCTCGGCTCGCGCCCGAGCAGCTGCGAGGTGTAGGCGCGCAGGGCGAGGGGATCGCGCGGCGCGTCGGCGTCGTTCCATCGACTCTTCATGGGGCCGCGATTCTAGACCACATCTCCAGACCGCTGGGCGCGTCACTTCGAGGGGCGGGGGAGGCACGACCCCGAAACGGGCGTATCCTGGATCCAGGTCATGGACCGTCTGCTCGCGCCCGCGCTCGCCGGACTGATGCTCTGCTTCCTGCCGAGCTGCGGCGCGAGCGCACCGACCGCGCGGACCGCGCGC
>SHBB01000665.1 GCA_004213565.1 Sandaracinaceae bacterium
TAGGACTACTTGGTCACATGTCGGCGGATGATCGCGACGGACAGTGGTTTCGGGCGCGCCGCGACGATGAAGGAGGGGCTATCAGCCCCTTCGAGGAGGAGCGACGTGCCCGGAACCGCTGAACGAGCGAGGGCCGTCGTGAATGTGACCAAGTAGTCCTAGGCGGCTCAGGGATCGAGGCCGACCACGAACGGACGGCGCGTCGCGCCCGCCGAGAAGAGCTCGCCGTGATCGTCGCCGCCCCAGCAGTGCGGCCGACCCATCTCGTCCAGCACGCAGCAGCGGTGGCCTCCGCAGTCGAGGTGGCGCCAGCGCTGCGGAGCTTCGCCGAGCGGCACCTCGATCGGCTCGGTGCGGTCGGGCACGACCTCGCCCGTGAGCTGCCCTCGATCGCCAGGGCCCCAGCAGTGCACGGTCGTCGACGTCGGGCAGGTCGGCTCCTCTCGGACGGCGCACGAGTGCGCGTCGCCGAGCGACACCTCCAGCCAGACCCCTGGCATCTCGAGCGGCGCGGGCGTGGCCGGGCGCTCCATCCGCCGCGGTCCCAGCCCGGGCAGCCCCGACTCTCCCCAGCACCAGATCTGCCCCGCCTCCGTGAGCGCGCAGCCGTGGTCCCTCCCGACGTCCGCGGACACCACCGAGTCCAGCTCGGGCAAGCGCTGCGGCTCCGAGCCGGGCTCCGGCCCGACCGGACCCGTGCCCCAGCACCAGACGGTCCCGAGCCCGTCGAGGACGCAAGCCGCCGTGCGATCCGCGACCAGACCGGAGAGCGGCGGCGACGCCAGGTCGAGCGCGAGCGGCTGCCGCCCGGAGAAGCCATGCCCCCACGCCCACACCGCCTCGCGATCGTCGGAGATGGCGAAGGACACCCGGTTCCCGAGCGCCATCTCGACCACCTTCACCGGGATCTCCACCCGCCCCGGCGCCACGAGCCCGGTTCCCCTCGGCGTCACCCCGAGCTGACCCGAGTCGTTCTTGCCCCAGCACCAGGCGTCGCCCGTCAGATCGATCGCGCACGAGTGGGCCATCTCGGGCGTGGGGCTGATGGAGTACCAGCCCGCGTAGACACGAGCCGCGCGCAGATCGCCCATGACGGGCCCGACCCTCGCGTCGGCGGCGTTCACCGCGGAGCCGCCTCGATGATCGCCCACGGCGTCGGACGGCCTGGTCCCCCGGCCCCAGCACCGGACGCGCGCGTCGTCACCGACCATGCAGCTGTGGTCGACGGAGAGCGACAGCCAGGTCGCCGCGATGCTGGGCCGGCAGGCGCCGTCGACGCAGCCCTCGAAACCGCACGCCTGGCACGCCTCGCCCCCCGCGCCGCAGGCCACCACCGACACCTCGTCGCGGCATCCGCCGGCGCCGACGCAGGTCACGCAGCACTCGCCCTCGTGGCAGCGCCCCGGCGTCGAGTCACGGGTGCAGAGCGCGCCGTCGGTCTCGCCCGCGCAGGAGGCGACCCTCGGAGGCTCGGGGCACATCTCACCGCCGTCGCCGCCATCATCCGGGCCGGCGTCGCCGCCATCATCGCGCGGGCCGGCGTCGCTCGGTCCCGCGTCGAAGCCGGGCAGGTGCTGCGGGTCGAACGGCAGCGAGCACCCCAACAGCAGCAGCGCGGCCGCGAGCGCGCGCATCTCGGCAAACACCGCGCGATTGTAGCACCGTGGCCATGCTTCGGAGGCTATCGGCCGGACGCCCCCTCCACGCGAATCGAGAGCCGGGCCGGGCCGCGCGGCGGGACGGTGATCTCGTGGGATTCGGCGATCCCCTCTTCCGGGTGGACCATGACCCAGAACGACCCCGGGTAGAGAGACACGCTCACCGGGCTCTGCCCCATGCCGCGGCCATCCATGTCCGTGATCCACGCCGGCTCCGACGTGCGGAGATGGACGAGGACCGGCGCAGGGGGAGGCGGGGGCTCGACGCACTCGATCCGCCAGGTGGAGCGGCTCTCGGTGACGCGCGTCGTCCGGCCGCTCTGGAGCGCGGCGCGGAGATGGTCGGCCCCGGGCCCGGCCCCGCGGAGCTCGTACTCGGCGGGCCGGTCCGGATGGGTCGTCAGGCTCGTGGTCGGACGCTCGACCGGCCTCGGCTCTCGCGCCGCGTGGCAGGACGAGCCGTAGCTGCTCTGCACCGTCGCGCGGACTCGCTCGAGGAAGGCGCGGGCCTCCGCCCCGCCCGAGGTCAGCTCGAACGTCACCCGCGCGAAGTCGCTCGTCGTCCCGCGGGGCCGAGCGCCGCAGTGCGCGTACCGCCGCTGGCACTCCTCGAGCTCGGCGAACCGCGCTCCGCAATCGCCGGTGGGTCCGCCGCAGCCCGAGAAGCCTCCGCATCGCTCGCCGAGCCAGTAGTACCCGAAGAACGCGCGGCAGCGCCCGTCGCGCGGCGGCTGACAGCTCGGCGGGGGATCGCACGAGGGAGGCTCCGAGGCGTAGAGCGGGTGCACCTCGCGCGCGTCGCCGGCAGGCTCGGGCTCCGGCTCGCGCGGAGCTGGCTCATCGACGGGGCGCGCGTCGGCGATGGGCACGTCGACCGCTGGCTTCTCGCTCTTCTGCGGGGCCGTCGCCGCCGGCCGGGTCGGTCCAGCCGACGGGCTCGCGCACGCGCCGAGCGCGAGCAGCGCCGTGATCACAGCTCGAGTGGGCGACACGCCGCGATTCTGCCACGGCGGCGCCCGTCGAGGTTCAGCCGCGCCGCCGGCGGCGCCATGCGACGCCGAGGAGCAGCAGGAACACGCCGAGGCCGGCGCCGTTGGCCGCGCCCTTGCCCGGCGTCGCGCAGCCGCAGCCGGCCTCGTCCATCGGGGTGACCCCGCCGTCGACGCCCGCGTCCGCCGTGATCACGCCGCCATCGGCCGTGATCACGCCGCCGTCCGCGTCGCCGCCCAGCGTGCAGTCCGCGGGGCACTCGTCGCCGTCGTCGGTGTTGCCGTCGTCGCAGTCCTCGACGCCCGTCTGCACGAATCCGTCGCCGCAGACCGCCTCGACGCAGCTCGTGAGGCACGCGTCGTCGTCGGCCATGTTGGCGTCGTCGCACTCCTCCTCGCCGACCCACACCTCGCCGTCACCGCAGCTCGCCATCGTGCAGTCCGCGAGGCACGCGTCGTCGTCGGCGCCGTTGCCGTCGTCGCACTCCTCCATGCCATCCCACACCTCGCCGTCGCCGCACGCGGCTTCCACGCAGGTGGTCAGGCAGCCGTCGGCGTCCGAGCCGTTGCCGTCGTCACACGCCTCGACGCCGACCTGCCGGAAGCCGTCGCCGCAGCTCGCGCGCTGGCAGCTGTTGAGGCACTCGTCGGTGTTGGACGCGTTGCCGTCGTCGCACGCCTCGCCGTCCTGCACCGTGCCGTCGCCGCAGGTGCGGAGCGCGCAGCTGTTGGTGCAGCCGTCGGTGTCGTCCGTGTTGCCGTCGTCGCAGGACTCCACGCCGGTGCGCACGTAGCCGTCGCCGCAGGTCGCGGTGGTGCAGCCCATCACGCAGCCGTCGGTGTTGTCCGTGTTGCCGTCGTCGCACTGCTCGACGCCCATCTGCACGATGCCGTCGCCACAGCGGGGCGCCTCACAGGCGTTGGTGCAGGCGTCGCCGTCGACGCGGTTCCCGTCGTCGCACGCCTCGCTGCCCTCCACCACGCCGTTGCCGCACATCGCGGGCTGGCAGCTGTTGGGGCAGCTGTCGGTGTCGATCATGTTGCCGTCGTCGCAGGACTCCACGCCGGCCTGCACGAAGCCGTCGCCGCAGCGCGCGGTCATGCAGCCCATCACGCACGCGTCGGTGTTGCTCGCGTTGCCGTCGTCACACTGCTCGACGCCGCTGTAGAGGTAGCCGTCCCCGCACGTCGCGTTGCGGCAGCCCATCACGCAGGCGTCCATGTTCGACATGTTGCCGTCGTCGCACTGCTCGCTGCCGCCGACCACGCCGTCGCCGCAGACCGAGAAGCGGCAGTTGGCCGGGCAGGCGTCGCCGCCCATCGTGTTGCCGTCGTCGCAGTCCTCGACGCCCGCCTGCACGTAGCCGTCGCCGCAGGTCGCCGCGTTGCACATCACGCAGGCGTCGGTGTTGTTGGTGTTGCCGTCGTCGCAGGACTCGACGCCCGCCTGCACGTAGCCGTCGCCGCACGTCGCCGCGCTGCACATCACGCAGGCGTCCGTGCTGATCATGTTCCCGTCGTCGCAGTCCTCGACGCCCGAACGCACCGCGCCGTCGCCGCAGATGGCCGCGCTGCACATCACGCAGGCGTCGGTGTCGATCATGTTGCCGTCGTCGCAGTCCTCGACGCCCGTCTGCACGAAGCCGTCGCCGCAGCTCGCAGCCGAGCAGTCGCTCAGGCAGGCGTCGGTCTCGATGGCGTTGCCGTCGTCGCAGGCCTCGGGGCCGTTGCGCACCCCGTCGCCGCAGCGCGGACCGGAGCCCGAGCAGTCGCTCGCGCACGCGCCGTAGCTGCCGTTCAGCCCGCCGTCGTCGCAGACCTCGGGCGCCTCGATGAGCCCGTTGCCGCACATCGCCATCAGCACGTACTCGTACGCGCCCATGTCGTACTGCGCGCCGCCGAAGCCGTTGCCGTCGAGCGGACGCGCCACGCCGTCGTGATCGTAGGCGGGCGCGCCGGACGCGGTGCCCGCGTCGATGGTCACGCTCGTGCTCATCACGCGGAGGTTGCCGCCGGAGGCGTTGACGTACTGCGGGTTCGCCGAGATGTTGCCCGCGCTGCCGGTCGTGCCCGAGAGGTTGCTCCCGTTGCCCCAGGAGTCCGTGTAGGTCACCTCGAGCCGCCCGTAGCTCCCCGAGCGGAACGCGCCGTAGCTCGTGTTGTCGGTGAGGATCGAGTTCCGCACCACCAAGCTGCGCGTCGTGCCGCTCGAGGCGCTCAGGTACACGCCGTAGCGCGAGTTGTAGACCGTGGACGAGAGCAGCGTGACGTCTCCGTCCGAGCTGCTGCTCATCGACGCGTACACGCCGTACGAGCCCTGGTCGCGCACGATCGCGTTCTGGATCGTCGCCCCCGCCTGGTTGGCCACGTACACGCCGAACCGGGTATTGTCGGCGTAGAGGCCGTCCAGCGTGGGCGTCCCGTCCGCGACGTACACCCCGTAGTTCACGCAGTCCGAGATGCGCACCCGGTCGTAGCTCGCCGAGCCGCCGTCGATGTAGAGCCCGATGTCCGAGCAGCTGTCGATCAGCACGTCGTCGACCTGCGTGACCGAGCCCGGCGTGCCGCTCTCGAGCGCGCGCCGCGCGTGGCGGAGCTCCGCGTGGTCGATGTCCGCCGAGCCCGCCACCGGCGAGATGACGACGCCGTACCACGTGCCGGCCGAGATCCCGCTCCGCGCCCGGAGCACCACCGGCGAGGCCGCCGTGCCCTGCATGTTCAGGGTGCCGTCGACGGTGATCTCGCTCCGCGACGTGTCGCGGTTGGACCCCATCAGGTCGCCCGTCTCGAAGTGCAGCTGCGCGCCCGCCTCGATGGTGAGCGTGCTGCCCGCCGGCACCGTCAGGTCACCCCGGATCACGTAGGGGCTGCCCGCCGCGGTGAGCGTGAGGTTGCTCCAGAGGTAGCCGATCAGCCCCACCGTCGCGTCGGCCACGTAGGGCAGCGGGCCGAGGTCTTGCCCCGCGTTCCCGGCGAAGCGCGAGGGCGAGTTCGAGGTCAGCCGCAGGTTGCTCGCCGACACGTAGAGCGGGTTGGCCGACAG
>SHBB01000666.1 GCA_004213565.1 Sandaracinaceae bacterium
GGCCAACGGGGGAACGGCGCTCCGGTGGGATGGCGCGTCCTTCACCGTGCAGGAGACGCCGACGACCGAAGACCTCTGGGGCGTGTGGGGCGCGTCCCCCGACGATCTCTGGGCCGTCGGCGGCTCGGGCTTCGCCGAGTCGGAGGCGGTCATCGTGCACTGGGACGGGAGCGCGTGGACGCAGGTCGAGCTGCCGCCGCTCGAGCGCGACTCGCGCGGCCTGTTCAAGGTGTGGGGCACCGGGGCCGACGACGTCTACGCGGTCGGGCACCTCGGGCTCGTGCTGCACTGGGACGGCGCGACCTGGACGGAGCTCTTCGTGGGCGCCTCGAACGATCTCGTCTCCCTCTGGGGCACGGGCCCGGATCACATCGTGATCGTCGGGGGCCGGAGCAACGGCAGCGTCTCGTTCTGGGATGGGGAGACCTGGACGACCGAGATCCTGGGCCCCATCCCGGGGCTGAACGGGGTGTGGATGCGCACCCCCGGCGTCGCGCACGTGGCCGGCACCCGGGGGCGGATCTTGAAGGTGCGAGTGCCGAGCTTCGAGTACGAGGAGGCGCCGGTGATCGACGAGCGGCCGTTCCACTCCATCTTCGGGGTGGGCGACCGACTGATCGCGGTCGGTGGGACCATCGGGGTCCCCTTCGAGCCCTACGAGGGGCTCGTGTACGAGCGCAGCCTCGCCGGGGACGAGTGAACCATGAGTGAGATGAACCTGTACCTCATCGCGGGCGCCGCGGCCGTGGTGCTCGTCGGCTCGCTGGTGCTGCTCGCGCGGACCGGCGGCGATCCGGCCCAGCCCGAGCCGGACGCGAAGAAGAAGCCTCCGAAGCGCCCCACGTCGCCGAAGCCGATCGAGCCGCTGGAGGCGCAGGAGGGCGACGCGGAGGAGGTGACGATCGTGCGCCTCCAGCTCGATCCGTCCGACTTCCCCGACGTGATCTTCGACGACGAGTCGGAGGAGATCGATCCCGTCGCCAAGGCGATCCAGCTCGTGGCCGACGACGGCGCGGACGAGGACGAGCCCACGCGCACGAGCGCGGTCATCCTCGTGAGCGCGGCCGGGCAGACCGACCGCGGGCAGAAGCGGAAGCGCAACGAAGATCGCTTCCTTCGGTTGGATGGCCACGGCGTCTACGCGGTCGCGGACGGCATGGGGGGCTACGCGGGCGGAGACGTCGCGAGCGAGACCGCGGTGGAGACGATCGCGCAGGCGTTCCGCGAGTCGAGCTTCGAGGGCAAGGTGCGCGGCGACCTTCCGCGGCGCGCGATGGAGCTCGCCCAGGCGGTGCAGATGGCGAACATCGCCATCTTCCGCGAGGCGCTCCGTCAGCCGCACCTCGAGGGCATGGGGACCACGCTCGTCGCCACGCGGTTCGCGCTCCGCAAGGAGCGGCTCTACCTCGCGCACGTCGGAGACAGCCGCTGCTATCGCATCCGCGGCGGCGAGATCCAGCAGCTCACCACCGATCACACGCTGGGCAACCTCGGCCTGACGGGACCCCACGCCGCGTACCTCAGCCGCGCGCTCGGCATCAAGCCGGAGGTCACCATCGACGTCATCGTCGGCAAGCCCGAGCCGGGGGATCTCTACCTGCTCTGCTCGGATGGGCTGACCAAGATGATCCCGGACGACGAGGAGATCCTCCGGGTGGTGAACGAGAACCCGAAGAACATGGACCTCGCGGTGCAGAAGCTCGTCGATCTCGCGAACGAGCGGGGCGGCAAGGACAACGTGACCGTATTGCTCGTCGGCGTCCGGCTCCCCGCCGACCTGGGTCTCCCCGACTGAGCGACGACGGTGCTCGAGGTCTCCGGTAGTCCCGCGGGTGCGTATGAGGTGATCGCGCACCTCAAGCGTGGAGGTATGGCGAACCTGTACCTCGCGCACCGCAACGGGGCCGCGGGGTTCCGGCGGCTCGTCGCGGTGAAGGTCATCCACCCGGACATCGCGGAGGACGCGCGCTCGGTCGCCATGTTCGTCCAGGAGGCGCGCGTGACGGCGCGCATCGCGCACCCGAACGTGGTGCACGTGGAGGACCTCGGGGAGGTCTCCGGCACGTACTTCCTCGTCATGGAGTACATCCACGGCGGCTCGCTCGCGCAGCTGCTCAACGCGCTCTCGGAGAAGAAGCGGCGCCTGGCGCCCGAGGTCGCCGTGGCCATCGCCGCGCGGATCGCCGAGGGGCTGCACGCGGCGCACGAGGTCACGGACGCGTCCGGCGCGCTCATCGGGCTCGTGCACCGGGACGTGAGCCCGCAGAACATCTTGCTGTCACACAAGGGCCACGTGAAGCTGATCGACTTCGGCGTGGCGAAGAATCCGGCCGCCAGCGACCTCAGCCAGGTCGCGACGCTGAAGGGCAAGATCCGCTACATGTCGCCCGAGCAGGCTGGCCTGCGAGATCTCGATCGGCGCAGCGACGTGTACTCCCTCGGGCTGGTGCTCTGGGAGATGCTGACGATGCGTCGGCCGTTCCAGGGGCAGAAGGTCTTCGACATCCTCCAGGAGGTGCGCGAGCCGAACATCTCGCCGCCCGCGCGCTACGCCTCCGACGTGCCGCCGGCCCTCGACGCGGTGGTGATGCGCGCGCTGTCGCCCGACCCGGAGGACCGACACGCGGACGCCAAGGACTTCCGCCGCGATCTCGTCCGCGCCTTCCCGCGCGCCGCCGCGATCGACAGCGTGCACCTCGCCGACCTGCTGGTCAGCATCCTCGGGGATCAGCTCGAGGACGTGCGCGGCAAGTTCCCGGAGGAGGTCTCGCAGGTGCTCGCGGCGGAGCAGGAGCGCGCGCGCGAGCTGCTCCGCGAGCGGCGGCGCGAGGAGGCGCCCACGTTCCCGATGCTCGACGGTCGCATGGCGACGATGACCCAGCGCTACGAGCTGGCGGCGTTCCAGATCGACGCCCTGGACGAGGTGAGCGATCTCGACGTGACCGGGCTGAGCGGCGAGGAGGAGATCCCCGCGACGGTCGAGCACACGCGCCCGGGGACGCCCAGCTCCCTGCAGCTCGAGCGAGTCCCGGCGCGGCGCCAGCCCGCGCTCGAGGAGGAGGACGAGGAGGCGACCGAGGTCCGCACGCCGACCATCGTGCGCATCCTCGCCGCGCTCCAGGCGCGCGAGGGGCCGCAGCTCTCGGATGAGACCGGGACGCTGACCACGGCGTCGACGCCGAGGGAGGCGCGGCGGCCGGTGGACGCCCTCGCGCCGCCCGACCCCGTGGCGCGCCCGAGCGCTCCGGCGCGCCTCGAGCGGTCGCTGCGCTGGCTGCTCGTCGGGGTCGCCATCCTGGCCCTCAGCGTGCTCTCGGCGATCGGCACGTGGCTCGTGTTGCGCTGAGAGACCGGATATCCTCGGAGGATGCAGAAACGCAGCGCGGAGCGGCACGCCGTCTGGGTGCCGGTTCAAGTTTCGGGCGACAGCGGGGAGGTCACGCTCGGCGTGAGCGACGACGTGAGCGAGGGGGGCATCCGCATCGTCAGCCCCGTCACCCGCGAGGTCGGCTCCCGCGTCGAGGTCGCCCTCCACTTCCCGGATGGGACGAAGCGAAACGTGACCGGTGAGGTCGTGCGCATCGAGCCCAACGAGGATCCGGATGGGCTCTTCCCGCACCGGGTCGCGGTGGCGTTCTCCGAGCCGATCGCGGGGCTCGAGCCGCTGCTCGAAGAGGTCGAGTCGCTCATCTGACGCGCAGGGCGTCGCCGATCGCGTGGTCGTCCAGGGCGCCCGCCGCGACCTCGAGCGCCTGCTTGGTCGCGCCGTGGCAGCGGAGGGTGGTGTCTCCGGCCGGCACGCGCCGCTCGATCGCGACCACGGTGCCGTCGGTGTCGGCGAAGAGGATGTCGATCGAGAAGTCGACGCCCGCGTTGTAGAAGCAGATCTCCTGCTCCACCGGGAAGTCGAAGTACATGCCCTCACCCGGACCGAGCGGCGCGTGGCCCATCAGACCCTGGCGCCGCTCCTCCTCGGTGTCCGCGACCTCGGCGCAGACCTCGAGGCTCGAGGCGACGCCGATCACCGCGAGGGGGAGCTCGTCGTCGGGGCATCCGCACGCGGCCAGGAGCGCCAGCGCGAGCCACAAACTGGACGCGCGGCGCCCACGTACGTAGGAGATCAGGGCGATGCCCCAGCCTCGACTGCTCCTCGTCTGTGTCACCTCGCTGGCCTTCGCGTGCGGCGGGCCCTCGCGCTCGGTCGCGGTCGAGGAGCCCGTCGCCGAGGTGGATCCTGGCACGCTGCCGCCCGCCGCGCCCCCGGCGCGCGAGGGCGCGATCGCCCGCGCGGAGCTCGACGAGGTGCTCGCCGGGGGCCCGGGACGCTTCCTCCAGCAGGTCGAGACGGAGCCGCACCTCGAGGAGGGGCGCTTCGTCGGGTTTCGCCTCCGCGCGCTGCGCGCCCCCTGGATGAGCGGCGTCGATCTCCGCGAGGGGGACACGCTCGTGAGCGTCAACGGCATGCCGGTCGAGCGGCCCGAGCAGGCCCTCTCGGTCTGGAACGGTCTGCACGTGGCCAGCGAGCTCACGGTGGAGATCCTGCGCGACGGCGAGCCGCGCCAGCTCCGCTTCGCGATCGAAGAGGAGTGACGCGGCGGTGGCGTCACGCGGCCGACCGATCCACAACGGGCCGAGGAAGCTCCGCCGGCTGTCCGCGTAGGAGCTGTCAGCGAGGTCTCGATATGCGCCGTCTGATCACCATCGCCCTGGGGCTCTCGTGCCTTGGGCTCGTCTCTTTGGCCTTCGCGCCGCGCGCCGACGCGCAGGTCTATGTCGTCGAGGAGAGCCAGGCCGAGGAGCAGGTGGTCGAGCGCGGCTACGTGCAGGGGCAGGGCCGCGGCATCCAGTACGGAGCGCACCTGGTCTCGCCGATCTACGTGACCGACATCCGCCGGGGCGTCGGAGGGTCTGAGATCCTCGGGGCCGGGGGCGGCATCGGCGTGCAGGGCCGGATCGGCTGGGAGTTCCCGATGGGGTTCACCCTCGAGGCCATCGGCGGGCTGGCCGCCAACGGGGTCGACACCCTCGGCATGGACGATCGGAGCGCGGTGCTCCTGCGCTTCGACGTCGGCCTCGGCGCCCGGTACATGATCTTCAACGCGACCGCCTTCGTGCCCTTCATCCAGGTGCAGGCCGGGTTGCGTTTCTACAATTTCGAGTGGACGGTCGGCGGCGGCGAGACCGACGGCGAGCTGACGCTCCCGCTCGGCGGCGCGATCGGGGCCCAGATCGAGCTGACGCCCTTCTTCGGGCTCGAGTTCGGCTGCGCGGTCGACTACTCGGTCACGCCCGGTGACTGGTTCGCGGAGGGCTTCGTCGCGGTGACCCCCTTCGCCGGCGTGACGCTCTACCTCTACGACGAGAACGAAGAGTAGGGCGTCAGAAGGCGCCCTCGAGCGCGATCTGCCCGGGGCGGATCGTCAACCGGGCGCGGGCCCGCGCGGCGGCGTCGACGTCGTCTTCGCTCGGCGCGGTGAGCCAGAGCACCAGCCCGAGCCCTCCGACCAGCCCGCCCACCACGGTCGTCGCGATGGTGACGCCGCGGATGACGTTCTGGGTCTGCTGGTCGTCGGCGAGCGCCTGCCCTTCGGCCTCGATCTCGCGGCAGCGCGAGTCGAAGCCCTCCGTGACACAGCGGCCCTGGAGCTCCGTGTTGATCGCGCG
>SHBB01000667.1 GCA_004213565.1 Sandaracinaceae bacterium
CGCGATGACGTAGGCGAGCAGCCCGGTGCCCGCGGTCTTGAGGCCGTCGCGCACCATCGTCGCCTGCATCGCACGGAGCCGCTCGCGGCCCGCCCCCAGGAGCAGCAGGCCGAGCAGGAACAGCAGCACGTGCGCCACGAGCGATCGCACCGTGTCCTCCACCCAGCTCCAGAACCCCGACTCCGCGCTCGCCGACGCGTCGCCGCCGAAGACCACCTGCTCGCCGGACGCGCGCTCCGAGCCGCGCACGTCGCCGCCGAAGACGACGGTGTCGCCGCGCACGGTGGCGCCCTCGCGCAGCTCCACGCCGCCCCCGAACGAGACCGCGTCGCCGCGCACCTCGCCCTCGACGACCACGTCGCCCCCGAAGGCGACCGCGTCGTTCACCACCTCACCGGCCGCGACGTGCACGTCCTGCCCGAAGACCACGCGGTCGCGGGGGCCATCGGCGAGCGCGACGGCCGGCAGGAGGAGACAGACGGAGACACAGACCAGAGACCAGAGCTTCTTCACGCAGCACTCCCCCGCCGCCCATCGCGGGGGCGGCTCTCATCGGGTGGAACGGCGAGCCTTCGTGGCTCGCCGGAGGCAGCACCCCGCCGCCTCGAACCGTCCCTACGGGGGATGCGCCCCGGCTATTTCGTCCGCTTGGACTTGCGCTTCAGGAGCGGGAGGCCGGCCTGGCTGTCCACCTGCGTGCGCGCCGCGTTCATCTGGGCGACGCCGCCCGAGACGATGAAGGCCATGAACTGCGCGCTGTCGGCGTCGACCGGCTCGACCATCTCCTTCTTTACGATGATCAGGTTGCCGGCGAAGTTGTACGACTGAGGCAGGTACACCGCGACGTGACCCGCGAGGCGGATGTCGTCGAAGCGGTCGCAGGTGACGAAGCCGAAGACCCTGAGGTCGGGCTGCACGCGAACCATCACCGGCTTGTCGAACGATCGCTTGTCGCCCACGAACGCGCCGAGCAGGTCCTTGATCGACGTGTAGATGATGTTGACGACGGGCAGCCCGCGCATGCCCGCCTCGACCATCTTGATCACGCGTCGCCCCATGACGTTGTGCGTCAGGGCGCCGACGAGCGTGATCGCCACGAGGGTGATCGCGAGGCCGAGCCCGGGGATCGGCAGCGGATAGAGCCGATCGATGCCGGAGAGGATCCAGACGACGAGCGCGATGGTGCCGCCGAGCGGGACACAGACGAGCAGACCCTGGAAGAAGTAGCGGATGATGGTCTTCATGGCGTGGCCTCGATGAAGCGGAAACGGCGGCCGTCGAAGCGAACGCGGCGATAGGCGCGCGCGAGCGGGACCGCCGCGTCGTAGAGCGCGGGCCTCGCCTCGCGAAGATCATGGCGCTGCATGGGGTCCTGAAGAGGGTCGTAGACCCGGACCAGGTCGGCGAAAACGTCGTAGATGACCGTGCGGTCCGGCCAGGCGAGGGCCGCCTCTTGTCGGCGCTGCCCGATCATCTCGCTGACCACCGCGCCGTCGGTCGCGCGGAGCATGGGGCCGATGTCCTCGCGAAGCACGCGCTCGGCCGCGGCGCGCTCCTCTGGCTCCCCTCGGAGCAAGAGCCACGGCAGCACGTAGGCCGTCGACGTGGGCGCCTCGTGCACCGCAGGCCGCATGCCCGGGACGTGGACCACCAGCGGCACGTGAACCTGCTCGGCGTGCACCGAGGAGAGGTGGTGGCGGTGGCCGCGCTCGCCGAAGGCCTCGCCGTGATCGCCGGCCACGATGACGACGGTCTCGTCCAGATCCACCGCGGCCAGCAGGCGCGCGAGCTGGGCGTCGAAGTAGGCCAGCTCCGCGTCGTACCGGGCCTCGTCGTCCGCCGCCTCGAGGCCGGCGTCGCGGGCGCGGTAGTCGTCGTGGGGGCTGACGAAGAACACGAGCCCGAAGTGGCGCGCGTCCGGGAGGGCCGCGATCGCGAGGTCGGCGATGCGCGCGTCCACATCCGCGTGCGCCGGCTCCCCGCGCTCCTCCGGCACGAGCTGCACCGTCTCGAAGCCCTGGTCCAGCCCCGCGATGTTCCGCGAGAAGCAGCCCTCGTGGTCATGCCCCACCCAGAAGGTGCGGCGGCCCGCCGCGCGCATCGCCTCCGCCGCGGTCTCGCGCCCCTCGCGCAGCCGCCCTCGCCAGAAGCGCGGCTCGACGTCGAGCTCCGCGAACGACACGGGCGCCATCGCGAGCATGGCCGCGACCGACGGGAAGGTGCCGTTCGACGGGGCGTAGGCGCGCGTGAAGGTCTGCGCGCCCTGGGCGAGCCGCGCGAGCGCGGGGGTCGGGCCGTCCGGCCGCGCGAGAGAGGTCCGGTCGAACCGGGTCGCGTCGACGAGCACGAGGAGCACATCGAAGTCGGAGAGCGCGAACGTCGCCTCGGGCAGCCCGCTGTGCCGCTCGAAGCGGGCGCGGCCGTCGTCGTCCGGGGCCAGCGCGCGCTCGTGGGAGGGCAGCGCGGACGGGAGCAGGTGGTCGCGGTCACGGTCGAGGGCCTGCGCCACCCCGTGCGCGCGCCCGAGCTCCGTGTAGGCGATGGCGACCGGCCGGGCCCACGCGCTCGAGGGGAGCTCGAGCACGGCCAGCACCGCGAGGCACGCCGCGGCCGCGACCAGCGCCGCCCGACCACGGCGGCCCACCCGCGCCTCGCGGGCAGAGATGGCGAGCGCGAGCCCGAGCGTCAGCCCGACGAAGCAGAGCTGAAGGACGCAGAGGTGGAGGGTCGGGTACTGCCCGACGTAGACGACGTAGTGGGCGCGCGCGACGGCCAGACAGGCCACGGCGAGCGCGAGCCCCACGCCGAGCGCCGCGCGTCGGTGCCGCGCGAGCCGAGGGGTGCCCAGCCACGCGTGCAGGCCGGCGAGCGCGAGCGCGGCGAGCACGAAGCCCGCGGTCGCGAGGAGGCTGTGCGCGAAGGGCGGGTACTCGATGAGCACCTCCCGGGCGAGCGCGCTCTGGGCCACGCCGAGGCCGATGAGGGCGGCAAGCCTCGCCCGATCCTTCAGGGAGACGAGCGCGAGCGCGGTCAGCCCGAGCACCAGCGCGGGCACGAGGAAGCTCGAGGCGGCGCTCCGCACCAGGTAGCCGAGCGACGCGAGCAGCCGCGCGGGCGGCGCCGCCTCCGCGGGCAGGCGCGTCAGCTCGAGCAGCGCGAGCGCCACCGCCGCGACCGGCGCCGAGAACAGCAGCGCGCGTGCCGGCATCGACGGTTAGTAGCACGGGATGGCGCGCCTTGAATCCCGGCCTCGGGGACACTACCCCCCGGCTACGATGCTGCGCCGCTTCGCGTGGGGAACGCTGGTCCTGAACCTGGGGGTGATCCTCTGGGGCGCCTTCGTGCGCGCGACGGGCTCGGGCGCGGGGTGCGGCTCGCACTGGCCGACCTGCAACGGCGAGGTCGTGCCGCGCGCCGCGAGCGTCGAGACGATGATCGAGCTGACGCACCGCCTCACCAGCGGCCTCGCGCTCATCGCGGTGCTCGTCATGACGGTGCTCGCCTTCCGGCGGCGACCGAAGGGCCACCCCATGCGCCCGGCCGCGGTGGCGTCGCTCGTGTTCATCCTGCTCGAGGCGGCCATCGGGGCCGGCATCGTGCTGCTCGAGCACGTGGCGGACGACGCCTCGGTGGCTCGCGTCTACTGGATGGGCGCGCACCTCGTGAACACCTTCCTGCTCGTCGGCGCGCTCGGGCTCACCGCCTGGCTCAGCCCCGAGGACGCGAAACGGCCGCGGCTCGCCGGGCAGGGCGCGGTCCCGCTCGCGATCGGCGCCGCGCTCGTCGCCATCTTGCTGGTCGGCGTCACGGGGGCCGTGACCGCGCTCGGCGACACGCTCTTCCCGGCGGGCAGCCTCACGGAGGGCATCGCGGAGGACTTCTCGGCCACCGCGCACTTCCTGGTGCGGCTCCGGATCTGGCACCCCATCGCGGCCGCGCTCAGCGGGCTCTTCATCGTGACGACCGCGGTCGTCGTGGCGCTCCGGCGCCCGAGCCCCGAGACCAGGCGGCTCGCGCTCTTCGTGGTGGGCCTGTTCCTGGCGCAGATCGCGGGCGGGTTCCTCAACCTCGCGCTCCTCGCGCCGGTGTGGATGCAGCTGGTGCACCTGCTGATGGCGGACCTGCTCTGGCTGGCCGTGGTGCTGCTCGGGGCGAGCGCGCTGGCTCAGCCCGCCGTCGCCGCGGCGCCGCGCGCCGAGCCCGCGCTCACTTCCGCTTGAGCTTCGCGACCAGGTCCGACAGCGGCTGGGGCTCGGGCAGCTCCGGCAGCTCCTCCGGGTCGATCTCCGCGAGCACGCTCGGCGCGCCCTGGTCCCCCGCCCCCACGAGGAGCACGCGGCCCGCGACCTCGATGAGATAGAGCGAGCGGCGCCCGTCGAGCGGCACGCGCTCGATGATCTTCACGCGCCGCCCGGACAGACCGAGCCCGCGCCGGCTGCTCCACTTCAGGACCACCCAGGCGAGGATGCACACCGCGGCGAGCGCGAGGAGCGTCTGCAGGAGCGCGACGCCGTAGCCGCCGGGCACCCCCGACTGGAGGAACACGCTCATCTCGAGCGGCCCGCTAGTAGCGCGGGACCTCGGGATCCACGTGGAGCGACCAGGCGTCGATGCCGCCCTGGAGGTTGTGCACGTCCTCGAAGCCCATCGACAGCAGATGCGACGCCGCCTGCTGGCTGCGCATGCCGTGGTGGCAGTAGGTGACGATGGTCTGCTTCTTGTCGAGGTCGGCGATCTTGCCGCGCATGTCTTCGTCGAGCATCACCGACGGCTCGATCTTCGCCGTGGCGCGCTCCTCGACCGTCCGGCAGTCGAGCAGCAGGTGCGGCTTGCCGCTCTCGATCCACGTCTCGAGCTCGCCCACCGTGAGCTGGTTGACCATCGGGGGCACGTTGGGGTTGTCGACCTTGAAGCCGGCCGAGCCGCCCTTCTCGACGAAGTCGATCGACACGCCGTTGGCGCGCTTGGCCGTGCTGCGGGTCATGACGAGATCCAGCTCGCCCATGTCGAGCACGACGTCGCCCTCGCGCTGCTGGTCGAGGTCGAGCAGCGGCTCCCAGTTCGAGCCGATGGTGAGCCGGACGACCGGCTCCTCGGTGTCGCCCTCGGCGTCCCAGAAGCGCAGGAACGCGTTCTCCGCGGACTTCGACATCGAGATCTCCGGCGTCGACAGCTCGATGCGCTTGGTGCCGAGCACCTCCGCGAGCTCGCCGCTCTTGGTCATCTCGTGCACGATGTCGGAGCCGCCGATGAACTTGCTGTGCACGTAGAGCTGCGGGATGGTCGGCCAGTTGCTGAAGGACTTCACGCCCTCCCGCATGGTCGGGTCCGCGAGCACGTCGATGGTCGCGTAGTCATCGAGGAACTCGTCCAGGATGTCGCACACGCGGGCCGAGAAGCCGCACTGCGGCGCGCGCCGCGTGCCCTTCATGAACAGCACGACGTCGTGTTCTTCGACCAACCGCTGAATTCGCTCCTCGACGCTCATGCGGACAAGAAACCACGGGCCGATCCCGGTGGCAATACATCACGGGTGATCCCCTCACACCGTTGCTGGACGCGCGGCGCCTGTGATAGATGGATCCTCGAGGCGGGGGAGCCTCGGGGGGGAGTCTGATGCGGCAACTCGCGTTCGCGATCTGCATCCTCGCGGCGT
>SHBB01000668.1 GCA_004213565.1 Sandaracinaceae bacterium
ATCGGGTGGCTCCATCGGGGCCGGGCGGCCGGGAGGAGCGCCGGCCTGTCGGTCAGCGCCGTCGCGCTGCTGACCTTGACCGGGATGGCGTGGCTCGACGGTGGACTGTGGTCGGACGGCGCGCTATGGCTGCCATTCGTGCCCCTCGTCGCGGTGCTCCTCTGCCGCCGGAGGGTCGCGCTCGGCGTGGCCGCGCTCGCGGGCGGCGGCGCGATCGCGCTCGTGGGCGCGCACGCGCTCGACGTCCTCTCCGTGCCCCCCGGGGCGCAGCTCCTCTTGCGAGGCCCGGCGATCCTCGGGGCCCTCGCGTTCGCCACCGCGCTCGGCGACCTCTACGAGCGCGCGCGGCGGGTCTCGGCGGCCGAGAAGCACCGGCGCGAGACGCGCCTGCGCATCCTGCTCGAGGGGATCCCCGACGCGCTCGTGCGGATCGACGCCGGCGGGGTGGTGCTCGACTATCGCGACACCGACCTGACCCCGCTCCATCTCCCCGCGGATGCGGTGGGTCAGCCCCTCGACGCGTTCCTCCCGGAGGACGCGGCGCAGGCGGTCCGCCGACAGATGACCGAGTCGCTCGAGGGGGCGCTCATCGCGCGCGAGCACCGCTGGCCGCACCGCGAGGGCGGGATGCGCGACGTCGAGGTGCGCACCCTGCCGCTCCAGGGCGAGGTCGTCGCGCTGATCCGCGACGTGACGGAGATGCGCGCCGCGGAGCGCCTGCGCGACGAGTTCGTCGCCGCGGTCAGCCACGAGCTGCGCACGCCGCTCACCTCCATCGAGGGCTCGCTCAAGCTCCTGAGCGGCGGCATCGGTGGGCGCGTCGAGGGCAAGACCGCGGAGCTGCTCGAGCTCGGCCTCCGGAACGCGACGCGGCTCCGCAGCCTGATCGACGACCTGCTCGACGTGCGCAAGATCGCCGAGGGGCAGTTCTCACTGGAGCTGCGGGAGGTGCAGGTCGACGAGGTGGTGGCGCGTCTCGAGCAGCTCCATCGGGCGGCGGCGGAGGCGCGGGGCCTGCGCCTGGTCACGCGGGTGGAGGCGACCGGTCTGGTGCTGGCGGACCCGGAGCGGCTCGTCCAGGCGATCTCCAATCTCGTCTCGAACGCGATGCAGCACTCGCCCGAAGGCGGTCGCGTGACCCTGGTGGCGCGAAACGCCGAGGGCGCCATCCGCATCGCGGTCGAGGACGAAGGCGAGGGCGTCGCGCCGCGTGATCGTCAACGCATATTTCGACCATTCGAGCAGGCGGTCGCCAAGCGACACGGCGTGGGCACCGGGCTCGGGCTCCACATCGCGCGCGAGCTCGTCGAGCGCATGAACGGGCGCATCGGCGTCGAGGAGGCGTCCGACGGCGGGGCGGCGTTCTTCGTGGAGCTCCGCCGCGTCGAGGTGGTCGAGCCCGCCTCATCCCGCAGCGCCACCCGGACGTGATCCCTCACGCGCGGAGCGGCCCGCCGCCGAGCCAGTAGCGCCAGCCCAGCGTCAGCGCGCGGGCCACCAGCAGCGCGAGCATCGCCCACCAGACGCCGTCCAGGCCCCAGCCCATCGGGAGCACGAGGGCGAGGATGCCGCAGGCCGTGAGCGCGCTGACGATCATCTGCACCGCGAGGAAGCGGAAGTCCTGCGCGCCCTGGAACAGGCCGTCCCAGACGAAGACGAGCGCGCCGATGGGCTGGCTGACGACGACGAAGACGTACACGTCCGCGACCCGCGCGATGACGTCGGCTTCGTCCGTGAACAGGCGCGGGAGCGGGTGGGCGAGCAGGGCGAAGAGGGCGGCGAGCGCGAGCCCGAGGCCGAGGCCCCAGCGCAGCAGCATGTTCGCGACGTGGCGGGCCTCGGCGCGGTCACCGCGGCCGAGCGCGCTGCCCACCAGCGCCTGGCCGGCCACGGCGAGCGCGTCGACGACGAGGGAGAGGAACAGCCAGATCTGCGCCGCGACCTGGTGCGCCGCGACGTCCAGCGTGCCGAGCCGCGCCGCGACCGCGGTGGCGTAGGTGAAGACGAGCAGGAGCGAGAGCGTGCGCAGCGCGAGCGCGCCCCCGACGCGCGCGAGGTGGGTGACGTCGGCGAGCCGGGGCCACGCCCGCTCGATGCCGAGCGTCTCCCGCGCCCGGAAGAGCAGGAGCCAGACGAAGACGAGCGCGCCGGCCCACTGCGCGAGGGTGGTCGCCCACGCTGCGCCCGCGATGCCCCAGCCGAGCCCGAAGATCAGCAACGGATCGAGCGCGAGGTTGACGAGGTTCAGGCCCAGCGTGACCCACAGCGGCGTGCGCGTGTCGTGGTAGCCGCGGAAGACGCCGTGCCCGACCGTGACCAGGAGCACGGCCGGCGCCGCGAGCGCGCGCACGCGGAGGTAGGCGAGGGCGGGAGCCCGGAGCTCACCGCTCGCGCCCATGAGCGAGAGGATCGGCTCGGCGGCCAGCTCGAGCACCAGCGCCGCGCCGACGCCGGCCACGACCGCCAGGCTGAGCGCGCTCATCGTCACGCGGCTCGCCGCCGAACGGTCCCCCCGGCCCACCGCGTCGGCGACGAGCGGCGTCGTCCCCGTGGCGAGGAAGTTGAACACGAAGAAGGCGAGCCCGAACACGCTCGCGCACACCCCGAGGGCGCCGAGCTGCGCGGGCCCGAGCCGCCCGACGAAGGCGGTGTCGACCAGCGACACGAGCGGATCGGCGGCCAGGGCGCCGAGCGCCGGGATCGCGAGGCTCAGCGCTGTCTTCGCTCGGCTCATCTCGCGCCGGCTTGGCACCGACGGTCTCCGGGGACAAGGCCGTTCGATGCCCGGAAGGGACGGCCGTGGCTCGGTGTTCCGCCTCCATGCGCTTCGTGGGTCCGTACACGTGTCTCGAGTGCGCCGCGCAGAGCGACGTACAGGTGTCGTGCCCCCGGTGCGGGGGCGCGATGTGTGACGTCGACGGCAGGCGGCCCGCGCGGCCCCGCCGCTTCGATGCGCGCGTGCTCGGGGGCGCCGTCTCGCGCGGGGCGGCCACCCTCGGAGCGTCGGTGTGGCTCATCGCGGCCACCGTCACCTTCGGCTTGCTGATCAATCGCGGGCACCGCGCCGTCGGTCAGCCTGTCTCCGACGCCGCCACCCTCTCGCTCGTCCTGCTCGCGCTCGTCGTGGCCGCGGCGGTGGCCGTGGGCGCGCTGGTGGGGAGCCGGGGGCGTCGCTGGCGGGCCTGGTGTCGAGCGGAAGGGGAGCGGCTCGCGGCGCGTCGTCGAGGTGGCCGGCGGGTGGCGCGCATCGCCGATCTCCGGGATTCCGAGCCCGTGCGTTTCGTCGGCACGGTTCGCGTCCTCGAGCCGGCGCGCGGCGTCCCGGGCCTCGCGGCCCTCCACGACCTCGACGACGATCGCGCGGGCGGCGTCTACCTGGTCGAGGGCGGCTCGGGCGCGGCGCTCGTCGATCTGGACTGCTTCGAGCTGTGGTCGCCGGCCGAGGAGCCGGCCGCGCTCGCGCTCCGCGAAGGCGCGCAGGTCGAGGTCATCGGATCCGGCCGCTGGGCGCCCGCGCGCGGGAGGGTCGAGGGAGGCTACCGCGACGCCCGTGTGTTCCTACTCGCCGGCGCGCCGGACGAGCCGCTCCATCTGAAGCTGCTGCAGGATTGACGGGCCCATCACGGCGCGACGGAGTGCGGGTCGATCGCGCGCGCCGCGGCTTCCTGCTCGGCGGCCGCGGTGCTTTCGCCCGCCGCGCGGTAGATCTCCGCCGCGGTCGCGTGCAGCTCCGCCGTCTCGTAGGCGGAGGCGAGCGCCTCCTCGATCCGCGCCTGCGCGTCGGCCAACCGGTCGCTGCGCAGGAGGGCCTGCGCGAGCTTGACGGTGGCCTCGCCCCCCGGCCGGAGCGCGTGATTCGCCTCGGCCAGCTCGAGCGCCCGGGCCGGGTCGCCGTAGGCGAGGAAGTGGTCGAGGGCGTGTCCGTACGCGGCCTCGGGCAGCAGCTCGAGCTGGGCCTCGAACGCCGCCTCCGCGCGGGCTCGCCAGGTTGCCGCTTCCTCCTCCTCGCCGCGCGCGATCAGGACGTCGGCGAGCGCGTCCATCAGCTCGGGGCTCTCGGTGCGCTCCACCACGGCGCGATACGCGATCTCGGCGCGCGTCAGGTCGCCGCGCAGGGCGTGGATCTCGGCGATGTGCTCGTCCACGAGCCACCAGCCCGAGAAGACCTCGCGGGCGGCCTGATAGTGCGCGAGCGCCTCGTCCCATCGGCCTCGGTCGAGGTCGACGAGGCCCATCTGCAGGTGGGTCCAGGCGCGGCCCTGATCGGCGTCTCCGACGACGCGCCCGAGCGAGGTCGTCAGCCAGCTCTCGGCCTCCTCGAAGCGCCCGGTCTGCCAGAGGTCGTAGGCGATGCGGAACGCGCCGGAGCTGGACGCCCAGCTCTCGTCGGCCTGCCGGTGCAGACGCTCGGCCTCCTCGTAGCGCCCGGAGTGGAAGGCCACGTCGCCGCGGATCTGCATGACGCCCAGCCGGGTGGTGTCGGGCACGATGACGCCGCGCTCGATCCGGTCGAGGTCCGCGGACGCCTCGTCCAGGCGGTGAAGGGTGAAGTGCAAGTTGGCGCGGGTCAGGAGCGGTCCCGAGCCCTCGCGCGCGAGGTCGAAGGCGCGCGAGAGCGCCGCTTCGGCCCGCAGATAGTCTTGGAGGTCGCCGGTGAGCTGGGCGCGGGCCGCGTAGAGGGCCGCCACGGTCTCCAGCCGGGACCAGTCGTCGTCGAATCGGGTCGCGGCGACTTCCGCCGCCTCGAGGCGGGTCGTGAGGTCGTGGACCGCGCGATCGTAGTCGGTCTCTCCGGGCGTCGCGGAGCTCGCGCGCTCGTCGCTCGGCTCGAGCGGCGCTTCGCCCACGGGGTTGCCGCAACCGCATCCGACGGTGGCGAGCAGGGCGAGCAAGAAGAGAGGGCTGCGGTGGCGCATGAGAAGTGACCAGGAAACGAGAAGGGATCGGGGAACGAGAGCGATGGAGCGTGGCGGGCGGAGCGCGAGCCCTGCCCGCCACGCTGGGGTGTGGCTACGGCGCGTGCGGCGCGGCCAGGTAGGGGAACGTGTCGAGGAACGCCGCGTCGTTCGCGGCGGGGTTCAGCACCCCGACGAACGTGGTGGCGTCCTGTCCGGGCGCCGAGAGGTCCAGCAACACGACCGCGAGGGTCACGTCGATGACGGGGTCGGGGAGCGTGCGGCCGTTCGGGAACCCGGCCGGGGCGCTCGTGTCGATCGTCAGCGTGTCGGGGATGATGAGGGGCGCGCCCTGAGCGACGCAGGACCCACCGGCGCCGCCCGTGCACGGGACCAGACCCAGACCGAGGAGGTCGTCGTCCAGCGCCGCGTGGAGGCCGTCGATGTTCGCGACCAGCTCGGGCACGAAGGTGCCGGCCGCGTCGTCGGCGGGGTCGCCGTCGTTGTAGGCGTTCTTGTTCGTGCCCGCGAGGTCGTTGATGAGCGCGGTGGCGACCGCCGGCATGCCCATGCGGTCGACGCGGGTGTAGTCGCCCGGATCGTCCGTCCGGAAGGCCCAGCCGCCGACGCACACGCCGCCGCCATCTGCGCCCGCGTGCGGGCAGTGGGTGCCGGTGTCGTCGCTGCGGATGGCGACCCCGAGGTGGTAGAGGCGGCACTGAACGGTGTCGCCGTCG
>SHBB01000669.1 GCA_004213565.1 Sandaracinaceae bacterium
CACGCCGTGGTGCGCGTGAGCGTCGACGGTGACCGGGTCCGCGTCCGCGTCGAGGACGACGGAGTCGGAATGGACCCGAGCGTGCTCGCCACGATCTTCGACGAGTTCGTGCAGGTCGAGGGGAGCCTCAATCGCTGTCAGGGCGGGATGGGCGTCGGGCTGACCCTGG
Organism: Sandaracinaceae bacterium; assembly: GCA_004213565.1. GTDB lineage: Bacteria > Myxococcota_A > Polyangia > Polyangiales > Sandaracinaceae > JAVJQK01. The sequence goes on from SHBB01000669.1 coordinate 170, forward strand.
TGCGCACGCTGATCGAGCGTCACGGTGGGACCGTCGAAGCCGAGAGCGCCGGGCTGGGCCAGGGGAGCGCGTTCATCGTGGAGTTGCCGCTCGCGCCGGACCGAGGGCCGGACGTCCGTGCGCCTCTTTGTGGTGGCTCACGCGCAGCCTCGCGACACATCGTCCTGGTGGAGGACAACGCCGACGCGCGGGAGATGATGGAGCTGGCGTTGCTGCGGCGCGGCCACCGCGTGGTCTCCGCCGAGGACGGCGTGTCCGGAGTCGAGCTGGTCCTGCGCGAGCGTCCCGACGCGGCCGTCGTGGACATCGGCCTGCCGGGCATGGACGGCTATGCGGTGGCTCGCACGCTTCGCGAGTCCCTGGGTCCGGAGCTCGTGCTCATCGCGGCCAGCGGCTACGGGCAGCCCTCCGATCGGCGGCAGGCGCGAGAGGCCGGGTTCGACCTCCACCTGACGAAGCCGGTCTCCGCGGACGCCATCCAGGAGCAGGTCGAGCGGCTCCTGAGGCGTTGAGCGTCAGGTCCGGATGCGGGTGCGCACGATCGGGAGCTGCGCGGGCGCGTCCTCACCGGCGCGCTGGATCGTCAGCACCACCGTGCTCCCCTCGGTGCCGCGGATGCGCTCGAGCGCGGGGCGGAAGCCGAGCCCCTCGACCGGCGCCCCGTCCACGGCGAGGATGCGGTCGCCGCGGTGGAGGCCCGCCGCTTCGGCGCTGCCGCCCTCGACCACCCTGCCGACCACGAGCGCGTCGCCGCGCGGCCAGACGTTGACGCCGATGCCGACGAGCTCCGTGCGCGCCTCCTCTCCATCGGCCACCCGAGAGAGCGTGACCTCGAGCCGTCGCGTCGCGCCGCTCGCGGCCGTGAAGCCCGAGACGAGCCGCCCGTGGTGCCCGTCCGCGGTCACCCGGATCGAGCGCGGCTCGCTCCCCACACCGTCGAGCACGAACGCGCCGTCCGCGTCGGTCACGGTCGGCGCGATGGGGTCGGCGGTGGCGCTGCGCCGCCCGAGCCCGGTCTCGATCGACACGCGGGCGCCAGCGATGGGGGCGCCCTCGTCGTCGCGCACGAGGCCGAGGATCTGAGCGCCCCGCTCCAGGGTGAGCGTCACGTCCGGGCCGCCCGCCGTGGCCATCACCGGGTCGGAGGGCGGCATGCCCCGCGAGGTCGCGACCAGCTCGTACTCGCCCTCCGAGAGGCCGCTGACGAGGAACCGACCGTCCGCGTCGTAGCTCACCACCGCGCCCATCGTGCGGCGGGTCAGCGCGGTCCCGCCGCCGCGCGCGCTCACGTGCACCGCGGGCACCGCCTGGCCCTCCGCGTCGACCACGCGCCCCGCGATCGTCAGGCCCGATTGCATCGTGAGGGTCGCGTCGGTGGCGCCCGTCTGCACCGGGCCCACCCGCGCGTCAGGGTGCATCGGGTGGCGCGCCATCAACACGTGCTCGCCGACGTCGAGGCCGAGGAGCTCGAACGCTCCGTCCGCGCCGGTCGCCCCCTGCGCCGACGGGTGGAGCCCGCGCGCGCGACGAAAGGCGGTGACCAGCGCGCCCTCGATCGGCTGGCCCGCGGTGTCGACCACGCGCCCCGCGATCGACTCCGACGCGGTCTGCTCCGGGCGCGCGGGCCGCAGGGTGATCTGGATCGTGTCGGCGCCCCGCGCGCGCGCCCGCCCGAGGCCGTGGTCGGGGTGGCGCGCCTCGATCGAGGCCCAGCGCCAGAGCGTCACCGTGGCGCGGCCCTCGGCGTCGGTGGTGTACGCCTCGCGGACGGGGGCCATCGCGCGCTCACCGGAGCTCGCGCCCAGCACGCGCACGCTCGCGCCGGCCACGGGAGCCTCGTCGCCGTCGACGACCTGCACCTCGACCTGACGCTCGGGGCGGAGCTGCACGACCACGCCCTCGATGCGTTGACGCGGCCGGGCCTCGAACGCGATCGCGCTGTGCCCCCACTCGGGGGCGTAGGGGAGGAAGCCCTCGGCGGTGGCGACGGAGAGCACGTACCGGCCGGGCTCGCTCACCTGGGCCGCGAAGCGACCCTGCGCGTCGCTGCGGGCTGTGGTCGAGCTCCCCTCGCGCAGGAAGACCAGCTCCGCCCCCGCCACCGGCGCGCCGTCCCGGCTCGAGACCACGCGCCCGTGCAGGCTCCCGTGGGGGCTGCCCGGGTCGTCGACCACGCTCGCCGTCGGTCGCCACTCCGAGGCCGACAGCCCCGCGTCACCGCCGCGCGCGCGCCCCGCCTCGCCCGGATCGCCGCCTCGCGCCCCGCCGGCTCCGCCCAGCACCGTGACGTCGTCGAAGCCGCCTCCCATCGCGCCGTCGTCGCTCGGGCTGGACAGGTCCTCGGGCCAGAGCCATAGCGCGAGCAGGACCGCACCGACGAGCGCGGGGATGGCGAGGAGCCAGCGTCGACGGGCGTGCATACACGCAGTTGTAGGTCGGACGGAGCGCTCGCACATCCCCCGGTCGGGTAGGCTGACGGTCCGCGCCGAGGCGCGCCCGGTCTATGCCCGCGGGTTCGACGCTCTGGAGGCCAGAACCGAGGCCTGGAGCGCGGCGCGCTCCGGAGTCTCCGCGGGCGGCGAGTACCGCGCGGCGGCCGCGAGGGCGGTCGCGCCGACCGCGAGCGCGCACAGGAACGTCGCCCAGGCCCGCGCGCGCCGGCGGAGCACGCCGCGCAGCGACGGGAGGTCGGGGGCGACGGCGACCAGCGCGGAGGCGTGGGCGCGCCGCTCGCTGCGGAACGGGCAGCCATCGGGTGCGACTGGCTCCAGGCGGCCAAGGGTGGCGAGGGGCGCGCCGATCGAGACGTCGACGGTCTGCGTCGCGCCGAGCTCGGGGTCGCGACGGTCGAGGGTGATCACCCCGCCCTCGCTCTCGAGGATCACCTGGTCCTCTTCGTCGCGTCGGACCCGCCCCTGGATCAGCCGCAGCCCGAAGAGCGCGGGGGCGCGCGTCAGCAGGACCGCGCCGAGGCACACCGCGGTGAGCGCGCCGAGGGGCAGGGCGGCGGCCCATAGGGGATCGCCCGAGAGGAGCCACGCCTCGAGCGCCGCCGCCTTCGTCAGCAGCAGGAGCGTCAGGCTCCAGAACCGGGTGCGACCGCTCGGTCGCCAGAGCCGCGCCCAGTCGAGCCACGCGCCGAGCAGGCCGGGGAGCGGCGCGAGCGCGAAGAGCGCGAGCGGGTGACGGCTCTCCTCGAGCGGACCGAGCGAGAGCGCCGCGACGACGAGGGCGAAGAGCGCGCCGACCGCGCAGCCGCAGAGGGTGGCCAGAGGGAGAGGTGCGAGCGCCCGCTTCATGGTCGCTCGGACCGCGCCTTCCCAGCGGGGCTTGGGTCTTCGAGGCTCGCCTCGGTCCCGAACAGGCGCGGAGCGCGAGCGTGCCTAGGTGAGGACGCATGCGTGCTTGGCTGACCTGCCTGGCGCTCACGCTCGGCTCGGGCTGCGCGACGACGCAGCCGTGGGAGCGTGAGCTCCTGAGTCGCGAGATCATGAGCGTCGACGGCGACGAGGAGGAGAACGCCGTCCGACGCCACGTCTGGAGCGTCCGCGAGGGCACCGCGGGGGGGCTGGGCGGCGGAGGGGGTGGGTGCGGGTGCAACTGAGATGCTGCTGCCTGGGGGTCGTCCTCGCGCTCGCTGCCCCCGCGGCGGCGCAGCAGCGCCCGTGGCGCGTCGCCTTCGATGGCCTGGTCTACACCGACACGGACAACGTCCAGGCGTACACGCCGTCCCTCTCGGTTCGGCGCGCGCTCGACGCGGACGGGAGCCGGGTGGGCGCGAGCGCGGCCGTCGACGTGGTGAGCGCGGCCTCGGTCGACGTCGTCAGTCACGCGACGCCGCGCTTCCTCGAGGCGCGCACCCAGGGGCAGCTCGATGGCGTCGCCGCGCTCGGCGACCAGCAGCTCTCGCTGGCCTACCGCTTCTCGTGGGAGCCCGACTACCTCTCGAACGGCCTCACCGCTGGCTGGCGCAGCCGGCTGGGCACCCCCGACAGCGTGCTCGACGTCACCTATGGGCTCACGTGGGACGTGGTGGGCCGCTCCGGGTCGTCCTGGAGCGTGTTCAGCGAGGAGCTCTTCACCCACAGCGCGGCGCTCTCGCTGACGCAGAACCTCGGGCCGGAGACGATCCTCCGGGTGGTCTACGGCCTCACCGCCCAGCACGGCTACATGGAGAAGCCCTACCGCTACGTGCCCCTCTTCCCCGCCTCGGTGGACGAGGCGTCGATCACCTCCGCGCAGTTCGATCGCCAGCGCTCGCCGCAGCGGCCGCCGGAGAGCGTGCCCGACACCCGCGTGGGCCACGCGCTGGGCGGGCGCCTCGTGCAGTACCTGGAGCCCATCGACGGCTCACTCCGCCTCGACTACCAGATCTACCTCGACGACTGGTCGGTCATGAGCCACCTCGTCGACGTGCGGGTCCTCGGCACGGTCAGCCGGGGTCTGCGGTTCGGAGGCTACGCGCGCGGCTACTTCCAGACCGGCGCGTCCTTCTGGCAGCGGACCTACCGCGCCGAGCCCGGGGAGATCCCTCTCTGGCGGAGCCTCGACCGCGACCTCTCGACCTATGGCTCGGTCACGGGCGGCCTGCGAGTGGAGTGGGAGTGGCAGGACCTGTCGGGCTACGTCGACGGCGCGGCCATGGTCACGCACTGGGAGGACTTCCTCCTGCTCAGCGATCGACTCGCGATCCTGGGTCAGGTGGGCCTGCGATGGACGCCGTCGTGAAGCGAGCGCTCGCGTCGCTGTCGCTCGCCCTCCTGGCCGGCTGCATCGGGACCGGCCCGGAGCAGGCGCGCTACGACGAGCTCATCCGGCTGGGCGCCGATGATGACGGCGACGAGGAGCACAACCCTGGGTTCCCGTGCGCCGACTGTCACGGCCGTGACTACGCCCCCGGAGGCGACGTCTTCGCGCTGGCCGGCACCGTCTACGCGTACGCGAGTGATCCCGACGACGAGGGCCGAGCCGGGATCGTCGTGCACGTGCGCGACGCGAGAGGGCGTGAGGCGGACGCGGTCACGAACGCGGTCGGCAACTTCATGTTCGAGGTGGAAGACGAAGGCGGAGATGGCGCGGAGCGAGGCGAGGACGGCCGCGCTCGCCTGGGCTACTGGCCCGAGCCGCCGCTCACGGTGTGGATCACCGACGGGGACGTGGAGCAGCGCATGGAGACCCCGGTGCGTCGAGAGGCGAGCTGCGCCGGCTGCCACTTCCGCGAGCCCGGCGTCGACTCGGTCGGGCGCGTCTACCTCATGGAGGCACCATGAGCCGCCTCGTCCTCGTGGCCAGCTTGTTCGCCGCGGGGTGCGTGGCGGATGTCGGGAACAGCGCGAGTCTCCCGCCGCTCGACACGGACCGGTACGTGGCGCAGGTGCAGCCGGTCGTGGGGCGCGACTGCGGGACGCTGGACTGCCACGGGGTGGGGCTCCGGCCGCTGCGGATCT
>SHBB01000067.1 GCA_004213565.1 Sandaracinaceae bacterium
CGGCGAAGAGATCCCAGCTGCCCGTGACGTGCACCCTGCACACGAGCAAGGCGTCCTGGTCGGCCGCGCCCTCGATCCCGGAGGCGGACTCGCGGAAGAGCGCGCCGCGGTGCGCGAGCTGCGGCACGCGGGATCGGTCCCACGCGTGCTCGTCACGGCCCGCCCACTCGGGGAGCATCGTCTGCGCTTCGACCGGGGCGCTGCAGGCGAGCAGGCCCAGCAAGGAGAGGAGCGTCATGGTGCGTCGCATGGCTCCATGCTTCGCAAGCGCGGGGCCGCGGGCGCGCTCTCTAGCGAGACCGCGGAATCACGACGCTTTTGGCTTTGACGCGCTGCGTGAGAGGGCGTGCCTTCGATTCACACCGGCGACATCGACGTCGGGCGGTAAGCTCCGCCCATGTCACTCGAGGAACGGATCATGGAAGACCTCAAGGCCGCCATGAAGGCCAAGGACGAGGTCGCGAAGCTCACCCTGCGCTCGCTCAAGGCGGACTTGCTGAAGAAGGCGGTCGACCTCGGCCGTGATCTGGACGAGAGCGACGAGCTCGCGCTCCTGAGCTCCGCCGTGAAGTCGCGCCGCGACTCGGTGAGCGAGTACGAGAAGGCGGAGCGACAGGATCTCGCCGACGCCGAGAAGGCGGAGATCGCGGTCATCGAGCGCTACCTGCCGAAGCAGCTGTCCGAGGACGAGGCGCGCGCCGCGATCGAGTCCCTCGCGAAGGAGCTCGGCGTCAGCGAGAAGAAGCAGATGGGCCAGCTCATGAAGGCCGTCATGGACCGCTACCGCGGCCAGATCGACGGCAAGCAGGCCAGCCGCATCGCCGGGTCGCTGCTCTCCTGAGCCCTCAGCGAGGGCCGCAGTCGGCGCAGTCCGTGCCGAGCGCGCACACCGAGTAGAGCGAGTTGGGCCCGCCGTCGTCGCACTCGCCGTCGTTCGAGCTCGAGCACGTGTTGCTGCACCCGCCGCCGCCGCCTCCGGAGGAGCTGCCGCTGCTGGCCACGCCGCCGCTCTCGCCCGCGAGCCAGGAGACCATCGAGCAGCCCGTGTAGATGTTGCCCGCCGTGCCCTCGTACCGCACCGGGCCCGAGAAGTCCGAGCCGTCGTGCTCCTGGCGAAAGGAGTGGATCTGGATCGAGCAGTGCCCGTCCGGGAACCGGTGCCCGACCACGCCCGAGATTCGACGGCCCGTGATCACGCCCGAGCGGTTGTGGCGAAGGATCGACCACTCGTCGGACGCGATGCGCGTGGCCGCGGGGTCGTCGACCCAGCCCTGATCGCGCGCGCGCATCTGCACCGCTTCGTGCATCTGCGCCTCGAGCGCGCCGTCGTGCATGACGGGGTTGGTGTTCATCCGGTTGAGGCGGCGCAGGTAGTCGAGCCGCTCGCCGAAGCCTTGCGGCGCGGTCGCGCTGAAGCTGTAGCGGTCACCGTCGATCGAGACCTCGTCCGCGTAGAGGAAGCGCTCTCCATCGCACGCGGTGACGAAGAGGAACTCGGCCGCGCTCTGCACCTCGAGCTGCACCGACTCGCCCGGCTCCATCCGGTCTCCGTGGGACGCGGTGTGATCGTCCTGCACCAGCTCGACCCCGCACAGCGCCTCGCCCGACGCGTTCTCGAAGGTGATCGCGCCCGTGTATTCCCCGCCCGACGAGGAGCCGCCGCCGCCGCCTCCCCCTCCGCGCCGTCGACAGCCGGTCCACGCCAGAAGACCCACGGCCACACACCCGATCACGACCCAGTTGCTCACACTTCGTCCACGCATCGAAACCCTCCTTCGCGGATCAGGGTTCGTCGCTCGAGCCGGCACGGGTAGTGGCAGAATTCGCTACGGACGGACGCAGCTCGAGTCCTCGAGGCAGAACGGGTCTTCGAGGACCTCCCAGACCAGCTCGCTCCCGCCGCTCGCGAGATACCAGCCGATCGCGTTGAGCAGGTACTCGCCTTCGTCGAAGACCTTGTCCGGATCGACGGGCAACAGGACGTGCTGTCCGTTGGGGATCGTCATCGCGTTGAGCACGACGCTGAAGCCCTCGAAGTCGCCGCGCGTCCGCCACGGATCGCCGAAGGCGTCGATGGCGCGCGCGCTGACCCGACCCCACCGGAGCGGCGGATCGAGGCGCATCGGGCGCAGGCCGCCCTCCGCCTCGGCCAGCTGACGGTTGCCGCGCGGGGAGAAGAACTGCCGGCCCTCCGAGAGGTCGTCCACGTCGAAGAGGAACTGCGGCGCGCCCTCGACCGGGTGGCGCTCGAGGCGCGCCAGCCCCTCGAGCACGTGGCGCGCGATCAGCACGTCGTCCGGCGTGGGCTGGCCCCAGGCCCCCTGCACGCGCGACGGCGCCGTGTAGTCGGTCAGCTCGATCGGCGCGTCCGGTGGCAGGAACGCGAGGATGCCGGCGGCGCGCGCGTAGGCGTTGCCGGTGGAGGGAGGCACGGTGGTGTCGCCCGCGGTGTTGAGCACCATGATCGAGCGGGTGCGCGGCGTGACGTCCTCGGCCATCACCGGGTCGAGGAACACCTGGCGCGCGTAGTTGATCGGGTCGGCGGGATCGACCGCGATCTGCGCGAGCCCGGCCAGCCGCCGGAGGTCCGGGGTCTGCCGGGCGAGGCCCAGCCCCTCGGCGGGCGCGACGAGCGGAGAGCCCGCCTCGAACACCTGGCCCTGGTAGACCGCGCACGAGCCGCACGCGCCATCCCCGTCGCCGTTGCCCGAGCGCCAGGTCTCGATCACGTCGAGCACGTCGGGCGCCTCGCCCTCTTCCACGTCTTCGTCGAAGCGGCAGGTTCCCAGATTCATGCGCCCGACCGCGTCGTCGTAGATGAGCACGCTGAGCCGGTCTCCACGCGAGGTGGGGATCTGCGTCCGGAAGCGTCCCTCGGGCCCGACAGCGGCGCAACGCGTCTCTCCATTGGTGAGGTTCGCCAGGAAGAGGACGTCGCCCTCGTCGAGGCTCGCCTCGGAGACGCACGCGAACTCGACGCGGGCGCGCTCGCTGAGATCGGGCAGCTCGAAGAAGAGCGAGCGCGAGCCGGCCTCGCAGGCGGTCTGGGGGCTCGGGCCGCCGCTGGGCTGAGAGGCGACGATGGGGCCCATCACGCGGAGCCAGATCGGGTTGCGCGCCGTGCCGAGCGAGGTGCGCAGGCCGAGGTCGAAGAGGCCGCCGCCCCCGCTCACGGGCGCCGCCGCGGTGATCGCGGGCTCCACCCCCGCGTTGAGCATGCTCAGGATGCCGCCGAGCGAGCTGCCCCACTGGCCGTAGGGGACGTCCCAGCCGCCGAGGTCCGGCACGCCGTCTCCGTCGAAGTCGCCGGCCAGGTCGCGGTCCCCGTCGCCGTCGATGTCGCCGTCGAACTCCACGTCGAAGCGCGAGCTGCGGAGCGGCACCGTCGCGGGCTCCCAGTCGCGGCCCTCCGGGAAGTCGGGGTGACCCTGCCAGGAGCGCACGATGCGGATGGCCTGCAGCCAGTCGACGACGCTCTGCCGCAGGGTGTCGCGCGTGTGGAACATGTAGGCGCTGAAGTAGAGCCCGGCGCTGTCGGCGCTCCCGTCGCCGTTGAGGTCCCGCGCGCGGTCCTCGGCGATGGCGCGGCCCAGCGGCGCGAGGCAGCTGCTGGCCAGCACCGCCTCGAGGAGCGGGCGGAGATCGTCGCCGAGGGGCAGGCCGTGACCGGGCGCCGTGATGCTCACCGTGGCCACGCCGTGGTTGGCGGTGAGCCCGGCGAAGGCGATGGCCTCGAGGTTCAGCGAGCCGTAGCCGTGCGCGTAGAAGGTGGTGCGGAAGGGCTGGCGGTGGGTCTCGGTCTCCTTCGGCACGACGATGAAGATCGGGACGAGCGCGCGATCGATCCGCGCCTCGCCGGTGACGCGGTTCAGGTCGAAGGTGTCGTCGACGCTCTCGTTCTCCGGGTCCCCGAGGAAGTAGGGCGACTCGAAGAAGCCGAACGCGAGGTGCGAGACCGAGCGCTCGAGGCTCTCGAGCACCGCGTCGAGCTGGGTGACGGGCACGCCGAGATCCGAGACGGGCAGGCCCTCGAGCGCCTCGGCGAGCTGCGCGGGGGTCACCGTGTAGATGCCAGGGCCCGGCTCACACGGCTCGGTGCGCGTGCCGCCGCGCAGCGGGGCGGGGGTCATGCGCGCGGGGAAGTCCTCGGCGAGCCGCGCGAACGGTCCGCGTCCGTAGAGGCCCTCGCGGATCGCCGTCAGGTCGTGCTGCGTCGACTGGGTGGTGAAGCTCCACGCGAACGCGACGCCCGCCCAGGCGCTCCGCGACAGGTCGCCGTAGATGTGCGGCTTCTCGGCGAAGATGTCGGGCAGCGAGGCGAGGTCCTCGCGCTGCGAGAGCGGATGCACGAAGTCGAAGGGGGAGCGCACCGGCTCGCCGCTCGGCCCGCGCAGGCGCCGGGTGATCACCACCGCGTACTGACGCTGCGGCTCCAGAGGGAGGATCGGCCGCAGGACGAGCGTGTTCGTCTCGCGCTCGTAGAACCAGAGCATGCGATCGACGGTCTCGTTCGGCGCACCGGTGAGCCGGCCGTCGAGCGTGTTGGGCTGGTCGAGCACGCCGTCGGAGTCGGTGTCCTCGCCCGGATCGAGCCGGCCGTTGCGGTTGACGTCCTCGTCGACGGTCTCGAAGAGCAGGTTGGACTCCCCGCCGCGCGGGTCGTTCGTGTAGTAGCCGTTCGGGTCGGCCACCACCCGAGGGAAGCGATCGCTGTTGACGTCGAGCGGCACGGGGAGGCCGGTCTCGAGGTCGATGAGGTAGATGGCGTGTCGCTGGAAGTCGTCGGCCGAGAAGCGGGTCCCGCCCTGCACGCGGATGAGCTGATCGGTGTCGATCGGCGACTCGAACGACACGCTGATGGGCGCGAAGGTGCCCCAGCCGTCGAGGCGGTCGAACTCCTGCCGCAGCCGCCGCTCCATGCTGGAGGGGGCGACGAGGCTCGCGTTGATCCGGCGCCCGGTGGGCGAGTCCGGGTCGGGCCAGGTGGCCACGTCGTTCGGCAGGGGGATCTCGGGGAGCGGCTCGGCCTCGAGGTCCCAGACGATCCGCGGGCCCGTGCCCGGCTCGGTCTCGGCCCAGCCCTGAGGGAGTCCGCCGCTCTCGCACGCCAGGAGCGAGAGGGCCACCGCGAAGCGAAAGAGACGCATCGCCCCGGAGCATAACGAAGACGGAAGCAGAACGCGCAGCCCCCAGCTGGAGGCCGCGCGTTCGGTGGGGGGAGCGCGAGGCTCAGGCGGGGGGCGGGCAGACCGAGGTGTCCATCGGACACGCGCCGGTCGCGCAGCGGTGCATGACCTCCGGGCGCAGGCTCACGTCGAGGCTGAGCGGCGTCTCCGCGTCCGCGCCGGCGTGGATCGTGGGCGGGCGGGCACGGTCCAATCCCGCCGCTCACGCTCGCTTCTTGCGCCCGGGGAGGAGCGCCTCCATCGGCTCGACCTCGAAGGCGTTCTTCTCTTCGTCCCAGTCGACGATCAGCGCCTCGTCGCCGCGCTCGAGCGCCTCGGGGTCGGCGCAGCGGACATGGAGAATCATGCCGGCTTGCCCATCCTTCAGCTCCGCCTGCCCGAAGCCCCCGTCGACGTTGCCGGTGCGGATGCGGACGACCTGCCCGACGAGGTCGCGGTTGCCCCTGGCCTTGTGCACCCTGAAGAGCGGCGCCATCGGGCGGGTCAGCAGCGACGTCAGCGGCACCGCGGCGAGGAGCGCGGCGAGGGTGACCACGAGGCCGGACAGGAAGCCGCCGAGGGGGAGCACCGGCGCGAGGTAGCGGGCGCCGAAGAAGGAGGCGAGCCAGCCGAGGAGCACGACGAGGCTGAAGACGACGGTCAGCGGCGCGTGGCGCAGCCCGAGCGCGGACAGCAGCCCCGCGAAGCCGCCGACGCCGAGCTCACCCTCGGCCGCCCCGTCCGCCGCGCCATCGACCGCGCCGTCCACTGCGCCATCGACTGCGCCGTCGACCGCGCCATCGAGCGCGCCGTCCGCGCCGTCGAGCCCGCCCGGGTCGAAGAGGTCGAGGTCCAGCGCGCCCAGGACGACCGACAGCCAGTACAGGACGACCACCACGAGGAGGCCAGTGAAGGCCAGCGTGGGCATGGAGAGCGCGACGGCGAGGAAGTCCTGCATTGAAGCGCGAGATGAGAGGGGCGCGCGATGAGAGGGGGCGCGCGATGAGAGTACCGCTTCGGCGCCCCCCTCGCGTAGGGGTCAACCCACCGGGCCCGGCTTGATTCCGCGACTCGCACGAGCGACCGGTTGGCGCTACTTCTATGAGGTGCACGCCTGCCGGCCTTTCCTTCGATGGCTCCTCGCGCTGCTGCTCGCCGCGAGCGCTCTCCCTTCGGTGACCCACGCCCAGGGCGCCCGTCAGCTCGACGACCCGACCGGGATCACGCCCGTGCGCCCGCGACCGGTGGAGCCTGCGCCCGCGACCACGGGCCAGCAGGGCCCGGGCTTCGAGACCGCGTGGGGCTCGGCGTACGACGTGCCGCCCGCGCCGGCCGAAGGCGAGGCCCCCGACGCGCCCGCCGACGCCGCGCTCCAGCAGCGCCTGCGCTTCCTCGACGCGAGCTTCGCCCTGCTCGGCGGCCAGGGCCCCAACTACACGAGCGGCGTGATCAGCCTGATCCTCGGCGGCGTCACGATCGCGGCCGGGGCCATCTTCCTCGACCAGGGCCCGCCGTGGGAACTCTTCGCGCCGTTCATGATCGCGTCGGGCAGCGTGGCCGTGCTGAGCACGGTGATCACCGACTTCATCCTGCGCCCGAACCCGGAGCCGGTCTCGCTGCAGTACCTCGCGATGTCGAGCGGCACGCGCGCGGAGCGGCTCGCCAAGCTGAACTACGGCGAGGAGCAGCTCGCCTCGCTCGCGGAGCAGCACCTGATCCTGCGGGTGGTCGACGCGTCGCTCGCGGTGGCCGGCGCGGGCGTATCTGTGGGCGCCTACCTCGGGCTGCGGCCCCCCGGAGACTTCGACGCGATCGAGCTGCTCTTCATCGCGCCCGCCGCCATCACGGTCATCGCGGCGCTGATCGGGCTCTTCAACGAGTCGGGCGCCGAGCGCCGCTGGAGCGCCTACCAGCGCCTGCGCGACTCGCTCTCGCCCGAAGATCGCGCCCTGCTCGAGATGGAGCTCCGCCAGGAGCCCTCGTTCTCGCTCCGCCCCCTCGCGGGCGCGACGTCGTCCGGCGGCATGCTCGGCCTCACCGGCTCCTTCTGAGCCGTCAGCGGCCGCCCTCGAGCTCCTCGAGGGTCTTCGGCCAGCTCTTCTTGAGGAGGCGCGAGAGCGAGCGGTCGGCGAGCAGCCTGCCCTCGGTCTGGCAGGTGGGGCAGTAGTTCGCCTCGTTCTCCGCGTAGCGGATGCGCATCACCTTCTGACCGCACACGGGGCAGGGCTCCTTGTACTTCCCGTGCACCGCCATCTCGGGGCGGAAGGCGGTGACCTTGGTGGGGAAGGCGTCGCCCGTCTCCTCCTTCAGGCGCGCGATCCACTCTCGCAACACTTCTTGCGTGCACGCGTGGAGCCGGGCGATCTCCTCGTCGTCGAGCTGATCCGAGCGGCGCATCGGGGAGAGCTTGGCGCGGTGCAGGATCTCGTCGCTGTAGGCGTTGCCGATCCCGCTCAGGAGGCGCTGATCGGTCAGCGAGCGCTTGAGGGTGTGGCGCTCGCGGGTGAGCGCGTGCTTGAAGGCGTCGAAGTCGGCCTCGAGCGGCTCGGTCCCGCCGCGGTCGAACTCGGCGAGGTTCTTCTCGCCCTTCACCATGTGGAGCGAGGCGCGCTTCTTCTTGCTCGCCTCGGTCAGGATGAGCGTGCCGCGCTCGAAGTCGAAGCCGGCCAGCCCGACGCGGCCGGGGATCTTCGCGCCCGGCTTCTCGTCCCACTTGAAGCGGCCCGCCACCATCAGGTGGATCACCACGAAGTGGTCGCGCGTCAGCTCGAAGACGATGCGCTTCCCGATGCGGCGCAGCCCCTTCACCTTCCGGCCCACCACCTCGTCGATGGAGGGCTCGACGCTGCGTAGGAGGAAGGGGCTCGCGAGCCGGATCTTCTCGAGCTTGGTGCCGACCGTGCGCTCGGCGATGGCGTCGATGTAGAGCTGGACGTCGGGGAGCTCGGGCATACGAAACCTCTCCTCGTTACAGGCCGGCGCGGCCGCCGCTCCGGTCGACGCCGACGCCGCGCTCGCCCTCCTCGGGGCCGGTGCGCGCCTGCCGCCAGGTGGCGTCGTTGGCGACCGGCGCGATCTCGGGGCGGGCGTAGGTGTCGACCCCGTCCGCGTCGAGGAAGACGCCGACCGTGCCGTGCATCTGCCGGAGCGGGTCCTCGCCGGGGCGGCTGATCGCGGCGTGGCCGAAGCTGTTGTCGCGCGTGGCGTCGTAGCGATCCGCGCCCGCGAGGTCGGCGAAGATCCCCGCGCCGCCCTCGTTGCCCGCGCCGTAGCTGATGCCCGGCGCGCGGTAGACGTCGTCGCCGCCCGCGTCGACGAACCAGGCGATGGAGAAGTCGTGCCCGCCGCCGAGGGCCACGTTGCGTCGCGTGGCGAGCTGGTTGAAGTCGTCGCTCCCGCCGTCCTCGAGCAGCACGCTGATGGCGTAGTGCGCGTCGCCGCTCTGCACGTACCAGACGCCGTCGTAGTGGTCGTCGCCGCCGCCCTCGAGCAGCATGCCCGCGCCGTACCAGAAGCCGGTGGCCTGGGCGAAGACGCCCGCCGTGTAGCGGTCGCGGCCCGCGCGGTCCCGGAGCACGCCGAGCCCGCCGCTCATGAACACGCCGTCGGTGAAGTCGGCGCGTCGCCCGAACCCGGCCCCCTGCACGAAGCTCGAGTTGCTCGTGGCGTCCTGGGGTGAGGTGTAGAGCACGTCGTCGACGACGCCGAGGTACGTGTCGTCGCCGTCGCGATCGTAGAGCAGGCCGACCGCGCGCACGTACGCGTAGCCCTGCGCCCCGTGGTACGCGACGTAGGAGTCGTTGCCTCCTCCGTCGAGCAGCACGCCTACGCCGAAGCTCGCGCCGCCCTGGACGCCGGCCTCGCCTTCGTAGACGTCGTCGCCGCCGCGGTCGTAGAGCAGCCCCACGCCGAGCGCGCCCCAGCCCTGGCTCAGGCGGAGCGAGCGGTAGCGGTCGCCCTCCGGGCCGAGATCGAGCAGGAGCCCGACGCCGAGGCGGCCGGCGCCCTGCCGCGAGATCTCGCTGAGCGACTGCGGCGGATCGGACGCGCGCCCCGCGCCGTCGGAGGGGAGCCGGCGGTGGCCGGGCGGGCCCTCGTCGCTTGGGACGGCGACCTCCGCGTAGCCGTAGGTGTCGGTCCCGCCCACGTCGATCGCGACGCCGACGCCGTGATCGGCCGAGGCGGTCGCGCCGGCCGCGAAGCGGTAGGTGTCGTCGCCGCCGAGGTCGAGGAGGAAGAGCGCGCCGTCCCACTCGGCCGCCTCGTAGGTGTCGTCTCCGGCCCCGCGGACGGCGAAACGACCGGCGGGGGTCTCCACGGTCAGCGTCGCGTCGGTCCCGACCAGCGCCTCGAGTTGCGCGGCCTCGATCGCCTCGAGCAGCGCCACGGCCGCGCTCGCCATCGCGGCCACGTCGACGTCTCCGAGCAACGCGCCTTGCACATCGTCGCGCGTGGCGGCGAGCGGCGTGCCGCGGCGGCCGAGCGCCATGTCTCCCGCGAGGTCGAACCAGTCCGCGCGCTCGCGCTCGGGCAGCCGCGCGATGGCGGCCTCGCGGGCGAGGATGGCGTGGCGGAGAGCGTCGACCACGGGCACGAGCCGCGTCTCGAGCGCGTCGGGGAGCGACGCCACCGCGGCCGCGAGGCCAGGGTCCGGCGCGCCGCCCGCGCCGGTGACGAGGGCGCCGAGCGCGGCGGTCAGGTCGGGTGACGCGTCCGCGGGGGGCGCCGCGATCGGGAGGTCCGCCCAGCGGCTCGCCTCGCGCAGCGCCCGGCTGGCCGCGTCGTCGCCTCGGGTGGCGTCGTCCAGCGACGACGAGAGCGCGCGGCCCATCGCGAGGGAGGCCGGCCAGTAGCTGTGCGCGCGGTCCGTCCAGCTGAGCCGGAAGCGATCGTGGGAGAGCGCGGGCGGGAAGGCGTCGAGGAAGCGGTGCGGGAACGACATGCCGCAGCGGTCGCGCTCGATCGCCGCGAGCGCCTCGTCGAGCATCGTCGCCTCGCCCGGCTCGACCGCGCAGTGGCAGTCCGGGGCGAGGAGCGCGCTCCACGGGTCGGGGCTCGGCAGGTCGGGCACGCAGAGCCCATCGTGCAGGGTCGCGCCGTCGGGGCAGGCGCCGCCGCTCGGCGAAGAGAGGCAGAGCGCGCGCTCGCCCACGGTGTGACAGGCGCCGCCATCCGGGCACGCGCCGTCCACGCACTCCGTGGCCAGGCCCGCGTCCACGAGGGCCTGGCAGCGCTCGGGCGGCGAGGCCTCGTCGCGCACGCAGAAGCGCCCGTCCGGGAGATCGCGGCAGCGGCGCATGCCGATCGGGCAGTCCGCGTCCACGCGGCATTCGGTGGTGCAGTGCGCGCCCAGCCCGTCGGTGTCGACGCATCGGTCGTAGGCGCCCGCGCACGGGCAGGCGCTCGCCGGCTCGCTCTCGATGCAGGCGCCGCTGGCCGGGCGGCAGCTGACCGGGAACCCGGGCGCCTCCGCCTCGCAGCGGGCGTCGAGACCCAGCCCGGCGCAGTCGTCGTCGGCCGCGCAGGGGTGCCCGCAGAAGTTGCCGTCGGCCAGGAAGAGGCAGAGGTTGCCGTCGCCGCAGTCGGCGTCACGGCGGCAGGGCGCGCAGAAGCGTGAGGGTGGGGGCCCTGCGTCGACGCCCGCGTCGGACCCCGCGTCGGCGCCGCCGTCGAGCGCGGCGTCCGGAGAGCCGGCGTCCGCGGCGACCCCGCCGTCGCACGCGGTCAGGAGGAGGAGGACGAGGACGGAGCCGCGCATGGCCCGAGCATAGAGCACATCGCGAACCTACGGACGGCTCGCGCTCGGGCGTTGCGCGAGCCGGCGCCGCGTCCACATATGCGCCATGACAGTCAAGAGCGCCGCCAAAGAGCAAGTCCGCACCATGCGGGAGGACCTCCAGCAGCTGCGGGATCGCATCCGCGTGAAGCTCCACCTCGCCAGCATGGAGCTGCGCGACCGCTTCGAGTCCGTCGAGCCCGACGTCCGCGAGTTCGAGCACCGCGCGGAGAAGGTCACCGAGGAGGTCGGCGCGGAGCTCGAGGAGGGCTGGCAGCACCTCAAGAAGGCGCTGACCGCCATCGACGACGAGCTCCGCGGCGAGAAGAAGAAGCCGAACTGATCGCGAGCGCTACTCGTTCGGCCTACTCGTTCGGGGGCGGGATCCGCGGCGGGACGAGGAAGAACACGATGCGATCGTCGAGCGGCGTGAAGCCGTCGCCGAGCACGTCGATCCGCGCGCGGAAGAGCTGCGGGTCGAGCGTGGGCATCACCGTGGTGTTCATCCGCGGCACGATGTCGAAGCAGACCGGGTTGCCGGGCACGACGTTCTGGAACGTGTCCGGGTAGCTGTCCGCGTCGATGCCGGGCGCGTCGATCGTGGTCCAGCCCGTGGTGCAGCTCAGGCCCGCGGCCGCGGTGGAGCGCGTCTCGAGGCGATCGAGGAACGCCACCACCGCGTCGACCGTCTCGCCCGGATCGGCGATGTCGGTCGCGCGCGCGGAGACGTCGAGGGGGACCTGCGCCGCCTGGTAGATGGCGTCGACCGCCGCGGTGCCGAGCCCGCTCCCCGTCGACGAGATGCCGATGACGAAGGGGTTCGGGCTCCCGCTCGCGTCGAGCGTGCTCGTCTGCCGCGCGAACTCGCGCAGCATGTCGCGGGCGTCGGTGCCGCCGCTGTTGACGCCGACCACCCGGGCGCCGATGCCGTTGAGCGCGCTCATCGCCGCGGCGTAGCTCGGGGGGGTGGGCGAGATGCCGCTGTAGGTGGTCCCCGGGTAGTTGTGGCTGATGGCGTCGGTGATGACGACGATGACCGGCACCGCGTCCGGCCGGAAGCACGCGCCAGCCCGGTGACCCGCCGCGCAGCTCGGGTAGCTCGGCCCGTACCAGAGCGCCCCGCGGCTCGCGAGGCCCCAGAGCGCCGGGATGTGGCTCTCCGGGTAGTCGACGCCGTAGTGCGTGACGAGCCCGTTGACCGCGGTCTGCGCCGCGGTGGTGGAGCTGGTCATCTGCTGGCGCAGGTAGAGCGGTCGATCCCCGTCGCCGAGCGACCCGTAGCCGCCCGTCGGGTAGTCGTCGAAGCCGCCGACGCCGAACCACGCCTGCGGGATGCGCGAGCGCACCATCGGGATGATGGTCGACGAGAGGCTGCTCCTGAGGTTGGCGATCTCCCCGCCCATCGAGCCGGTGGTGTCGACGAGGAAGTAGACGTCCGCCTTCTGGAGGTCGGTGCGGAACTCGAGCGTGTCCCGCGTCGGGTCGGGCGGCATCATGTAGGGCACGACGAAGACGAAGTCGCCGCGTGTGCGGGGGCTGTCGCTGGCGTCGAGCGGGTCGGTGCCCGCGCCGACCTCGATCAGATCGCTGACTCCGTCGCCGTCCGTATCGGCCCGGATGGGGCTCGTCCCCGCCGCCCGCTCGGCCGCGTCGCTCAGGCCGTCCGCGTCCGAGTCGGTGTCGCGGAAGTCGAAGATGCCGTCCATGTCGGTGTCGACGGGCGGCGTGGCGAGGTCGGTGTCGCCCGCCTCCATCGCGTCGGTGAAGCCGTCGCCGTCGGTGTCGAGGTCGTAGCGGTCCGGGACGCCGTCCCCGTCGGTGTCCTCGAGCGCCTCGATCAGGTCGGCGATGGTGTCGCCGTCGGAGTCGGGCGAGTTGTAGTCGGCCGTGCCGTCCATGTCGGTGTCGCGCGGCGCGGAGGGGTCGCCCCCGATCTCGAGCACGTCGTCGAGGCCGTCGCCGTCGTTGTCGCCGTCACGGAACGCGGGGCGTCCGTCGCCGTCACGGTCGGAGGTGCCCTCGACGCGATCGGGCACGCCGTTGCCGTCGCTGTCGTCATCGCGGAAGTCCGGGACTCCGTCGAAGTCGGAGTCGACGGGCGAGGTGATGAGGTCCGCGTCGCCCGCCTCGTCGCGATCGAGGATGCCGTCGTTGTCGCTGTCGGGGTCGAGGTAGTCGGGCGCGCCGTCGCCGTCCGTGTCGGTCGACATGCCGCCGCTGCGCCCCTCGTGGAAGTCGCTGATGCCGTCCATGTCGGTGTCGCCGAACGGATCGAAGCCCGCGTCCATGGGCGGCATCCCGGCGTCGTACATCACGCCGGAGTCGGGCATCGGCATCGGGCCGCTGTCGGGGGGCGCGCCTCCGTCGTCACCGCCTCCGCCGCCGTCGGTCGTGCCGCCGCCCGCGTCGCTCGGCGCGACGCAGAGCCCGTCGATGCAGCGCCCGCTCTCGCAGTCGTCGCTGCTCGCGCAGGTGTCTCCCGTGGTCCCGCCCGGGTCTGCCGCGCAGCCGGCCCCCAGCAGGATCAGCGCCCCAATCCAAAGCAAGCCGTGACGTGTCATCCCTCTACCTCCGTCGAACCTGGACGATCACGGTATCACCGGACGGGCTCGTCGAGGAGAGCGGGCCGTCAGGGGAGTCGCAGATCGAGCATCAGATAGAAGAACTGGCTGAGCTCGTCGTGCCCGAGGTTCTCGGCCGCGGGCCCGGGCAGGAAGACCGAGTAGCCGCCCTGGACCGAGATCGCGGGGCTGGGGCGCCAGTTGGCGACCAGGTCGAGCTCGAGGCCGAGCAGGTGCTCGCCGTTCGCCGCGCTCTGACCCAGGAGCCGGCCGTTCTGGCCGCGCCACGGGCCCTGCGACTCGGGCAGCGCGAAGCCGTGCGCGTCGAGCCAGACGGCGAGCTTCGTGCCCTGAGGGGCGACGCGGACGCGCAGGAACGCGCTGCCCATGTTCGCGAGGGACGCGTAGTCGATGATGCCGTAGCGCGCGTGGTTGGCGGGAAAGAGGTTGTCGAAGAGGTCGACGTCGTCGCCCGGCCCCGTGCCGAAGGAGCCGCCGCCGCGCAGCTCGAAGCCGAGCGCGCCAGCGAAGCGGTAGCCGGCCCAGCCCGCGCCCGCGAAGGCGAGGTGGATGTCGCCCGCCTCGACCTTCTCGCCGATCTGCGCCATCGCCTCGACGTCGTAGAAGAAGCCGCCGTGGACGCCGTGCGCGCGGATGGCGCCCGTGCCCAGGTGAGGGTCGACCGCGCCGACCCCGGCGAGGCCCCCGAGCCCCCCGAGCCCGGCTCCGGCGTAGCCGTCGTAGCGGTAGAGCACGGTCGGCTCGAGCACGAGGGCCGGGGACACCACGGCCTGGGCGCGCAGGCCGAAGAGCAGCCGTCCCGGGTGCTCCTGAGGCGGGAGGGACGAGGACACGAACGTGGGCTGGTTCAACAACCAGGCGCCGAAGGCGTCGAAGCTCAGGCCGCCCAGATCGACCCGGCCGCGCACCGCGTCGAACGAGATGCCCGCGCCCCAGGGCGCCGCGCCGATCAGACGCTGATGACCCCATCGGATCTCCTGCCGCCCGACGCGGAGCCAGCCCTCGTCGAACGCGACCTCGCCGAACGCCTGGAAGAGATCGGTCGAGGAGGCGAGCTCTCCGGTCTCGCCGAAGCGGCGCGCGTCTCGCAGCACGAGCACCGCGCGGAACATGCGCCAGCGCGCGTCGGCCCCCGCCCAGACCCGGTGCTCGACCCGGAAGCGATCGAAGTCGTCGACGACGGGCTCGTCGAGGCCGAGCTGGTACTCGTAGTTGCTCAGCCGGACCTCGCCGCGCTCCCGCACCCGCAGGATCGGCGAGAGCCAGAGCTCGCCTTCGCGGATCACGTTTTGCTCCGTGCGCGTCCCGCGCTCCGGCGTCTGGGCGTGCGCGGCGCTGGCGGTGCAGAGGGCGAGGAGCAGCGTGGCGAGGCGCATGCCGCCGACCATAGCTCGGGGGATGGCCGCTTTGGCAACTCGCCGCGCGTCTCCTACGCTGTGAGGGGGGGGGGCAGATGTTCGAGATCGACAACCCGTGCGAGGAGCGCTGGGAGGCGATGGCGCCGCGGGGCGAGGGCCGCTTCTGCGCCCGCTGTGAGCGGGTGGTGGTGGATCTGTCGCGGCTGACCCGCGCGCAGGCGGAGGCGCGCGTGAAGCGGCGCGCGGGGCGGACCTGCCTGGCCGTGCGTCGCGACGTGGACACCCACGCGCCGGTCTTCCGGCCCGAGCCCTCCGTCGCGCCGCGCTGGGCGGGCGGACTCGTCCTGGCGGCCGCGCTGACGGGCGGCGGCTGCGCGGGCAGCTCGAGCGCCGCGACCGAGGCGCCGCAGATTGTCGCCGAGCGCGAGCCGGCCGATCCGGGCCCTCCCATGCAGCCCATCGAGGCCGACCGCCGCGTGGCCCAGCTGGAGCCGGCGCTGCTCACCCGGGCGATCCCCGCAGACGAGCTCGATCTGGGCCCCGACTCCGCCACGCCGACCGCCGCGCAGCGCGCGCTGACCGAGCGCAAGCACCCGCCGCCGCAGGTCGTGCACACCTACCTCACGATGGGGTTCTGACGCCGGCCTCCAGGTAGCTCTTCGCCTGGAGGTTCCACATGCGGGCGTAGAGGCCGCCCTCGGCGAGCAGCTCCGCGTGCGTGCCGGTCTCCACCACCCGGCCGTCGTCGAGCACGACGATGCGATCCGCCATCGGCACCGAGCTGAAGCGGTGCGTGATCAGGATCGCGGTGGCGTCCTTCTTCAGCTCCGCGAAGCGCTCGAAGATCTCGTGCTCGCCCTCGGCGTCGAGGGCCGCGGTCGGCTCGTCGAGCACGAGGATCTTGCTCTTGCGCATGAAGGCGCGGGCGAGCGCGAGGCGCTGCCATTGCCCGACCGACAGCTCCTCGCCGCCGAACCAGCGCCCGAGCATCGCGTCGTATCCGTCGGGCAGGCCCTCGATGGTCGCGTCGGCGCCCGCCATCTCGGCCGCCTCTTTGGCGCGCGCCCGGTCGTCGATCTCCGGCATCCACCCGAGCCCGACGTTCTCCTGGACGGTGAAGTGGTAGTGCACGAAGTCCTGGAAGAGCACGCCGATGCGCGCCCGCAGCTCGCCCGGATCGAGCGAGGCGATGTCCTCACCGTCGATGAGCACGCGCCCGCGGGTGGGAGGGTAGAGCCCGACCAGGAGCTTGATGAGGCTCGTCTTGCCCGCCCCGTTGGGGCCGACGAGCGCGATGGTCTCGCCCGCGCGGATCTCGAGATCGATCGCGCTCAGCGCCGTGCGGTCCGAGCCCGGGTAGCGGAACTCCACGTCCTCGAACGTGATCGACGGACCGGACGCGTCGAGCTTCGCCTCGGCCGGCGTCACGCGGGCCACGTCGTCGCTCTCCACCGCGAGCAGCTCGAAGAGGTTCTCCATGTAGAGGTTGTCCTCGTAGGCGCGCGCGAGGCTCAGCATCGCCCCCTGGAAGTCGCGCTGCCCCTGCCGGAAGACGGTCAGGTAGAGCGTCATCGATCCCAGCGTGATCACGCCCGCCGCGGTCTGCCCGACGATGACGACGTAGATGCCGTAGAAGACGAGCACGCTCAGCGCCCCGAACACGGTCACCGCCGCGCCGCGCTTGCGGGCGAACTCGCGATCCTCCTCGTAGAAGCGCTCGAAGAGCGCGCGGTGCTTGCCGAGCAGCCAGCTGCCGAGCGCGAAGAGCTTGATCTCCTTCACGTGGTAATCGGCGGTCAGCAGCTGCTGCAGGTAGTACGCGCGCCGCTCGTCCTGGGTGCGGCGCACGCGCATCGCGTACTGCCCGGCCGCGAAGCGCGTGTCGGCGAGGAACGGCAGGCTCGCGAGCAGGAGCGCGAGCACCGCCCAGACCGAGAACGAGAGCAGCAGCGCGCAGTAGCCGGTCAGGGTCAGCACGCTCCGGCCGAGGGAGAGCCCCTGGGTGATCATCTCGAGCGGGCGCCACGAGCTCTCCTTGCGAGCGCGCTCGACCACGTCCATCAGCTTCGGGTCCTCGAAGTGCTTCAGGCTCAACGACAGCGTCTTCTCGAAGATGAACGCGTCGACGTGGAGCGCGAGCCGCGTGCGGAGGAGCTGGGAGGCGTAGCCGAGGTACTGCCCCGACGTGTGGGTCAGCAGGATCAGGCCGAGCTCCACCGCGACCCAGGTCAGCGCGTCCTCGGTCGGGTGGCCGGGGGCGTCGATCGCCGCGACGACCGAGTCGACGATCTGCTTGCCGACCCAGGCGATGGCGACCGGGAGCACGGCGTTGACGATCGACGCCGCGACGTAGCGCCCCGTCAGGCCGGGCTCGACCTTCCAGGCGATGCCGATCGCGCGCCGCACGTTCCGCCACAGGAGGCGGATCTGGCGCGCGGTGCTTCTCGGCGGCTCGGCCACGCGCCTCGATTACCACGAAGCGTGTATCCTCGCGCGGCGCATGACCGACCGGCCCGTCTTCGGGGTGAACCTGCCCTGGCTCTTCGGCTCGTATGGCCACGATCTCGCGATCAACGAGCACTACGCGGACTGGGGCTACGCCTGGGACGAGGCGGAGGCCGCGCGCGCCCTCGCCGAGGTGAAGGAGCTCGGCTTCGACGCGGTCCGGATCTGGCTCTGCGAGAACGGCGAGGGCGTGGTCACCGATGGCGGGGTGACCGAAGGCGGGGCCGTGCGCGGCGTGCACCCCGCGCTCCTGACGAACCTCGCCCGGCTCCAGGAGATGCTCGCGGCGGAGGGCCTCGTCGCCTACTGGACCTTGCTCGACGGCAACAGCTGGAAGCGGGAGGGCGACGCGCTCAGCCACGCGATCCTGACCGACCCCGCGCAGACGGCGCGCTTCGCCGAGCGCGTGGCGGCGCCGATCTCCGAGGCGCTCGACCCCGCGCTCACCTTCGCGCTCGAGGTCGTCAACGAGCCCGAGGTCATGACCCCCGAGTGCACCGAGGCGCCGACCGCGAGCTGGGAGATCCTCGCGCGCGGGATCGCCACCGTCGGCGACGCCTTCCGCGGCCGCCACCGCGTCACGGCTGGGACGATGCACGTCTTCTTGCCGAGCCTGTGGGCCGCCGAGCCCCGCGTCGACGCGATCGACGTGCACCTCTATCACCCGCAGGGCGGCCTCCCGCCCCGCTCGCACCTCGCGCGCTACTGCGAGGACCCGGCCGTCGCCGACGCGTTCCTGGTCGCGGGCGAGTGCGGGCTGCCCGACGAGGTCGGAGGCCGCGCGCTGCTCAGCTACCTCGAGAACGCCGTCACCGAGCGCTACGACGGGGTCTTCCTCTGGCGGCTCGAGCACGTGCTGGTGACCCAGGACGACACCCGCGCCATCACCGAGACGGGCCACGAGGTCCGCGCCGTGCTCGAGCGACTGAAGGGCTGATGGCGATCCGGCTGCCGCGCTTCCTCGCGCCCCGAGCGCCCCGCGAGCGAGAGGACGGAGACGGGCGCCTGCGCTCGTGGGAGTGGCCGTTGGCCGCGCTCGTCTCGCTCCTCGCCGTGCTCTGGCTCGGCCACGCGCCGCTCGACACGCCCTACTGGTGGGACGCGGCCGCGGTCTACGTGCCCGGCAGCCAGTGGGTGCGTGACAACGCCTTCGCGGCCGTGCCGGGCGTCTTCCCCAGCCTCCTGGGCCGGGGCCACACCACGCTCTTCTACGTCATCACGGCCGGCGCGTTCTCGCTCTTCGGCGACGCGCCCGCGGTCGGTCACGCGGTGGTCCTGATCTTCAGCGTGATGACCCTCGTCTACACCTACGCGCTGGGCACGCTGCTCTTCGGGCGCCTCGCCGGGCTCGCCGCCGCGACCTTGACCGGCGTGGCGCCGCTCTACCTGACGATCTCGTCGATGGTGTTGCCCGAGATCCCGCTCACCGCCTTCACCATGGCGTGCCTCTACGAGTGGGCGCGGGGGCGGCACCTCGGCGCGATGGTCTTCGGCGTGCTCGTGGTGCTCACCAAGGAGACGGGGCTCGCGTGCGCGTGCGCCATCCTGGGCGCGACCGTGCTCTGGTCGTGGAAGGCGCGCCAGGTCGCGTGGCGCCCGCTCCTCGCCGCGGGCCTCGCGCCGATGGTGGTGCTCGGCGCCTTCTTCGTCTGGCAGCGCGTCGCGGAGGGCTGGTGGGTGCTCCCGTTCCACGCGGAGCTCTTCGAGCAGGAGCACGACTACTTCTGGTCGGGCGTGCACACCTTCTCGTCCATGGCGCTTGCGGACGGGCGCGCGGTGGCGCTCTTCGCGGCGCTGCTCGTGGGCGGGCTGCGGCTCTGGCAGAGCCGGGAGACCTTCGGCGCGTACGTGCCCTCTCCCGGCGCGCCGCCGCGGTGGGCCGTCGTCGCCGCGCTCGGGCTGGTCTTCCTCGCCTACCAGGTCTTCTTCACCAAGATGTGGTTCCTCCAGCGCTACGCGCTGCCCGCGCACCCGTGCCTCGCGATCCTGCTCGGCGCGGCCCTGCTGCCGCGCGTCTGGGAGGAGGCGAAGGCCTACGCCGCGGTCGGCGCGCTCGCCGTGCTCGCCACGGCTGGCTTCGCGGTCGAGCGCGCGGAGGCGGGCGACGACTACGCGAGCGGCGAGACCACGTTCCGCTACCTGCACATGGTCGAGGCGCACCGCGAGATCTTCGCCGTGCTCGAGGCGCGCGCGGACGCGCCCCTGATCTTGTCGAGCTGGCCGCTCTCGTCCGAGCTCCGCGATCCCAGCCTCGGCTGGGTGGAGCGCCCCTACGAGGTGGTCGGCGTCACGGGCTACCTCGACGGCACCGACGAGATCCAGCGCGGCCGCCCCATCGAGGCGATCGTCAGCGCCCACGGCATCGGCGATCACGACGACCTCGTGCGCGTGGCGGAAGAGCTCGGCATGCGGCGCACCCGCCGCGCGGCGGTGGGCGGCGCGGTGGTCGATCTGTTCGAGCCGTGAAGCTCAGCGGAGCATGGAGGCCTCGTCGCTCAGCAACAGCGGCCCGTCCTCCGGGGCGACCAGCACGAGCCGGGTCGGCATGCTCGCGTCCCGGTAGCCGGTCCCGGCGGAGGCCTCCTCGTCGGGGTCGCGCTCCCAGCGGCCGGCGCCGACCACGCAGACATGCTCCCCCGGCTCCACGACGCCCTCGCGGTAGCGCATGTTCTTGTTGAACACCAAGCCCTGGCTGGACTGACCGCGCTCGCGCAGGAAGGCGTCTAGCTCGGGCGTGGCGTCGTTGAGAAACCCGGAAGAGAACTTGCCGTCCTTCTCCAGCACGCACTGGACGAAGTCCGTCTTCACGAGCGCCTTGGTGTCGCCGTCGCGCAGCAGGAAGTCCACGCCCTCGTGCTCGTCGACGATCGTGACCCAGCGCCGGTTCTTGCTGCCCCCGCGCTGCTCCTCCACGGTCACGCGCCAGTAGGTGCACGGGCGCCCGCTGAGCGGAGCCGTCACGGAGGCGCCCGGCAGCACCTCGCCGATGACGCGCGCGGTCTGGCCGTCTCGGACCCGCGCGGCGGGGAGGAGCGGCACCGCCTGCATCGCGCGGCGCGCCTTCTGGTCGGCGGAGAAGTACCAGCGGAAGAGCGCGAAGCCGCCGACCAGGAGGAGCATCAGGAGGAAGAGCCAGAGCTGGATCACGGGCTGAGTCTACCGCTCACGGCGCCGCGGTGGGCGACAGCACGGTCTCGTCGGGCAGGCCGAGCCAGCGCTTCACCTCGGCGCGGAAGGCCTCGTAGTAGCTCAGCCGGTAGTGGAACGGGTAGCGCCCGTAGGGGTGCTCGGGGTCGGCCTGCTGCGCCGACGTCTCCCCCTGGAGCGTCTTCATGCGCGGGATCTGCGCTTCGAGATCGCGCGCGAGCCGCTCGCAGAACGCGTAGTAGAAGTCGACCTGGTCGTTGAGCACGTCGACCTTGAAGCGCACGCCGTCGTTGCGGCAGGCGGGCGCGACGTGAAAGCCGATCTCGAGCTCCGGCTTGATGTCCCGCAGGCGCGACAGGAACGCGATCGCCGCGTCGCGGAAGGGCTCGTAGTCGAGCTCCCACAGGAACCGCGCCTGGTGGGGGACGTCGAGCTGGAAGTACTTCTCGACCTCCCAGCTCGACAGGAACGCGCGCCCGTCCTCCGTGTCGAGCTGACGGAAGATGAAGCTGGTCACGACGTCGAAGACGAGCACCTGGTTGATGCGGGCGCCGCGCTCGAGCTTCGGGCCGTGCGTCTTGTCGAGCTCGCCCTTCGCCATCGCGAAGCCCCAGGCGTTCGTGTCGTCGACCTCGCGGAGCTGGCGCTCGCCCTCGCGCAGCGCCCCGGTCATCAGGCTGGGAAAGGCGGTGCGGCCGACGTAGTCGAAGATGCGCACCCCCTCGTCGACGAAGGTGGGCCAGCCCGCGGCGCGGAAGCTGTCGGCGGTGCCGCAGGAGCCGAGCACGGTCAGGTAGCGATGCGAGGGAGCCATGACTGCGGAGCGCCGAAGATAGCAGCCCGCGCGAGTGAGGTCGCGGGCGTGATAGCATCCGGCCGCGCCTCGTCGTCCCCCCGGGCGCAGGATGGGAGACCGTGAGCACCGAGCCGCCTTCGCCGCCCGAGACTCCGACCGCGTGGCAGCCCCAGCGGGTCGCGGATCTCTACGACGACGACCCCGAGATCTGGGCCGAGGTGATCGGCCCGACCCACCACTATCACTTCGGCATCGTCGATCCGGAGGCCGATCCGGAGGACGCGGAGGCACACTTCGACTTCACCGTCCGCAGCCTCTATCGATGGATCCCGCGCGGCGCGCGAGTGCTGGACCTCGGCTGCGGCTGGGGAGGCGCGGCGCGCATGCTCGCGCGCGAGCGCGACGCGAAGATGGTCGGCGTGACGATCTCCGCGC
This sequence comes from Sandaracinaceae bacterium, assembly GCA_004213565.1. Lineage (GTDB taxonomy): Bacteria > Myxococcota_A > Polyangia > Polyangiales > Sandaracinaceae > JAVJQK01. Next base: position 21,765 of record SHBB01000067.1, read on the forward strand.
CGCAGGTCGCCTTCTACGAGCAGCACGTGCCCGGCGGGCGCTGCGTGCACGCGGACATGGCGCAGCTCGACATCGAGGAGCGCTTCGACGTCGGCATCGCGCTCGAATCCTTCTGCCACGTCGACCTCCCGGGCGCCTCGCTCGCGCGGATCCGCGGCCACGTGGATCGACTGGTCTTGCTCGACCACGTCTCGACCGGCGACTCCTACGAGGTCGAGGCGTGGCGGATGCGCTTCCCGTCGCGGGAGGAGTTCCGCGCGCTGGTGGAGGGCGCCGGCTTTCGGATCGTGCACGACGAGGAGAACGACGTGCCCTGGGTCACCGCCGCCCGGTACTGGCTCCGGCGCGTCCGCGCGCGCTTCCCGGAGGGCCCGCCGGACGGTCAGTTCCGCTTGCTCCACGACCTCTGTCAGCAGCTCGTGATTCTCGACGGCTCGCCCACCCGGAGCCGGCTGATCGTCGCCGAGTGAGCGCCGCGCTCAGCCCTCGAGCAGCTGCCGCTGGTGGTCGAAGAGCGAGGCGTACGCGCCGCCCGCGTCGAGCAGCGCGGCGTGCTCGCCCTCCTCGACGATCCGGCCGCCCTCGAGGACGAGGATGCGATCGGCGTCCCGGATCGTGTCGAGCCGGTGCGCGATCGTGACGACGGTGCGGCCGCGCGCGATCTCGGGCAGGTGCTCGACGATCGCTCGCTCGGTCTCCGAGTCCAGCGCGCTGGTGGCTTCGTCGAAGATCAGGATCGCGGGGTCCCGGTAGAGACAGCGCGCCATGCACAGGCGCTGGCGCTGCCCACCGGAGAGCCCAGCGCCCCCCTCGGCCAGCTCCGTCTCGTATCCGCGCGGCAGCAGCGCGATGAACTCGTGCGCGCCGACCGCGCGCGCAGCGTCCTCGACCGCGGCGAGGTCGGGCGTGTCGACTCCGTACGCGATGTTGTCTGCGATCGTCCCCGCGAAGAGGTGACCATCCTGGCCGACCAGGCCCACCGCGCGGCGGATCGCGCCCCGGCTGAGCGAGCGTGACGGAACGCCGTCGACCGCGAGCTCCCCACGCGTCGGCCGGAGGAGCCCTTGGAGGAGGTGCGCCAGGGTCGACTTGCCGGAGCCGCTCCGGCCCACGAGCGCGACGCGCTCGCCCGGCGCGATCTCGAGGTCGACGTCCTCGAGGACCCACGGCGCGCCGGGCGCGTACCGGAAGTGGACGCCGCGGAGGCGCAGCGCGCCCCGGACCGGTCGTGGCCACGCGTCGGCGCCGGGCTCCTCGACCTCGAGCGGCTCGTCGAACAGCTCGTCGAGCTTCCGAAAGCTGACGTCGGTCTGCTGCAGGGTGTCGAGGGCTCGCGCGAGGAGGACCAGCGGGCTCACGGCGAGCGTGACGAGCTGGCTGACGGTGAGCACCTCGCCGGGGGAGAGCGCGCCTTCGAAGGCGAGCGTCACGGCGAGGTAGGTGGCGCCCGTGACGGCGAGCTGGGCCGCTCCGCCCACACCGAAGCCCAGGCCGGCGCGCAGGACGATGCCGCGCCGCTCCAGCTCGGCCCCCTCGACGTTGAGGCGCTCCCAGCGATGACGCGCGTACGTGGTCGCGTCCAGGCTCTTCAGGGTCGCGATCCCTTCGAGCTGCTCCGAGGTCAGCCCCTGTTGACGCTTGCGAGTGTCGAAGAGGCGCCCGTAGAGCGCGCGGTAGCGTCGAGCCACGACCCGGGTGAGCGCGAACGTCGCGGCGCCCGCGATCACGGGGACGAGCGGAAGGCTCCAGTGGTAGACGAAGAGGAAGAGGCTGAAGCAAGTTGTCTGGAGCAGGCTGACGAGGACCTCGATCGGCTCGCCCGACAGCGCGTCTCGGATTCGGCCGATCTCGTGGAACGACGCGAGAATCCGGCCGACGGTCGAGTCGGTCCGGTGCGGGGTGCCCAGCGCGTGGCGCGAGACGAGCGTCGCGAGGCGCAGCTCGAGGTGGACGTCGAGCTGAGCCAGGAGCATCGCCTCGAGGGTGCGGAGCGCCAGGTAGGTCGCCTGGCAGAGCGCCAGCCCGACGACGAGACCCAGCAGCAGAGAGCCCTCGCGATCGTGCACCGCGAGGTCGACGATGGCGCCGTTGAGGACCGGTGTGGCGAGGCCGAGC
>SHBB01000670.1 GCA_004213565.1 Sandaracinaceae bacterium
ATGGGCCGGTCGCTCCGCGCGAAGGTCTCGATGAGACGTCGGCTGTCCTCGCTCTCGGCGAGGTCCCACATCGGGCCGTGCCCGCCCGGGTAGAAGACCGCGTCGAAGTCGTCCGGGTCGATCGCCGAGAGCTCGGTCGTGTTCGCCAGGGCCTCCTGCGCGCCGGCGTCGTCCTCGAGCCGACGCGTCGACTCGGTCTGCGCGTCCTCGGAGTCGCTCTTCGGATCGAGCGGCGGCTGGCCGCCCGCGGGTGACGCGAGGGTGACGTCCATCCCCGCGTCGGTCAGCACGTAGTACGGCGCCGCGAACTCCTCGAGCCAGAAGCCGGTCTTGTCGCCGGTGTCACCCAGCTCGTCGTGGGAGGTGAGGATCATCAGAATCTTGGGCACGTCGCGTCCTTCCACGGCTCGGGTTACCCCGACCCCATGAGCGCCGCGCGGAGCCTCACAAGCGCCGTCCCAGGACGCGGCGGGGCTTCGAGGCGTGCGCGGCCCCAACAGGGCCGCCGCGACCGCCGCTCAGGGGTTGCCGTAGATGCCGCGGCAGTAGCCCAGCACCTCGCTCGGGAAGCCGGCGGTGAACTGCGAGGGGCCCTCGTGGTGGAAGTACCAGCGGTTGGTGTGGGGCGAGAACGTGATCGAGCACATGTCGCTCAGATCGGTGAACGGCCAGCGGTTCAGGACCGCGCCGCTCGGCACCTCGTAGCGGACGATGTCGCTGCGATCGACGGCGATCATCGTGTCGCGCCCGCCGAAGAACTCCGTGATCCCCCAGTACGCCCAGGTCTCGCAAGCCTGGTGCGGCGGCGACGGCATGGCGCCGAGGTCGGTGACGGTGCCCCCGGGCAGCTCGATGCGCCACGCGTTCGTGCCGTCGTGCAGCAGGATGCGGTTCCACCCGCTGAACACGCCGACGTCGAAGGAGGGGAGCGTGATGGGCGCCGAGAGAGGCACCTCGCGCGCGGTCTGGAGGCCCGTGGCCGGGTCGAGCTCGATGAGGCGCGTCACGGTGCCGCCGAACGCGCCGATCGGGCCGCTCGGGGTGCCCATCACGTAGGCGATCCCGGTGCGGATGTCGCTGACGAGCCCCTCGTGCTGGATGCCGATGCCGCCCGAGCCGACGCCGCCCGTCAGGTCGAGCGCCCAGCGCCCGAGCCCCGAGTCCCCGGCCACGTAGACATGGCTGGACGAGACGGCCACGCCGCCGCGATCGTCGCCGGTCAAGGCCTCGTGATCGATCGCGCTGCACCCCGCGCGGCTCATCGAGGTGACCACGAATCGACCCCCGGTGGTGTCGTAGGTGGCCGGGCAGTAGCCGACGGTCTCGTTCGAGATGGAGATGAACTCGGACGTGGACTCGTGGTGGAAGTAGAAGCGGCCGTTGGAGAGGCTCGGCGCGAAGGAGCAGAGGTCCGAGAGATCCGCGTAGGACGCGACGGTGGCGACCACGCCGGTGGGCACCGTGACGCGCTGGAAGGTCGCGCGGTCCGCGTAGACCAGCCGCGTGGTCGGTCCGTCGGTCTCCGCGATGCCCCAGAACGCCCAGCTCTCGCACGTGGTGTGCGGGGGCATGGTCATCGCGCCGAGGTTCGTGACCGCGCCGGAGGGGAGGGCGACGCTCTGCACCGCGGACCCGTCGTAGATCACGATCCGGTCGTAGCCGCTGAAGAACCCGAGATCGAAGCCGGCGAGGTGGATGGGCGTCGACAGCGTCACGATCCCGCTCGAGGCGGCGGTGCCGTCGGCGTTCATGGGGATCAGCCGCGTGACCTGGCCGCCGGAGTAGGCCTGCTTGGGCCCGGCGCCGTCGGCGAGCAGATAGACCGTTCCGTCGCGCGCGTTGCTCACCATCGCGTCGCGCCCGGCCCCGTCGAGGGTGGCCGAGGGCCGGAGCGCCGTGCCCGCCGTCAGGTCGAGGGCGTAGCGCGTCGTCGCGTCGTCTCCGGTGTAGAGCACCACCTGGTCGCTGACCGCGATGCCGCCGTGGTCGTCTCCGCTGAACAGATCGTGGTCCACCGTCACGCACGCGTTGGCGGTGAAGCTCGTGATCTGGAAGGTGGGGTTCGGAGACAGGCCCACGCACCGACCGGCCGTGCACACGTTGGAGGCGCAGTCGGCGTTCGTGGCGCACAGGAAGCCGGGCCCGCACGCCAGGCAGACCGAGCCGCCGCAGTCGACGTCCGACTCGTCCTGGTTCAGCAGGCCGTCGATGCAGCTGACGCAGGTGCCGCTGGCCGATGAGCACGAGCCCATGTCGCAGTCGCGATCCATCGCGCACGCCGCGCCCGCGCGGCAGCCGCCGCAGATGGCGCCGCCGCAGTCGACGTCGGTCTCGTCCTGGTTCTGCACGCGGTCGTCGCACGACTCGCAGATCCCCGCGTTGCAGGAGCCGACGAGGCAGTCCGAGTCCATCAGGCACCGCTCGCCCGCCGGGCACGCGTCGCACAGGGCGCCCCCGCAGTCGACGTCCGTCTCCTCCGCGTTCTGCACGCGGTCGCTGCAAGACACGCAGCCACCGTCGAAGCAGCGCTCGTTCTCGCAGTCCTGATCGATGCCGCACGAGAGCCCGTCCCGGCAGCCAGGGCAGACGGCGCCGCCGCAGTCGACCGACGTCTCGTCCTGGTTCTGCACCCCGTCGTTGCAGGCGGGCTCGGTGCACATCGACGCCGCGCAGATCAGGCTCACGCAGTCCGTCCGATCGAGGCAGCGCTGGCCTCCGGAGCAGGCCGGGCAGAGATCGCCGCCGCAGTCGATGTCGGTCTCCGCGCCGTTGCGCGTGCCGTCCTCGCAGCTCGACATGGAGCACGTGCCGCCGCGGCAGCGCCCGCTGAGGCACTCGGCGTTCGCCGTGCACGGCTGGCCGCCGGGGCAGAGCCCGCAGTCGCCGCCGCAGTCGGTCCCGGTCTCGTCCCCGTTGGAGACGCCGTCGGAGCAGCTCGGCACCAGGCAGAAGCCGCGGCCGCAGACCCCGGACGCGCAGTCCTCGGGGCCGTTGCAGGTGGAGCCGTCCGCGCACGGAGGACAGGAGCCGCCGCAGTCGACGCCGGACTCGTCTCCGTTGGGCACGCCGTCGGAGCAGGTCGCGCCTGGGCCGGTGTCCGCTGGGAGCGTCGAGCCGTCGCTTCCACCCGCGTCGGCGGGGATCGGCATCGACATCTGGTCGCACGCGGCGAGGGAGAGACAACAGAACGCGAAGAGCCCGAGATGGATCACACGCACGTTTGACGCCTCCGGCAATAGCCTTGTCGGTCGAAGGCTCCTCTCTAGCCCGAGTCGAGCCGGCGTACCAGTGGCCTTCGCCTGCGCGGTGGCCCTGGCTCAGGGCGGCACAGAGGCGTTCCTTCACGCTGTCATCCGGGGTTCGCAGGGGCGCGTGTCGAGTGGCGACCGGCGCTCGCCGCGAGGTCGCGGCACGGCCCGTGCGTAGCCCGGCGACGCGACCGGGCGTCCGGTCCGAGGAGGTCCCTTGTCCCGCACTCTCGCCTCGCGCGCCTGGCTCGGTCTGATCGCGGCCCTCGCCGGGGGCTGCGTCCCGATCGCGCTGCCGCCGTCGAAGGTCTCCATCACCGGCGGCGGCGCCGCCCAGACGCTCGAGCAGCCCGATCCCACGGCGGGATCCACGCAGGCGTCCTCCGCGGTCACCTTCCGCGCCGAGGTGGACCCGCTGCAGTTCTGGGATCCGCCGACCCGACCGATCGACGTCGGGGTGGGGCTGGTCCTCTCCGACTTCCCGGACGCGGAGAGAGCGGATGAAGCCCGGCTCGGCCCGAGCGTCGGCGCAGTCGCGCACTTGTGGGCAGAGCGACTCGGCGACGACGGGATCGCGCGCCTCTCGGTGGGCGGCAACCTCGACCTGCTCGCCTCGCTCGCCTCGGGCCTCGACGGGTTCGGCGTGGCCGGCGTGTTCGAGGCGGAGATCGGCACCATGCCTCGCTCCGACTTCGGCGCGAGCGGCGATGAGGACGGCGTGTTCGTCGGCGGCGCGATCGGGTCGCTCACCGTCGCGCTCCGCGTGGAGGCGGCCTACCAGTACCTCGACGACGGCACCCACCGCTTCTTGCTCACGGCGGGCCTGCGCTTCCGCCTGCCGGCCATGCTCGGCGTGTTCATCTTCACCGAGTGAGGGGCGGGCCGAATTGCGAACGGGGCCACCATCGCTGGCGGCCCCGCTCTCGAGACGGCGTCTGCGCTCAGTCGCGGACGAACAGCCCGGCCGCGCCCATGCCGCCGCCGATGCACATCGTGACGATGGCCCGCTTGCCGCCGCGGCGCTTCAGCTCGTGGAGCGCGGTGGCGGTGAGCTTGGCGCCGGTGCATCCGAGCGGGTGGCCGAGCGCGATGGCCCCGCCGTGCACGTTCAGCTTCTCGTCGGGGATGCCGAGCTGCCGCTTGCAGTACAGAGACTGCGACGCGAACGCCTCGTTCATCTCGACGAGATCGATGTCGTCGATGGTCAGCCCCGTCTTCTCGAGGAGCTTCTTCACCGCCGGCAGCGGGCCGATGCCCATGATCGACGGGTCGACGCCCACGGTGACGAAGCGCTCGAAGGTGGCCAGCGGTGTCAGCCCCAGCTCCTTCGCCTTGGCGTCGCTCATCACGAGCGAGGCCGCGGCTCCGTCGCTGAGCGGCGAGGCGTTGCCCGCGGTGACGCTGCCCTTGACCGAGAACGCCGGCCGGAGCTGGCCGAGGCCCTCGAGCGTGGTCTGCGGCCGCGGGAGCTCGTCGACGGTGAAGTCGCTCTCCACGCGCTCGCCGTTCTTGTAGCGAATCGCCTTGACGGGGACGATCTCCTCCTGGAACGCGCCGGACTCGAGCGCCTTCTTGGCCTTCATCTGGCTCTCGAAGGCGAACTGGTCCTGGTCCTCGCGGCTGATCTCGAAGCGCGTGGCGACGTTCTCGGCCGTGATGCCCATGGGGGTGTAGACGCTGGCGTACTTCTCCTGCGCCTCGGGCGAGGCGCTGAGCTTGTTGCCCGTCATCGGCACCATCGTCATGGACTCGACGCCGCCCGCGACCGCGACGTCGTGGCTGCCCATGAGGATGTGCCCCGCCGCGTTCGCGATGGCCTGCAGGCCGCTCGAACAGAAGCGGTTGATGGTGAACGCGCTCGTCTCCTCGGGGAGGCCCCCCAGGAAGCCGGCCACGCGCGCGATGTTGAGGCCCTGCTCGCCCTCCGGCATCGCGCAGCCGAGGACCACGTCCTCGACCAGCTCGGGCTTCACGCCCGGGTTGCGCGCCATGAGCCCGCGGATGACCTGCCCGGCCATCTCGTCGGGGCGGGTGTTCGCGAGCGAACCCTTGTGTGCCCGGCCCACCGCGGACCGGACCGCATCGATGATTACGACCTTCGTCATGTCGGTGTCTCCTGGCTCAGTTCCGCAAGGGCTTGTTGGTGGTCAGCATGTGTTGCATGCGTTCGATGCTCTTCTGCTCGCCGCAGAGGCTCACGAACACCTCCTTCTCGAGGTCGAGCATCTCCTGCTCGGTGACCTCGTGGGTGGCGCCGCCGCGTCCGCCGCAGAGCACGACCGCGAGCTTCTTCGCGATGGTGCCGTCGTGCGGCGTCGCGTATCCGCCGGCCAGCAGCGTGTCGACCATCATCTCGAGGGTCGCG
>SHBB01000671.1 GCA_004213565.1 Sandaracinaceae bacterium
GGTCGGGGCGCAGCTCCGAGCACGACTGCGAGACGCATCGGCCGGCCACGCAGGTCTCGCCGTCGCCACACCGAGCCTCTCGACACGCGCGGGCCAGCACGAACGTGACCGCCTGGGCCGCCGAGTCCAGCTCGACGAGCATGACGCGCTCGACGACGAGATCGCCGGCCGCGTCGTGGAGGCGCGCTTCGAGCCGCATGCGCTCCCCCAGCGGGGCCGTCTCCTCGACGCGCACGCCGACGAGCAGGTCCGTGGTGGACTCGAGCGCGATCTCCCGCGACACGACGCCGTCGACGCTGAGCACGGCCCGGGCGACCTCGACGCCGGGCGTCAGATCGCTCTTCAGGGTGACGAGGAGCAAGGCGTCTGTCGGACCGCACCCAGCCATGAGCGCGGCGACGAACATCAGCGCGGAGCGAGTGAGAGAGCGCGGCACGGCGAGCTCAGCATCTCTGGACGGGCGCGCGGAGGGCAAGCACGGAGTGCGTCGACGCTCCGGCCGACCGCGCTGCGCTGGCTGCGCGCTCGACGGCGGCGGCCTGGCGGGGCGGACATCGCGTGTCGAGCCTGCGGGGCGGGGGGCCGGCCACGATGCCTCGCTGGCGCTCATCTCGCGCTCATCGGATCGTGACCGGCGCGACCATCTCGACCTCGTACGACATCTCGCCGACCCGCACGGTGTGCGGCGTGTGGCGCACCTCCTGATGCTCGGTGGTGGCGCCCACCATGCCCGTCGAGTCCGGCCACTCGGTGGGGTGAATCGTGGCCATCGCGAGCGGGATCGACGCGCGCCCGTCGGCGTCGAGGGTCTCCGTCGCCACGACCTCTCCGCCGACGTCGCGGACCTCCACGCTCGCACCGGCCGCGCCCTCGATGGTCAGCGTGTAGGCGACGGTGTAGGCGCTCCGCGCGCTGGTGCGGCGCCACCACACGTCGTCGTACCGAGCGCCGCCGAGGAAGACCGGGTCGAGCACGACGTGTCGTTGGCTGTCGTAGCCGCCGTCGAACACGAAGGTGTGATAGTCGGCGCGCTCGCCCACGCGCTCCAGGGTGCACCCCTCGATCCGGTGCGCGTCTCCCTTCCCGTAGGAGTCGCCGAAGCGCACGTTGGCGATGTCGGAGACGAGGTGGACGCCCCGGTGGACGAGGGGCTCCGCTTCGCGGCGGTGGCCGGTCACTCCCTGCGCGACGATCGGGGCGACGTCGAGGGTCTCGTCGTCGACCGCCACGACGCTCATCGTGCCGCCGGCGTACACGACGTCGGTGATCGTCCGGTCGGTGAAGAACTCGGTACCGCGGATCAGCCCGCCGGCGCGCCCGCGCGCGATCACGGTGTTGTCCTCGTAGCGGAGGCCGTGCCGCACCTGTCCGCCGCTGCCGTAGTTGGTGATGCGAAACCCGTTGAGCGAGTCGTGGTCGCCGTAGGACTCCCACCAACGTCGCATGTCGGTCTCGATGGACTCCATGTGGACGAGGTTGTCCCGAACGACGAGGCCCTGATGCGCCCAGCCGAAGCCGATGGCGTGGTAGCCGGTGAGGAACACCTGGTTGCGCTCGAGGAGGCCTCCATCGACGCCCGGGCGGGAGTGGCCGACGAGGGCGAAGCCGTTGGTCGCCCAACTATCGACGTACACCTCGTTGTCGTGGAGGGAGTCGGCGTTGTGGAAGCAAGTGTGACGGGTCCGCGCAGCCAGGTTGAAACCGATCTCGAAGTCATTCGGCCCGTCGGTGTTGGGCAGGTACAGGCAGCGCGAGCCCCCCGCGCCGTGTCGGTCGACGATCTCCCAGCCGCGGTCGGTCCACTCCATGTGGTGCGCCCACAGCCGGCCCGCGGCGTTCGGGGCGTGGACCGCGTACACCTGCGCGCCGTGGTAGAGGAGGCTCAGGCCGGCCAGCTCCACGTCCTCGCACCCATCCAGGAAGAGCGCGTGGAGCCCGCGAGCGCGAGGATCGGCCCGGTTGCCCACGTGCCCCTCGCGCAGCTGGCCCGCGAGCACGCGGAGCCCTCGGACGCCTCGCGCGTAGACGCCGGTCTGGGCCGTCTCGGCGCTCGCGTTCGAGATGTCGGCGCGCGCGGCCGCGGAGTAGACGACCTCGTGCCCGTTCAGGTCGAGGGTGACGTCGTCGGCGGTGACCACGAAGGCCGTGCCGTCGGCGACGATGTCCTCGGTCAGGACGTAGGTCGCTCCCGGCCGGTCGAGCAGGTAGGGCGGGTCGCCGTGCGCGCCGGGAAGCGTCTCGCTCTCGAGGGCGGGGGTAGTGACCTCTCGCGCGGCCGAGCGGAGCACGCGCCCGCGCTCGTCCCGCGCGACGAGCTCGATCGCGTAGGTGGTCCCGGGCTCGAGCCCGGTCAGGTGATGCAGGTGTCGGTAGAAGTAGCGCTCCGGCTCGTCGCTCCGAGCGTCGCGCGGGTCGCCGATCACGCCGAGCGCGACGTGAGACTTGGCCGGGAGGCTCGTCGAGAAGCCGACCGTCACGGCGTGAGGGGAGGCGTGGATCCACTCGCCCGTCGGGTCGAAGGTGAGTCCGTCGCCCATGTGCTCGACCACGAGCGGGTGCTCGACCGCGCCGAAGTGGGTCCGGGCGAACTCGGAGAACTCGGCGTAGAGCGTCTCGGGGTCGAAGCCGGCGGCGAAGCGGCTCGCGTCGTGGGCCTCGAGCGCGGCGCGCGCGGCTTCGCGCTCCTCCGTGGTGAAGGTGTGGGGCTCGCCGCGCTCGAGCACGCCGCCGTCACCCTCGGGTGCCGCGTCTCGCGCGGCGCCGTCGGCCGGACCCGGGCCCGCGTCGCGGGGCGAATCCGCGTCACCCCGCCCTCCCCCGTCGGCGCCTTCCGAGGGGGCGTCGCATCCAGCTCCGAGCGACAGGGCGAGAAGGCTCGCGAAGAGCGCAACGGCCACCACGACGCGCGGGGTGACGGGCGAATACGGGCGATGAGCCATGGTCCACGATGCCCTGGCCCGAGCGTCCCCCCCCACCGACTTCGACTTACTCCACCTTAGCAGCGTTCGCGATCGCCTCCTCGAGCGCGTCGTACTTCGACTTGCCATCGAGAAAGATCGTGAGCTCGGCGTGGCGAACCGCCCCCGCGATCCCGACCGTCGAGCAGATCATCTTCGCCAGCTGACTGTCGTGATGCGCCGCGTCGAGGATGTCGCGGTCCATCTTCGCAGAGCGCTCGATCACCGAAGCCGCGCGTCGTCGCCGTGTCCTGCGGCGCTCGTATCGGCGCGGGCCCAACCAGAAGTAGACCGCGATCCCGACGATCGGCAGGAAGGCGAGCGCGAACACCCACGCGAACGTCGCCGGCGCCGATCGGCGCTGCAGGATGATGTAGACCGCGATGCCGATCACCCACACGGCTTCGAGCGCAGGCACGGCGTAGGCGGGGATCGTCCATGGGTCCACGCCGCGATACTGCCCGAAGTCTCAGCGCGTCGCGCGACCTCGATCGCTGCGAAGATCGCCGAAGGGCGCGAGCAACGGGCGGGCTACTGCGCACGCAGGGGGCGCGCGGGGATCGAGCGCAGCGCGCGGGCGACGCGGCAGGCCCGCTGGACCCATCCGGCGTCGGCGTCGCCGAACGAGGCGGTGCGCCGACCGACGGTGGCGACACCGGCGCGCACCCGGACGTCGACCGGATCCCCCTCGCCCATGCGCAAGAGCGACGCGCGGGTCTCGGCGTCGAGGAGCGCGCGCGCGGTGGGCTCGTCCCCCTCGATCGCGAACACGCCGTCGAAGCCGTCGACGCCGATCTGGATGTCGTGCCCGGACCCGAGGAGCTTGCGCACCTCGTCGAACATCCCCTCGTGCCGAACGCGCAGCTCGGGGACGCTTGGCGCGACGGTGGTCTCGAGCTGGACGACGAGGTGGAGGCCGTGCTGCGAGCGGTGCGCCCGCGCCCGGACCCGGATCGAGCTCTCGGGATCCTCGCGCTCGACGACCTCGAGCATGCTCGCCGCCGCCCGCTGGACCGCGGGGCGGAGCCATGGGTTGAGGCGGACGCCGAGCCCGCCGAAGACGAGGCGCGGCCCCAGGAGCGCCGGCGGCGTCCCCCAGTCGGCAACGATCCGGGACGCGCTCCGCTCGAGCGCCCTGAGGACCTCGAGCCGCGCCGCGAGCCGCTCGACCTCCGCCTCGAGCCCGCCGGACGGCGAGACCGCGCGCGGCGGCGCGACCTCGCGGGAGGGCGCGACCTCGCGCCAGAAGGTGTCCGTCCACCGCGCCTCGAGCTCCTCGACGCCCTGGACGAGCCTGGCGCGCTCTCGCTCCAGCGCCTCGCGATCCTCGCGATAGGCCACGGGCGGACTCTACCGCAAAGAGCGAGGGTGACCTGCTGCGCGAACGGGTGACTACGGATCGTCGGAGGCCGCTCCGAGGTCCGCTCCATCTCGTGCATCGCCGCCCTCGAAGCCACCCGCCACTGAAGGCGTTCTACGACCGGCTGCTCGCGGCGGGCAAAGCCAGGAAGGCCGCTTCACCGCCGTCGCACGCAAGCGGCTCACCCAGCTCGACGCCCTCGTCCGCGACGCCTCCGTATGGACTCGCCCGCCCCACTCACGAACAGTCGCTGCTCAAGTCAAACTAGAACAGGTTGATGCGCGCGAGGTGGATGCCGCTCGGGTAGGCGTAGGAGGTGAAGCGCCCGAGGCCGAAGCTGATGGCCGAGACCGGCTCGTCCGCGCCGAGGCGGTGGGGCCCCGACGGGATCTGCACCCGCGCGACCTCGAGCTCCCCGAGCGGCGACCAGCGCGCGTCGAGGGGCGCGCCGTCGAGCCGCACCGCGACCCCCGCCGGGCGCACGAGCGCGAGGTGCGAGCCCGAGTCTCCGAACGAGCTCGGGGCCACGAAGAGGTAGTCGTCGCCGAGCTGCTCGAGGGGGATCAGGACCGTCATCGAGGGATCACCCACCTCGGTCATCGGAGGGTCGACCTGGCCCACCATGAAGGTCGCGGCCAGGAAGGGGCGCGAGGCGCTCAGCGTGTGCGCCTCCCGGATGCTGAAGTCGCGGTGCCCGCCGACGGGGATCGTGATCTCGGACTCTCCCTCGAGCGCCGGATCGGCGCGCACCAGCACGCCCTCTTGCCCCGCGACGAGGCGCAGGATGGAGCGGCGGTCGTCTCCGTCCGGCGCGAGCGGCGTCGCGACGAAGCGCTTGCCCCAGGTGTCGAGCGGGGGCAGCTGCGCCTCCAGATGATCGCACGCGCCGACGTCTCCGGGCACGAAGGCGCAGACGTGTCCGCCGAACATCGAGACCGCGTGGTCGGCCGAGACGCGGGTGCCGGTCAGGTCGTGGTCGCGGTCCTCGCAGAAGCAGGCGTCCCCCTCGCAGCGCGCGGCGCGCTCGGCCGTGCACTCCGGGGGCCGCGCCGGGAGCAGGTGCACGACCTCGCCGCGGTCGAGGGTGAAGCGGACGGTCTCTCCCGCGGCGCTGGCCTCGAAGCGGCCGCCCCGCTCGGCCGCGAGCGGCGCGGTCGGCGTGACCTCCACCTCGGTTCCGTCACGCACCCCGATCAACGCGAGGTAGCCGGGCAGCTGCTGCGCGGTGGGCAGGTACGAGACGCCGACGTAGTCGCCGGTCAACACGTGGGTCGGCAGCAGCAGCGT
>SHBB01000672.1 GCA_004213565.1 Sandaracinaceae bacterium
CCGCGTCGGCTTCGAGATCGTCGCGAGCGCCGCGGCCGACGCGGGCGCCCTCCCCCTGCCGCCCGATCTGGCGCCCTGTGACGCGTGCCTGACGGAGCTGCGCGATCCGGGCGCGCGGCGTCACGGCTATCCGTTCACCAGCTGCGCGAGCTGCGGGCCGCGCCACTCGATCGTGCACGCCCTGCCTTACGACCGCGAGCGCACCACGATGGCGCGCTTCCCCCTCTGCGCCGATTGCCGGCGCGAGTACGACGATCTGGGCGATCGCCGCCACCACGCGCAGCCGCTCGCCTGCCCGGCCTGCGGGCCGCAGCTCGCGCTCCTCGATCGAGCGGGGCGCCGCGTGGCGGACGACGCGCTCGGGGCCGCGGTGACCGCGCTGCGGCGGGGCGCGATCGTCGCGCTCATGGGGGTCGGCGGCTTCCAGCTCCTCTGCGACGCCGAGCGCGAGGACGCGGTGCGGGCGCTGCGGGCGCGCAAGCGCCGCCCGGTCAAGCCCTTCGCCGTGCTGGTCGCCGACCTGAGGGCCGCGCGCCGGCTGGCCGCCGTGTCTCCGGCCGAAGCGGAGGCGCTCTCGGGTCCGGCCGCGCCGATCGTGCTCCTCCATGGGCGAAGCGGCGCGCTCGCCGACGGCGTCGCGCCGGGTCTCGCGCGCGTTGGCGTCATGCTCCCGAGCAGCCCGCTGCACGCCCTGCTCGCCGCCCGGACGGGCCCCCTCGTCTGCACGAGCGGGAACCTCCACGAGGAGCCGATCGTCATCGACCCGGTCGAGGCGCGCGAGAAGCTCGGCGGGATCGCGGAGCTGTTCCTCGTGCACGATCGACCGATCGCCAGGCGCGTGGACGACGCGGTGGTGCATGTGGTCGCGGGCCGCGCGCGCACCCTGCGCCTCGGGCGCGGGCTCGGCCCGATCTCGCTCCCGCTGAAGAGCGCGAGCCCGCGCCTCTGTACGGGCGGGCACCGCAAGAACGCGCCCGCCTTCGCGCTCGCGGACCACGTCGTGCTCTGGCCGCACGTGGGCGACCTCGACTCCGTCGACGCGCGCGCCGCCTTCGAAGACGCGGTGCTCGGCGCGGGGGCGCTGCTGGACTTCACGCCGCGCGAGATCGTGACGGACCTGCACCCCGACTACGCGACGACCCGCTGGGCGGAGGCGCAGGGGCTGCCGGTGCGGCGCGTGCCCCACCACGCAGCCCACGTCGCGGCGTGCCTCGCCGAGCACGGCGCGGGTGAGCGGGACGCGCTCGCGTTCGCCTGGGACGGCTTCGGGCTCGGCGAAGACGGCGCGCTCTGGGGCGGCGAGACGTTCACGGTCCAGGGCGGTCGACTGGAGCACATCGGGGGCGTCCGGCGCTTCCCGATCAGCGGCGGAGACGCGGCGGCCCGGGACGGCGGCCGCGCGCTCGCGGGCTTGCTCGCCGAGGCCGGCGTCCCGTCTCCGTGGCCGTCGGACGCCGAGCGCTTCCGCGCCCTGACCGCCACCCGCCTCGCGCGACCCACGAGCAGCGTCGGGCGTCTCTTCGACGCCGTCGCCGCGCTGAGCGGGGTCTGCACGCGCTCCACCTTCGAGGGGGAAGCGGCGATGCGGCTCGAGGCGCTCGCGGAGCCGGGGGCTATGCCCTATCCGGTCCTCGTCACGCGGACCGAGATCGACTGGCGACCCACGCTCGCCGCGATGGCCCGGGACCTCGAGGACGTGGCCTCGCGCTTCCACGCGACGCTCGTCGACGCCATCGCCCGCACGACGGAGCTCCATGGCGCACGCCTCGTCGCCCTCGGCGGCGGCGTCTTCCAGAACGCGCGCCTCACCGAGGACGTCTCCGCCACCCTGCAGGCGCGCGGCGTCGAGGTGCTCTTGCCCGAGCGGGTGCCCCCAAACGACGGCGGCCTCGCGCTCGGTCAGGCGTGGCTCGCCTCCCGGGAGGACCGCTGACATGTGCCTCGCCGTCCCCGGCGTCATCGAGAGCGTGCGCGACGAGGGCGCGCTGCGCTTCGGGCGCGTCCGCTTCGGGCGCGTGCACCGCGACGTCTGCCTGGCGTACGTGCCCGACGCGGGCGTGGGCGACTGGGTGATCGTGCACGTCGGCTTCGCCATCCAGCAGCTGGACGTCGAGGCGGCGGCGAAGACGCTCGCCCTGCTGGAGGAGGCCGGACCTTGAGACACCTCGACGTCTACCGCGACCCGCGCGCGGTGAAGCGGCTCGTGGCCGCCGTGCGCCGCGCGACCACCCGCCCGTGGACGATCATGGAGATCTGCGGCGGGCAGACCCACTCCATCGCCCGTTACGGGCTCGAGGACCTGATCGGCGACGACATCACGCTCGTGCACGGGCCAGGGTGCCCGGTGTGCGTGACGCCGCTGGAGGTGCTCGAGAAGGCGCGTCGGCTCGCGCTCCAGCCGGACGTGGTGCTCCACACCTACGGCGACATGCTCCGCGTCCCCGGAGTGCACGGGGATCTGCTCGACGCGCGAGCCCGCGGGGCCGACGTCCGGATCGTGCTCTCCGCCCTGGACGCGGTCCGCGCCGCGGCGCACGACCCGGCCCGCCACCACGTCTTCTTCGCGGTCGGCTTCGAGACCACCGCGCCCGCGACGGCGATGGCCATCGAGCACGCCGCGCAGCTCGGCCTGGACCGCTTCTCCGTGCTGGCGTCGCACGTGCGGGTGCCGCCCGCGATGGAGGCGATCCTCTCCGACCCCGACGGGCGCGTCGATGGGTTCCTGGCCGCCGGCCACGTGTGCACGATCGAGGGGGACGCCGACTATCACGAGCTCGCGGCGCGCTTCTCCGCGCCGATCGTGATCACCGGCTTCGAGCCGCTCGACATCGTGCGCGGGCTCCTCGCGTGCGTGCGCCAGCTCGAGGCGGGACAGCACGAGGTCGACAACGCCTACCCACGCGCGGTCCGCCCGGAGGGCAACCCCGTCGCGCGGGCCGCGCTCCGGCGCGTGTTCTCTCCCGCGGACGTGCCCTGGCGCGGGCTCGGCGTGCTGCCGCGCGGAGGCCTGCGCATCCGCCCCGAGTACGCCCCCTTCGACGCGGAGCTGCGGTTCCCGATGTCCCTGGACCCGATCGAGGAGCCGAAGGCGTGCCGCGCGAACGAGGTGCTGCGAGGCCTGCTCGCTCCCCTGGACTGCCCCGAGCTCGGCCGAGGCTGCACGCCCGAGCATCCGCTCGGCGCCCCGATGGTCTCCACCGAGGGCGCGTGCGCGGCCTACTACCGCTACCGGAGAATGGCGTGACCTACGAGCCGAGCTGCCCCGTCCCCTTCAGCGCCTACGAGCACGTGACCCTGGCCCACGGCGGCGGCGGCCGCGTGATGCAGCGCCTGATCGAGGAGCTCTTCTTGCGATCCTTCGGCACCCGCGCGGCCAGCGCGCACGACGCGGCGGCGCTGTCCCTCTCCGGCGTCCCGATGGTGACCACCGACGCCTTCACCGTCCGTCCGCTCTTCTTCCCGGGCGGCGACATCGGCTCCCTCGCGGTGCACGGCACGATCAACGATCTGTCGGTGGGCGGCGCGGCTCCGCGCTACCTGACCGCGAGCTTCATCCTGGAGGAGGGCCTCCCGCTCGTGACCCTCGCGCGGATCGTGCGCTCCATGGCCGCGGCGGCCGAGGCGAGCGGCGTGCGCGTCGTGGCCGGCGACACGAAGGTCGTCGAGCGCGGCAAGGGCGACGGAGTCTTCATCACGACCACGGGGATCGGGGAGCGGCTCGCCGAGACGGGACCGGCGCGCATCCGACCCGGCGACGCGATCCTCGTCAGCGGGCCGGTCGGAGATCACGGCACCGCGGTGATGCTCGCGCGCGAGGGGCTCGAGCTGCCCCCCGGCCTCGTCAGCGACGCGGCCCCGCTCTGGCCCACGATCTCCGCGCTCATGAGCGCAGGAGAGATTCACTGCATGCGCGACGCGACCCGCGGCGGCGTGGCGACGGTGGTCGCGGAGCTCGCCCGGGCGACCGGCCTCGGGGCGCGCCTCGACGAAGAGGCGATCCCCGTGCGGCCCGAGGTGTCCGACGCGTGCGAGCTGCTCGGCCTCGATCCCCTCTACGTCGCGTGCGAGGGCCGCTTCGTCGCGTTCGTCCCGGAGGCCGCCCTCCCACGCGCCCTCGACGCCTTGCGTGCCTTCGACGCGCAGGCCGCGCTGATCGGCCAGGTGCGAGAGGCCCACCCCGGCGTCGTCACGATCCGCGGCCCGCTCGGCGGCGAGCGCGTGCTCGACATCCCGAACGGCGAGCAGCTCCCCCGGATCTGCTGAGCTCAGCGCCGGCCGCGCAGCTTTCGCTTGAGCGTGTTGCGGTCGATGCGCAGCTCGCGCGCGGTGCGAGAGAGGTTCCCCTCGTTGCGCTCGAGCGCGCGGGCGATCACCGCGTCCTCGACCTCGCGCACGATCTCGGCGAGCGGTCGGGGCGGAGCCGAGCGCGCGAGGGCGCGGCGCGCGATCTTCTCGTGTCCGACCACCGGCGGCTTGGCGGAACGGATCTCGGGAGACAGGTCCTCCACGCCGACCCGCGCGTCGCAGAACACCGTCCAGCGCGCCACCTCCGCGCGGAGCTCGCGCACGTTGCCCGGCCAGGCGTAGCCCTGCATCGCGCGCCACGCGGCGCGGGTCGGCGTGGGCCTCGCCCCGTCGCCGACGAGCTCGTCGAGGAAGTGCGCGACCAGCGCCTCGAGATCCGAGACGCGCCCCCGGAGCGGCGGGACCTCGAGCACCGCGCCCTTGATGCGGTAGTAGAGGTCCTCTCGAAACGTGCCATCGGCCACCATCGCGGTCAGGTCGCGGTGGGTCGCCGCGACGACGCGCACGTCGACCTCGAGCTCGCGCTCGCCCCCCAGCCGGCGGAGCACCCCGGTCTCGAGGACCCGCAACAGGCGCACCTGCACCGCGGGGCCAGCCTCCCCGATCTCGTCGAGGAAGAGCGTGCCGCCGTGCGCCAGCTCGAAGAGCCCGCGACGCAGCTGGGACGCGCCGGTGAACGCGCCGCGCTCGTGGCCAAAGAGCTCGCTCTCGAGCGTGCCCGACGGAAGCGCGCCGCAGTTCTCGGCCAGGAAGGGCCCGTCCCGGCGACCGCTCGCGGCGTGCACCGCGCGCGCCACCAGCTCCTTGCCGCTCCCCGTCTCTCCGAGCACGAGCACGGGCACGCGGGCGACGGCCACCCTCCCCAGGCGCCGGATCAGCGCCTCGATCGCCGGGCTGTGGCCGACGATCCCGGCGCGCGCGCCCGCCGCCGCGCGGAGCTGCAGCACCTCCTCACGGAGCGCGCGGATCTCGGGGAAGCCCTCGATGTCGAGCGTGACCTCGCGGATCGCTCTCGGGTGCGGGTGGGGCACGAACGCGGGCGGGATCACCTGCACCATTCGCGCGCGCAGCAACCCCGACTTCACGAGCACGACCCAGAGGGTCTGCGCCTGCGGGGTGCCCGCGCTGAGCACCGTGGTGACGTCCGCGTCCGCCGGCACGTCGGCGACGATCGGCATGAGCGCGTGGAAGAGCCGCTCGTGGTCGGAGGGATCCTCGATGGGCAGCACCCGCACCTCCACGTCGGGCACGAAGCGCCGCATGTCCGCGGCCAGCGCCTCGGTCGACTCCGCGTGCG
>SHBB01000673.1 GCA_004213565.1 Sandaracinaceae bacterium
CGCTACTACCTCGCGCTCTTCGCGCAGCGGCACGGGGTGAAGATCCACGTGATGGTGGTGATGTCGACGCACTTCCACATGGTCGCGTCGGTGCCGGACGAGAACGTCAGCGAGTTCATGCACGACCTGGATCTGCTGTTGTCGATCGACGTGAAGCGGCTGCGCACGCGCGCGATCGGGGTGACGTGGGAGCCGGGCGGGCTGTCGATCATCCAGCTGCACGGCGAGAAGGCGGTGGAGAAGGCGATCGCCTACGCGATCGCGAATCCGGTGGCGTCTGGGTTGGTGTGGAGGCCCGAGGACTGGCCGGGGGTGACGGCGTCGGTGGAGGAGCTGGGAGAGAAGGAGCTGGCGGGGAGCCGGCCTCCGAGACGCTCGCCGGCGTACTGGCCGGCGCGTGCCTCGATCCGCCTGACGTGGCCGGAGTGCCTGGCCGACGACGTGGAGGGCGCACGGGAGCGGATCGGCACGCGGGTGGAGGTGCTGGTCGAGGCGGCGCGCGCGGAGGCGAAGCGGAAGGGCTGGCGCATCATGAGCCGCGTGGAGGCGTGCAATGTGTCGCCCTACCGCGTGGCGCGGACGGAGGAGGAGCCGGGTGGCCTTCGCCCGCAGGTGATGGCGAGCTCGCGCGAGGAGCGAATTGCGGCGCTGCGGCGGCTGAGGACGTTCCGGGCGAGACACGCGGAGTGCAAGGAGCGCTGGTGCGCGGGGGACCGGAGCGTCGTGTTCCCGGCGGGCACGTACTGGATGAAGAAGCACCACGGCGCGGCGTGCGAGCCGTTCCCGTAGGTCGGCGCTGATCGCGCGACTCTTCTCGTGACCCTGGTGGCCTCGCGCCGCCGGGGTCCGTCTGCGTTGTCGTAGACGTTCCAGCGGGGCCGTTTCAGGGCGTCGAGACAGCATCTCGGAGCACGCTACGGCTCCCGATCCGGGCCCGGACGAGGCAGCTCGCCGAAATGGGTGTAGCAGTCGCAATCAAAGTTGCGTCGGTACCAGGGGCCGAAGTTTCTTCGGCGCAGCTTCGGATTTGCGCAAGGTCTGTGACAACTGAGGGACCGCCACCGAAGCGAGAAAATCTCCCCGCGCTTCCCACCGTCCCACGAGCATGAAGCAGGCACACCGACGGCATCACCCGCCGCCGTGGCAATCGGCCGCGGAGGCATGCGGCGACTGCGGCGAAACGCTGCCCGACGACGCGTTCTTCTGCGGCGCATGTGGGGCGGCGCGGCACGAGGACCCCCGGCTGGGGAGCATGGCGCTCGAGCGCTACCGCCTCACCGAGGAGGTCGGTGCCGGCGCCATGGGCACGGTCTATCGGGCGGAGCAGCGTGTGGGGCGCTTCACACGCGAGGTGGCGGTGAAGGTCCTGCGCTCGGATTTCGCGCGATCCCAGGCGGTGCGCGCGCGCTTTCACCGAGAGTGCGAGCTGGTCACGAAGCTCTCGCACCCCAACACCATCCGCTTCTACGACTTCGGGGAGCTCGACGACGGGGCGCTCGCGATCGTGATGGAGCTCGTGCGCGGTGAGTCGCTCGCGGAGCGGATCGCGCGTGGGCCGATCCCGTTCGAGGAGGCGCGCTCCATCCTCGCGCAGGTGGCCGGCGCGCTCGCGGAAGCCCACGCCGCCGGGATCGTGCATCGCGATCTCAAGCCCGACAACGTGCTGCTCTTCGAACGCCCCGGCGCGAGAGCGCCCGGCGTGAAGGTGCTCGACTTCGGAGTCGCCAAGGCCCCCGAGACGAACGACCCCGACGCGCCCGCCATCACGTTCCGCGGCGAGGTCCTCGGCACGCCCGCGTACATGAGCCCCGAGCAGATCGCTGGGCGGCCGCTCGACGCGCAGAGCGATGTCTACGCGTTCGGGGTGCTCGCCTACGAGATGCTCACGGGCGCGCTCCCCTTCGAGGGCGCGACGGGCCTGCTGGACTGGGCCGAGCGCCACCTCGCGGAGTCGCCGATCCCCATCGCCTCTCACGCGGTGTCGCTACCCCCCGAGGTTCAGGCCGCCGTCATGCAGGCGCTGGCCAAGGAGCCCGGCGAGCGACCCGCCGGGGTGCTCGCGGTGCTCCGCGCGATGCGCGCCAGACCCAGCACCCCCGAGGAGATCGTCCTCCCGATGGCCCACACGAACCGGCGCGTGGCCGGGTGGGCCGTCGCGGCGCTCGCGGGTCTGTTCGCCCTGACGGTCAGCCTCGCGTGGTCGTCGGTGCCGCCCGCCGCCAAGGGTCCCGAAGCCAAGGCCGACGTGCCCGCCGCGATCGTCGCCTCGTGCGAGGACGAGGCGAACACGTCCTGCTGAGCTCAGCCCTCGACGGCCTTGGGCTTCAGCAGCGGCAGCAACAAGAGCGGCACGAGCCCGAGCCCGGCCGCCGCGAGGAAGGCGACCGGATAGCCAGAGCCGGTGACGAGCGCGCCCACCGCCCGGCTCGACCACGCCTCGCACGCGTTCGTCAGCCCCATGTACGCGCTGAACTGGGTCGCCCCGAGCCTCGGCTCGGTCAGGTCCATGAACAGCGCGAAGACCGCGGCGGTGAAGAGGCCGACGCCCAGGTAGAAGACCAGCAGCGCCAGCCAGCCGCCGAGCGGCAGCTCGCCCGTCCCGAGCGCGGCGAGCGCCACCACCGCCGCGCCGACGAGGAGCTGGCCCCCGGCGATCACGCGGCGGCGCCCGAAGCGATCCGCGAGCCGACCACCGACGAGCGCGCCCACGACCATCGCGCCGACGGATCCCACACCGAAGAAGACGCCGATGGCCTGCTCGGAGACGCCGCTGTCGACGAGGAACGGCCCGATGACGGCGCCGACGCCCTTGAAGGTCACCTCCGCCGTCAGCGCGAAGGCGAGCCCCAGCCACGTGAGCGGTCGACGCAGGGCGGACTTCGCGTCGGCCAGAAATCGGCGCAGCCGCCCGCCGCGCGAAGGCAGCGGAGGCAGCGCCACACGCAGGAGCGTCAGCGGCGTGACCAGCAGCACCGCGATCATCGCCGCCGCCATCGCGCGGAGATCCAGGGCGCTCGAGGCGAGCAAGGCGCCGCCGCCGAACAGCGCCCGCCCGAGGAGCATGCCCGCCTGCATCCACCCGTTCAGGCGCCCCCGCTCCTCCGCCGGGACGATGGCGATGGAGAGGGCGTCGATCGCCACGTCCTGGGTCGCGGCCGCGAAGGCGTGCAGGACCAGGAACAGGGTGAGCGGCGCGAGCGCGTCGGCCGGGTCCGAGAGGAACAGGAGCGGCGCGAGGGAGGCGGCCATCGCGAGCTGCGCGGTGACGATCCAGCCTCGCAGGGTGAAGCGCGGCGAGGTGAGGGTGTCGACGAGCGGCGCCCACGCGAACTTGAGCGCCCACGGGATCGTCACCCACGCGGTGAGCGTGGTGATGGCGTCGACCTCGACCCCCGCCCCGCGCAGGAGCGTCGGCAGGGTCCACCAGATGAAGCCGATCGGCGCGCCTTCGGCGAAGTAGAGGAGCGCGAACAGCAGATGAGGCCGCTTCGACAAGGTGCTCGCATCGTAGAGCACGGCTGGTAGAACGAGCCGAATGCTGGTGGACACGCGACTGGGGAAGCTCTTCGTCGAGGAGCACGGGGAGGGTGAGCCGCTCCTGCTCTGGCACTCGCTCCTGTGCGAGGGCGGCATGTGGCGCTTCCAGGTGCCCGCGCTCGCCGAGCGCTACCGGGTGGTCAACCTCGACGCCCCGGGCCACGGCCGGAGCGCGCCCATCCGCCGCCCGTTCACCCTCGAGGAGTGCGCGGAGGCGGCCCGCGAGGTGATGGACGCCCTCGACGTCGACCGCGCGCACTGGGCCGGGCTGAGCTGGGGCGGGATGACCGGCATGCGCTTCGCGCTCCGCCACCCGGATCGCCTCCGCTCGCTCGCGCTGCTCGACACGAGCGCGCACCGGGAGTCGCGCCGCAAGCTGCCGAGCTACCACGTGATGGCCTTCATCGCGCGGCGCTTCGGCGCGATCGCGCCGCTCCTCGATCGCCTGCAGCCCCTCTTCCTGACGGAGGAGACGCGCCGCACCCGGCCGGACGTGCTGCGCGAGTTCCGCGATCACATCGCGCGCATGGATCCGGCGTCGATCGGGCACGCGGTCGACGCGGTGATCTTCCACCGCGAGGACATCCGGCACCGCCTGGGCGAGATCACCGCGCCCACGCTCGTCATGGTCGGGAGCGAGGACGTCGCGACCCCGCCCGCGCGCGCCCGGGAGATCGCGGCGGGCATCCCGGGCGCGACGCTGATCGAGGTGCCGGGCGCGGCGCACCTCAGCGCGCTCGACCGCCCCGACGCGGTGACCGAGGCGCTGACGGCCTTCTTCGACGACGTCAGATCGAGCGGAAGAACGGGACGCGACGCATGAGCCGCACCGCGAGCGGTCCGTCGTCCGGGCGCAGCCGGGTGTTCCAGCCGAGCCGCAAGCGCGTGCCGCGCCACTCGATCGAGCGGCTGAACGCCGCGTAGGGCCAGATCGCCATCATCAGGATGTCGCGCAGCGGCGTCAGGAAGCGGTGCCAGAAGCGCAGCGGGACCCCGCGCGTGCGCCGCACGAGGAAGACGTCGCCCCACGCCTTGAGGAGCGTGATGCCAGCGAAGGCCGCGCCGATGCGGAGATCGAAGCCGCTCGTGACGAACGCCAGGAGCGACAGGCCGGTCGGGTTGGCGAACAGATCGGCGACGAACCCAGGGATGTGGATGACCGCGCGCATCTTCAGCCAGCGCGCGTGCCGGCCCATGAAGTGCTCGACGCTCGAGACGACGTTCACGTTCTGCGCGGTCGTCGTGCTGAGGATGACGTTCTTGCCCGCCTTCTGAAACGCGCGCCCGAGCACGTAGTCCTCGGCCAGCACGTCCCGGACGAGCTCCAGGCCGCCGACCTCCCTCAGGTCGCGCTGGTAGAAGAGCATCGACTTGCCGATCACGCAGACGACGCCCGCGAGCTTCAGCGCGAGGCAGCAGCCCGGCGCGGTGAAGGCGCTCAGCTGCAGGTTGTCGAGCAGGGCCCCGACCTTCTCCTCGCCGACGCCGACCACCATCGAGCTGAGCAGCCGCCCGTCGTCCGCGATCAGCTCGCTGACGATGCGGCGGAGGTAGTCCCCCTCGACGCGCACGTTCGCGTCCGACTGCAGCACCAGCTCGTGCTGCGCGCCGAGGAGCGCGCCCGCGAGGTTGGCGACCTTCGGGTTCAGCCCGAACTCGGGATCGGAGAAGACGAAGCGCGTCGGCACGTGCGGGTAGTCCGCGGCCACGCGACGCGCGACGGGGAGGGCGGCGTCGCCCGGATCGGTGGTCGCGAAGACGACCTCGAACGAGGGGTAGTCCTGCTCGTAGAAGGAGCGGAGGTTCTCCTCGAGGCTCTCCTCGGCGCCCTTGATGGGCTTGAGCAGCGACACGGGCGGCAGCTCGGCCTCGGGGAGAAGAGGCGGCTTGCGGCCGGTGTGGTGAACGGTGGCGAGCACGCCGAGCCCGTAGAGGAGCAGGGCGACCGCGGCGCAACCGAGCAGAATCCAGGGCAGTATCACCATGACGACTCCTCCAGTCCCCTCGAGACTGATCGGCCCGAAGGGCGATCCAGGGACGGAGGCGCGGCGACTATGTC
>SHBB01000674.1 GCA_004213565.1 Sandaracinaceae bacterium
CCGGCGTAGTCGGGAGGGGGGCCCCATTGGCGCTCTGCCCAATGGGGGGAGGGCCTGCGTTCAGGCCCTCCAAAAAAAGAAAGAGGCCCGCGTCCCTATTCGTCGCTCTCGGCGTCGTCGTTCTCGTCGCCGTCGGAGGCGATCGAGCCGGGGCCCTCGTCTTCGAGCGCGGCGGAGCCTTCGCCCGCCTCTTCCGCGCCGTCGTCGCCGCCCATGCCCGCGCTGCGGACCTGCTCGCGGGTGGCGTCCCCGGGGGCCGCCTGACCGCGACGCTGGTAGCGCGGGGCCTCGCCTGGGCGGGACCAGTCGACCCAGTAGGCGCTGCGGTCGCGCACGTCGATGTGCACGAAGTGGCTTCGCGGATAGAAGCCCACGCCGACGCGGTCGAAGCTGCGCAGGTAGTCACGCACCGCGTGGTTCGGTACGCCGCGCACGCGGATGTCCAGCGCGTGCCCCTGGGTGTGGCGGCTGCTCTCGCGCGTGTTGCCGCCAGAGTGTCGGTAGCCGCTGACGATGGTGATCTGTCGGCCGCCGAAGTGGTCGGACACGCGCGCGAGGATCTCGACGAGCCGTGTCGGGGGCAGAGGGCCGAGGCGCCCGTTTCGGCCGTGGAGGCGCGGGCGCATCATCTCGCGAAGCCTGCGGCGCGCGACCCGGCGCGCGCGACCGCGCGAGTCGACCAGCCGGACGCGGAGGCGTCGGTCCAGGGTTCGGCGGTAGAGCACGGCCACGCCTGGGTGGCGCGGCTCTCCCCACCGCCGCGCCGCCTGCTGGCGCTCCTCGCTCGCGTCGAACCCGGGGAGCCGCAGCCGCTGGCCGATCCGGAGGGTGGAGCCGTCCCGCAGCCGGTTCAGCCGCCGCAGGTCGCGCACGCTGCACTCGTGGTCGCGGGCGATGCTCGCGAGAGTGTCACCGCGCGCGACGTAGTGGACCCCGCGCTCCGGGATCCGCAGCACCTGGCCGGGGCGGAGCTGGGCGTCGCGGGAGAGGCCGTTCGCCGCCGCCAGGCTGGTCACGCTGACCTCGTAGCGGCGCGCGACGCGGGCGAGGCTCTGACCCGAACGCACGGTGTGCTCGCGCTGCGCGTGGGCGACGCCGTCCAGGGCAAAGAACGAGAGGAAGAGGAGGGCGGCCAACCACCCGCTGCGGACTACCGTTGCCATGGCGCGGCGAGAGGGCTACGGGGAGCGCGCGACCCGCGCAAGGTGGCGGCTCGATTTTGCCCCTTCGCTCCCGGCCATGCCCTGCCGAGGCCGATCGCCCCCCGACCCGCTCGGAGGGGCCGAAACCGGTCTCAATTACGCATAACTTAGGCATAATTAGGCCCAAATTATTCACTATTTCTTGACGATCAGGGGAATCGGGTAATGATGACGTCCGGCGCGGGAAACCCGCCGTGGAGCCCCATGGAGCACGAGGACGAGTCGCCGGCGATGCTCGAGGCACCGCACCCCAGCGAGGCCCGGCGCACGCGTGTCGAGAACGCGTCGGCGGGTGAAGGCGGCGGCGGAGCGGCGCCACGCGGGGCCGAAGGCAGCGCGCTGGATACGCGCGCTCCCGAGACCCGAGGCCCTGATACGCGAGGGTCGGAGGGTCTCACGCGCGAGTCCGAGCGCTCGGTCGCGGCCAAGTCGGCGGAGAAGCCGGCCGCCGACAAGCTGGCCGAGAAGCCCGCGCCGGCCAAGAAGAAGCGGCCCCAGAAGGGCCCGGGGTCCAACCCGAACAACGTCCGCAAGCTCCGGATCGAGCGCATGATGTCGAAGGCGGAGCTGGCCCGGCGCGCGAACCTCTCGGTCCTGACCATCGATCGGGTCGAGAAGGGCTACGGCTGCCGCATGGACACCAAGCGGAAGATCCTCGAGGCGCTCGGGCTGAGCCTCGGCGACCGCGTTCGGGTGTTCGGCGAAGAGGAGTGAGCCCCCGCGCGCACGCTCGATTCGAGGCCCGATTCGGGGCTTTGTCGAAAAGAGGCGGTCCCGACGCGCCCATGTAATCCTTCCTCGGTGTCGAGAACTGGCTCGGCGCGGGACGGGGCGTAGGCGATGTCGGAAGGCAAGAACCTGGTCGGAGTCGACATCGGCTCGCATTCGATCAAGGTCGCGGAGATCAAGGAGAAGCGGGGAGGCGCCCGCTCACTCGTTCGCTTTGGGTATCACCCTCTGCCGAGCGACACGATCGTCGACGGCCACATCATCAACTCCGGCGCGGTCATCGAGGGGCTCCAGAAGCTCTTCCACAAGGCGCGGCGCAAGGACGTCGCCCTGCGCGTGAGCGGACACTCCGTGATCATCAAGAAGATCACGATGCCGCAGATGACCATCGCGGAGCTCCAGGAGCAGATCACCTGGGAGGCGGAGCAGCACATCCCCTTCGACCTGGCGGAGGTCCAGATCGACTGGCAGGTGCTCTCGCAGCGCCCCGAGCAGGGGCAGATGGACGTGCTCCTCGTCGCCGCGAAGAAAGAGGAGATCAACGACCTCACGAACCTCGCGAGCGAGGCGAAGCTGCGGCCCAGGGTCGTCGACCTCGACGCGTTCACCGTTCAGAACGCGTTCGAGGCAGGGTACGGGCCGCCGCCGTTGGACCAGACCGTCGTGCTCCTGCACGTCGGCGCGTCCCTGACGACGCTCAACATCCTCGCCGAGGGATCGACCTCGTTCACGCGCGACATCGCCAACGGTGGCAACCAGATCACCGAGGAGATCCAGCGGAGCCTCGGGATCAGCGCCGAGGAGGCCGAGGCCTACAAGTGCGGCGGGGACGGGCGAGGGCTGGTGCCGCGCGAGGTGCCGGAGATCATCGGCACGGTGGTCGAGCAGCTCGCGGGCGAGATCCAGCGGTCCCTCGACTTCTACCTGGCGACGAGCGGCGGGGGCGAGATCAGCCGCGTGCTCGTCTCGGGCGGCACCGCCAACATTCGCGCGCTCCTCGACGCGATCGAGCGCCGCTGTCGGGTCCCGGTGGAGCGGCTCGATCCGCTGCGCGTCGCCACGCCCGACAAGGGCGTCGACCCCGCGCTGTTGCAGGCGCGCGCCCCAGAGTCCGCGGTCGCCATCGGGTTGGCGCTCCGCAAAGAACGGGAGAAGCGGGCATGATCCGCATCAACCTCCTCCCCGGCGCTCGCCGGCAGTCGGCCTCGACCGGCGGTGGCAGTCAGGGCTGGATCATCGCCTACCTCGTGGCGGCCGTCCTGACCATCGTCGTGCTGGTGGTGGTCTACATGGGCAAGAACCGCGTGCTCGAGGAGCAGCGCGCGCGCAACGACGCGCTCACGGCGCAGGCGACGGAGCTCGAGCAGCAGTCGGCGAACATCGACGCGGTGCGGGCGGAGCTCGAGCAGAGCCGTCAGCTCGAGACGGTAGTGAGCGACCTGCAGCGCGCGCGCTACGGGCCGACCGCCGTCCTGATGGAGATGTCGCAGATCCTCAGCGTGGGCGGGGGACCGACCGTCGATCCGCAGCGCCTCGAGGAGATCCGGCGGCGCAACCCGCTCGCCGGCGTGAACCCGAGCTGGGATCCGCGTCGCCTCTGGCTGCGCGAGTTCCGTGAAGAGAACCGCGAGTGCTCGGTGACGGGTCTCGGCCGGACCAATGAAGACGTGGCCGAGTTCCTCAAGCGGCTGACGCTCAGCGAGAAGTTCGAGCAGGTGCAGCTCGTCAAGACCGAGCACACCGAAGACAACGAAACCGGGCTGGACCTCATCGCGTTCGAGCTCGACTGCCGGGTGATCTACTGATGGCGACGCCGAAATCAGGTGGAGATCAGTCCTTCGCGCGGCTGCCCGCGGCGGCCAAGGCCGCGCTCGGGCTGGGCCTCGTCGCGCTGATCGGCGCGGTCTACTACTTCGCGCTGCATCTCAGCCTCGACGAGGAGATCGAGACCGCGCAGAGCCAGCACACGCAGCTCGAGCAGCGCATGTCGGCGGCGCGCGAGCGCAACGCCGAGTACGTCCGGCTCCGCGAGCAGGTCTCGCAGCGCGAGGGGCTCGACCGGGCGAACCTCCGCGCGCTCCCGCAAGACGCAGAGACGGCGGCGTTCCTCCAGGATCTCAACCGGATCGCCGAGCTGAGCGGCCTGCAGATCCGCCTCGTCGAGCCGCGCCCCGAGGAGCCGGACGAGCACTACGTCAAGCTCCCGGTCAACCTGCAGATCACGGGCAAGTACCACCAGGTCAGCCGCTTCTTCTACAACATCAGCCGCCTCGATCGCCTCATCAGCATGGAGAACATCCAGATCTCCAACCCGCGCGCCGAGGCGAGCGAGCAGACGGACGGCTCGACCATCGTCGACGTCGACGTCCTGGCCACCACCTACCGCCGCCCCGACGCGCCGGAGCCGCAAGCGGCGGCGCCGACGCCCGCGGGCGCACCGGGAACCTGAGCCATGCGCACCACGACACGATGTTTGCTCGCCTGCGCGCTTCTCCTGGGCCTCGCCGGCTGTGAAGAGGAGAACATCCAGGTCGGACGCAGCTTCCAGCCGGAGGCGCCCGTCGCGCCCGTCGCGCCGGGCGCCGGGCCAGGTGAGGAGGCGGAAGGCGAAGAGGCCGACGCCGGCCCGCAGCTCCCGCAGTACCGCGACGAGGACTTCGTCGAGGCGGACAGCAACCGCGACCCCTTCCACTCCTACGCCGCGATGTTCGTCTCCCGGAGCAGCGAGACGGATCGCGGGAGCGGTCGTGACGTCGTCATGCCGGAGACGAGCATCGACGAGATGCGCCTGCTCGGGATCGTCAGCGGCGTGTCCAACCCGCGCGCGATGCTCGCGGACGCCGAGGGCGTCGGGTACACCGTCCGCCGCGGCGACTACATCGGGCGCTCCGAGGTGGTGCAGGCGGGCGGCACGGAGAGCTTGCCGGTGACGCTGAACTGGCGCGTCGACCGCATCCGGCCGGACTCGATCATCCTGGTCCGCGAGGATCCGACGGCGCCGAACCGGCCCCCGCTCACGCGCGTGATCCCGCTGCGGAGCGAGGACGAGCAGGCGGCGCGCGGCGAATTGCGCACGCGCGGCGTGACCGAGCCGAGCGCCGAGCGCTGAGTCGAAGCGCGCCGCTCGAGAAGGTCCCCCGCGAAGGCCGCTGCTCCGACGGAGCGGCGGCCTTCTGCGCGTCCGCGCTGCACCGTTTTTTTGCGCCGTCGGGCCCTCGCCCGCGAAGATTTCATTCGCATCCGTCCGAAAGACGACGAGAGGAGCTCATGCGACGCAAGAAGTGTGTCTACGTCGAGCGCGGGCCCGGGAGGGCCGCGCCGATCACGAGGAGGCTGTGGGTCGGCCTGCTGACCTTGGCCTTCGCCGCGCCGGCTGCCGCGCAATCTGCGCCGGCCGTCGTGCGCACGCTCGGCGTGTCGGGCGGCGCGGAGCGGGCAGAGGTCGTGCTGGAAGGCGACTTCGACGTGCCTCGCTACGCTCTGCGGACGCGGGATGGAGGGCGCGTGGTGGCGCTCGAGCTCGAGGGGGCGCGGCTCCCCGATGACGGGCTCGCGGTCAGCGGCGCAGCCGGCCTCGTGGAGAACAGCGCGAGCAGCACCACGGCGCGCGGCGTCGTGGTCACGCTCGGGCTGAGCCGCGCGGTGACGCCGCGC
>SHBB01000675.1 GCA_004213565.1 Sandaracinaceae bacterium
GCCTCGAGGACGTCGAGGCCCGTCGACTCGCGATCCCGACCGCCGCGCACTCGCGGCAGCTCGAGCCCATCCTCGGCGCCTTCGGCGACTACCTGCGCTCCATCCCGCTGAGCGCCCCGAAGCTGCCCTTCCTCAGCAACACGACCGGCACCTGGATCACCGATCAGCAGGCCACCGATCCCGAGTACTGGGTGACGCATCTGCGGAGCACGGTGCGCTTCGCCGACGATGTGGCGACCCTCCTCGAGTCCCCCAGCCGGTGCCTGATCGAGTGCGGACCGGGGCGCGCGCTCAGCTCGCTCTCGAAGCAGCATCCGTCGTTCCGCAAGGGCGCGCACAACGCCTTCCCGACCGTGCGCCACCGCGACCAGGAGGTCGACGACGACGTCTACTTCCTCTCCGCGCTGGGGCGCGCCTGGGCGTCGGGCGCGGACTTCGACTGGGACCGCCTCTGGGAGGGCGAGGAGCGCGGCCGCGTCGAGCTGCCGACCTACGCGTGGAACCACAAGCCGTACTTCCTCGAGCCGGGCAAGGTCCGCGTCGAGGAGGACGCGCTCGACCTGCCCAAGATCGAGGCGGTGGAGGACTGGGGCTGGCGCCCGTTCTGGAAGCCCTCGCTCGCTGATCCGAGGGACGCGGGCGAGCGACACACCTGGCTGATCTTCATGGACGCGGCCGGCGTCGGGCGGCGCCTGCGCGCCCGCCTCGAGGCGAAGGGGGACCGCGTCATCAGCGTCTACCCCGGCGACGCCTACCACGAGAAGAGCGAGACCGAGTACGCGCTCAGCCCCGAGCGCGGCAAGGAGGGCTACACCGCGCTGGTCGAGTCGCTCGTCGCGGGCGGCAAGACCCCCGACCGGGTGGTGCATCTGTGGCTGCTCGAGGCCGAGGCCAGCGTGCGCCCCGGCTCGAGCCGCTACCACCACCACCAGGAGCGCGGGTTCTTCAGCCTCTTCTTCTTCGCCCAGGCGCTGGCCGACGAGAGCGTGCCGCCCCTCCACGTCACGGTGGTGACCGAGGGCGCGCAGCGCGTCGGCGACGAGCCCGTCCCCTTCCCCGACCGGGCCACCGTGCTCGGCCCCGTGCGCGTGATGCCGCGGGAGCTCGAGGACGTCACCGCCGCCGCCATCGACGTCCGGCTGCCCGAGAAGAGCGACAAGCTCTTCGGCGGCACGCTCCGCATGGCGCTGGTCGACCCGTTCGGCGGCCGCAAGCGCGTGGAGAGCGAGCTGGACCAGCTCGCGCAGCACCTCGAGGACGAGCTGCGCTCGCCCCCGAAGAACGAGGTGGTGGCGCTCCGCGGCGAGAAGCGCTTCACGCAGGTCGTCGAGCGCGTCCCGCTCCTCCCCGTCGAGGGCATGCCCACCGCGCTCCGGCAGGGCGGCGTCTATCTCCTCACCGGCGGGCTCGGCGGGCTCGGGCTGACCATGGCCGAGTACCTCGCGCGCAGCTGCGGCGCGAAGCTCGTCCTGCTCGGCCGCACCCCGCTGCCGCCCCGGGATCAGTGGGCGACGTGGATGCGACAGCACGGCGCCGAGGACCGGATCAGCAAGCGGCTGCGGCGCCTCCTCGACGTGGAGGACGCGGGCGGCGAGGTGCTGGTGCTCAGCGCCGACGTGACCAACCTCGAGGAGATGCAGGACGCGGCGCAGCGCGCGCGGGAGCGCTTCGGCGCCGTGCACGGCGTCTTGCACACGGCGGGCGTGGTCGACGACGACCTCATCGCGCTCAAGACGCAGGCGAGCGTGGACGAGGTCTTCACGCCGAAGATCCAGGGCACGATGGTGCTCGACCAGGTCTTCGTCGACGGCGTGTCGAGCGACGCCGCGCTGGACTTCATGGTGCTCTTCAGCTCGACCTCCACCGCGACCGCGCCGGCGGGCCAGGTCGACTACGTCGCCGCGAACACCTTCCTCGACGCCTACGCGGAGAGCAAGGCGGGCGGGCCGACGCGGGTCACCTCGGTGCACTGGGGGATCTGGAGCCAGGTCGGCATGGCCGCCGCGCAGCTCACGGACGACGCGAGCGCCCACGCGGGCGAGCCGGTCGGCGAGCAGCCGAACCACCCGCTGCTGTCACAGCGGGTCCGCGACGCGCGCGGCGAGGCCGTCCTGCAGGCGACGATCTCGCCGCGTGAGGACTGGATCCTCGACGGCCACCGCACCAAGGCGGGCCACGCGCTCATCCCGGGCACGGGCTACCTCGAGCTGGCGCGCGCCGCGCTGCGCGCCTCGGGCGAGCAGGGCCCGTTCGAGGTGGAGGACCTCTTCTTCATCCGTCCGCTCGCGGTCTCGGACGACGCGGAGCGAGACGTCCGCGTGAAGCTCCGCCCCACCCGGCGCGGCTACGCCTTCGAGGTGCGCGGCCACCTCGAGCTGGACGGACGCCCCGGCTGGGAGCTGCACGCGCAGGCGCACCTCGCCATCCGCCCGCTCGAGGTCCCCGGGCGCGTGCCCGTGGCCGAGATCGAGGCGCGCTGCACCCGAAAGACGCTCGCCGAGGACCCCGACGGCATCCGCACGCCCCAGGAGGCGCACCTGCGCTTCGGCGAGCGCTGGCGCGTGCTCCGGCGAGGCGCGTTCGGCGAGAACGAGGCGCTCGGGCAGCTCGCCCTGAAGGACGCTTACGCGAGCGAGACCGAGGCGATGGGGCTGCACCCCGCGCTCCTCGACATCGCAACGGGCTGGGCGATGGAGCTCATCGACGGCTACCACGCGGACGCGCTCTGGGTCCCGGTCAGCTACGAGCGGGTGCGGGTGCTGCGCGATCTCTCCCCGCGGCTCGTCAGCTGGGTCCGCAACCACGGCGAGAACCGCGACGACTCCGAGTTCGTCTACTTCGACGTCACCCTCGCCGACGAGGAGGGCAACGTCCTCGTCGAGGTCGACCGGCTCGCGCTGCGCAAGATGGCGGGCAGCGCGGACTTCACGGTCAAGAGCCGCCCGAGCCCGCGCGACGTGGAGCTGGAGGAGACCGAGCGGGAGCCCTCGCCGGCGGAGCAGCAGCTCGCGCGCAACCTCGAGCGCGGCATCCTCCCGCGCGAGGGTCAGGAGGCGCTCGGCCGCGTGCTCGCCGCGCCGCCGCGCCCGCAGGTCTACGTCAGCTCGCTCGACCTCGAGGGGCTCATCGCGCAGGCCGACCGCGGGCTGACGCGGGAGACGGGCGAAGGCGGCATCGAGCTGGCGCGCCCCGACCTCGACAGCGAGTTCGTCGCGCCGCGGGACGAGGTCGAGCGCACCCTCGTCGGCTTCTGGCAGGACCTCCTCGGCATCGACACCGTCGGCGTCCAGGACTCGTTCTTCGACCTCGGCGGCCACTCGCTCATCGCGGTGCGGCTCTTCGCGAAGGTCAAGAAGGCGTACCAGATCGACTTCCCGATCAGCGTGCTCTTCGAGGCGCCGACCATCGAGCGCTGCGGCGCGCTCATCAAGGAGCGCATCGGCGGCGCGGCCGCCGGTGGGGCCGCGGAGGGGGCCGAGGCGAAGAAGCCCGAGGCGCCGAAGACGCGCTACACGCACCTCGTCCCGATGCACCCGGGCGACGGCGGCCCCAAGACGCCCTTCTTCATCGTGGCCGGCATGTTCGGCAACGTGCTCAACCTCCGCCACCTCGCGCACCTGGTCGGTACGGACCGGCGCATCTACGGCCTCCAGGCGCGCGGGCTCTTCGGCGACCAGCAGCCTCACGAGACCTTCGACGAGATGGCCGAGGCGTACCTCGCCGAGATGCGCACCGTGCACCCGAACGGCCCCTGGTTCCTCGGCGGCTTCTCCGGCGGCGGGATCACCGCCTACGAGATGGCGCAGCGCCTCCGCGCGCAGGGCGAGGACGTGCCGCTCCTGGTCATGCTCGACACGCCGCTGCCCTTCCCGCCGCCGAGCCTGAGCCCGAAGGACCGCGCGCTCATCCAGGTGCAGCAGCTCCAGCAGAAGGGCGCGTCCTACGTCGGCGAGTGGGCCGTCAACCGCTGGCGCTGGGAGATGGGCAAGCTGCGCAAGCGCTTCGAAGAGGCCGAGCCCGAGCAGGCCCCGGCCGAGTTCCAGGACGAGGCGATCGAGCAGGCGTTCCGGCGCGCGCTGGGCCGCTACGAGCTGAAGTCCTATGACGGGCACCTCACGCTCTTCCGCCCCCCGCTCGAGGTCGCGTACGACCTCGGCAACGGGCGCCTCCTCGACCACGATCGCGACTACGTCTACGAGGACAACGGGTGGACGCCTCACGTCCGGGGGCTAGACGTCTTCGAGGTCCCTGGAGACCACGACTCGATGGTGCTGGAACCGAACGTGCGGGTCCTCGCGCGCAAGATGCGCGAGGTGATCGAGCGGGCGGAGGCCGATCTGCGGCAACGCCCGGCCGAGCTGCGCGTCCCGGAACGCAACGCCGCGGAATGAGCGCCGCGGACTCGGAGCAGACGACGATGCGCGTTCAGTGCGTGATCCTGAACTACAAGACCGCCGAGATGACCCTGAAGGCCATCGCGGCGGCGCAGCGCGCGTGCGCGCGGCTCGAGTCGTACCGCATCGACGTGGTCGACAACGACTCACAGGACGGCTCGTTCGAGACGCTGAGCGAGGCGTGCGCCGACATGGACGACGTCGTCGTGATGCAGAGCGGCCACAACGGCGGCTTCGGCGCCGGCAACAACTTCGCGATGCGGCGCGCGCTCGCCTCGGGCGAGAAGCCCGACTACGTCTTCCTGCTCAACTCGGACGCCTTCCCGCACGAGGACGCCATCGAGGTGCTGGTGCGCTTCATGGACGACCACCCCGAGGCGGGCATCGCGGGCAGCGCGCTCCACGGCTCGGACGGCGTGCCGCACATCTCGAGCTTCCGTTTCCCGACCCTCGCGTCGGAGGTGCTCGGGAGCTTCCGGCTGGGCGCGCTGACCAAGGTGCTGCCCGAGAAGGAGGTCCCGATCCGTCCGCGCCCGGACCAGACCCGGCCCGTCGACTGGCTCGCCGGCGCGGCGATGATGATCCGCCGCGAGACGCTCGAGACCGTCGGGCTCTTCGACGAGACGTTCTTCCTCTACTTCGAGGAGACGGATCTCTGCCGCCGCGCGCGCCTCGCCGGCTTCGAGACCTGGTACGTCGTCGAGTCGAAGGTCGAGCACGTCGGGCACGCCTCCACCGGGCTCAAAGACCTGAAGCGCCCCATGCCGCGCTACTGGTTCGACAGCCGCCGACACTACTTCCTGAAGAACCACGGCAAGGCCTACACCTGGGCCGCGAACACCGCGCAGGCGGTGGGGCTCGCCACGTTCAAGGTGCGGGCGAAGATCCAGCAGAAGGACGACCCGGATCCGGCGCGCTTCCTCCGCGACTTCGTGCGCTACAACTTCCTCGACGAGCGCCCGTGAGCCGCCTGGACGACGTCGGCGCGGTCGCCATCGGCCGCAACGAGGGCGAGCGCCTGCGCGCGTGCCTGGAGTCGCTCGTCGATCGCGTGGCGCGCGTGGTCTACGTCGACAGCGGCTCGACCGACGGCAGCGTCGCGCTGGCCGAGCGGCTCGGCTGCGAGGTCGTCGCGCTCGACATGTCCGTCCCATTCACGGCCGCGCGCGCCCGCAACGCCGGGTTCG
>SHBB01000676.1 GCA_004213565.1 Sandaracinaceae bacterium
CGCGCTCGACGCGCGGGGCGGGGCGAGCGCGGACGCGAGATCGCGCGCGTCGCGGGCGTCCAGCGGGAGCCGCGGCATGGTCGCCTCGAGGTGCGGCCGGAGATCGACGGGGCGCTGCAGGTATTCGGCGATCCACGCGGGATCGAGGCGCGAGGCGCCCGCGAGGTCGGGCGCGTCGGGGAGGCTGTGCAGGCTCGCTCGCCACCCCGCGAGGAGCGCCGGCGGCGCCTCGACCCGGCCCGCGCGCACGTCGCTGTGGCAGCCCACGCAGTCCCTCTCCGCCGCGGCCGGCGTCGGCGGAGAGCGCTTCGCGCGAGCGCGTCGCCTCGCCCCCGACCTGGCCTTCGCCGCGGCGCGCATGCCCGCGACCCTCGTGGACTGGCTCGTCGACCCGGCCTCGCTGCACCCCCGGACCGAGATGCCGCCGACCGACCTGAGCGCGGCCGAGGCGCGGGACGTCGCGGCGTACCTCCGGGCGTCCACGGAGATCGACGTGCGCCGCCCGCTCCCGCCCCGGCTCCCGCTCCTGTCGCGCGAGGTGACCTGGGAGGAGGTGGACGCGGCGCTCTTCCACGACACCTGCTGGCACTGCCACTCCGACCCGGGCTACGCCATCGGCGACGGCGGCCCGGGCAACACGGGCGGCCTCGGCTTCGAGGGCCGCGGCCTCGACCTGGCGAGCTACGAGGCGCTCCGGAGCGGCGCTCTGTTCGAGGGACGTCGCCGCAGCGTCTTCCGCGAGGTCACCCTGCCCGGCGGCGAGACCCTGCCCCTCGTGGTCGCGAGCCTGCGCGCCCGCCAGCTCGAGGAGGCCGGCCTGCCGTCGGGAGACGTCCTCGGCATGCCGCTGGGCCTGCCGAGCGTCTCGCCGGAGGCCATCCAGCTCCTCGAGACCTGGATCGCCCAGGGGCGGCGGCGCTGACGACACGCATCTTTCGGGTCCCCATGGGAGGCGTGTAGGATGGCGCTACCCCGTGAGCAGCTTCGATCAGGTCCAGCTCGTCCTCCGCGCGCTCCAGGACGAGCTCCAGCGTTCGCCGGAGCTCTCGCGAGCCCTGCACGACGCCTGGCGAAGTGGCCGCTTCGAGTCCGGGACCACGCTGCCCAAGCACGCGATCGAGGCCGCGAACGGCGCCGACGAGGCGCTCCGCGGCTGGACGAACGAGAGCGGCGCGCCGAAGGACTTCCGCGGCGCCTTCGACGGGCCGGAGGCGGACCTCGTCTTCCTCTGGTGCGCCGCCAACGCGCCCCGGAGCGACGCCCGGCTGGCGCCCATCCTCTCCGCCGCGGCCGGACACCCCGAGCACGGCGAGCGGGCGCTGTTCGTCGCGCGCAACCGCATCGTTCAGGGGCCGCTCGAGGACGCGCTGCGCTGCGCGCCGCTCCTCGGCGCGCTCGACGACCCGGAGAGCTTCGACGCCGCGGCCCGCATGGAGATCCTGCTCTGGGAGGCTGGCTCCCGCGCGCTTCAGCTGCCCGAGCTGGGCAAGTGGATCTGGGGCTCGAGCGAGACCTTCGAGGCCGTCGTCGGGCGCCCCGCGCGGGGCTCCTTGCGAGGCCGCGTGCTCGCGGCGCGCTCGCTCGAGGTGTCGGTCTGCGGCATGCCGCCGATGACCGATCCGCAGCTCGTCGGCCGGACCCTCCAGGCGCTCCAGCCGCTGCTGCTGCACCCCGAGCCGCTCGTCTGGATCCACGCCGCGCGCTCGTTCGGCCGGCTCGCGGGCGCCTTCGAGCCGCTCGAGGGCACCTTGCTCGACTGGGTGCACGGCGCGACCCCGGTGCTGCGCCAGCGGGCGCTGACCGCCTTCGCCTCGCTGCCCGCAGAGCGCCTGATCTTCCTCGGCCATCAGCTCGAGGCGATCATCGACGCGCCGGAGAACGAGGACTGGGTGCTGGCGGCGGCCGCGGCCGCGACGCCGTATCTGCTGCACGAGCGGCCCGATCTCTGGCGGCGCCTCTCGAAGCGCATCGTCGAGGGAGACGGAGGCGCGGTGGCCGCCCGGGCGCTGGCCCGCGGCCTCGCCACGCTCTGGCGGCGGGGTGAGCGCGACGCGGTGGAGAAGCCGTGGCGGGACCTGCGTCAGCGCGCCCGCCACGAGCGGGTGGAGGGCGTCGACGATTGGCGCCGCTGGCTCGAGACCATCGCGGTCACCGACCCGGTCGACGACGCGGAGCGCGACCCGCTCGACATCGAGCTGGGCCTGGAGAACCTCGTCCGGCTCGCCGCGCAGTACGACGACGAAGAGGCCGACGCGCGGGCGGCGCGCTTCGCCGGCACCCTCGCCGCCACCTTCTCGGAGGCGCGCCGCATCGTGCTCGGGCCGGGCTCGGTGCGGCACCGGGCGTCGGCGATGAACGCCTTCGAGGGCTGCGCGCGCTCGCTCGCGCTGAGGCTCTGGGGCCCGATGCTGGCGACCCGGCCGCAGGGCGATCCCATCGCGGAGCCGAACCTCGAGGAGACCTGGGAGCTGGTCGCGCGCGCGCCGGCGGAGCTGCTCGACATCGTGCGCGAGCGGCGAGCCGAGGCCGACACCGAGGAGGGGTTCGACGTCGCCCTCGAGGTGCTCGCGCTCAAGATCGGCGGCTACGCGCTCGACGCCTGCGGGCAGGACAGCGACCTCGGCCCCGGCAGCGGTCCGACCGCGCACGAGACCTGTCGGTGGCTGCGCAAGCTCGACGGGCTCGCGGACGGCTCGCGCGAGCTCCCCCCGCCGCTCGAGTCGGCGCTGAGCGCGCTCTTCTGGCGGCTGGTCGACACCACGCGCGGCACCGCGCTCGGCGAGGTCGACGACGTGGCGTGGCTCGGCCCGTTCGCGGCGTGGTGGGCGCTCGTCATCGATCGCCCCGCGATCCTCCAGCGCCTCGCGACCGCGCTCCCGATGATCGCGGACGGCGCGCTTGAGCGCTGCTGCGCGCTCGCGGACCAGACCCGCAAGGCGCTGTCCTCGGGGCAGGCCAACGGCGCGTGGGGTCCCGCGGTGCGCGCGTCGCTCGGAGAGCTCAAGGCGGACGGCACGGAGCTGGGCGAGTCGCTGCTCGACCTCGCCCGCGCGCTCGACGAGTTCAAGGAGGCGAAGGGCCCGCTGCCCGACCTCGAGGCGCTGTGCCTCCAGCTCGTCATCGCGGCCGAGCGTCTGCAGGGGGCGCTCGCCGATCCGGTGCGCGCGCTCCACGCGGCCGAGCAGGCCTCGGCCGACGGCTCGGGGCGCAGCAAGGAGAACGCGCCTCGCATGGCCTCGGTCGTGGCGCGCGCCATCCGGCGCCGCGAGCCCGCGCTCCTCGAGGTGTGGTTCGCGTCGCTCGGGCCGATGGCCTCGTCGCTCGTCGAGGCCTCGGTGAGCGCGGCCATGAAGCGCACCCCGCCGCCTCCGCCGACCAAGCAGAAGACGAAGAAGAAGATCGTCGGCTACGAGCTGATCAAGCCGCTCGGCGAGGGCGGGATCGGCAGCGTCTGGCTCGTCCGCAAGCCCGGCGCGGACCGCTTCTTCGTGCTCAAGATCCCGAAGGCCGACGTGCTCGCGAGCGCGACCGAGTCCGAGCGCGAGAAGATCCTCGCGTCCTTCCACGACGAGGCGCGCGCGCTCGCGGGGCTCTACCACCCGAACGTCGCGAACATCATCGACCGCGGCGTCGAGGACGAGGTGCCCTACCTGGTGCTCGAGTACCTCATCGGCGCGGACCTCAAGATGTACTCGACCGCGCGCCTGATGACGCTCTTCGAGCTGCGTCGCGTGGTCAACGAGACATGCGCAGGTCTGACGGCGCTGCACGGCGCGGGGCTGGTGCACCGGGACATCAAGCCCGCGAACCTGTGGCTGCGCCTCCCGCTCGCGGGGGGGCAGCGGTTCGATCCCGACAAGCACCGCGATCCGGCCGCCGCGCAGCCGCTCGCCACCGTGCTCATCGACTTCGGCATGGTCCGCGCGACGCGGGTCGAGGCGGACGTCGGCGGCAAGTTCGTCGCGGGCACGCCGGGCTACATCGCGCCCGAGCAGGTGCTCGACCCGGTGGAGCTCGACGGGCGCGCGGACGTCTACGCGCTGGCGGGCACGATCTACAACGTGACCACGGGGCGCACGTTCTTCGACGAGATCGAGGATCCGCGCCAGCGCATCGTCGCGCACATGCGCGAGGACCCGCTCGAGAACGCAGACCTGTCGAGCTACCCCGCGGGGCTGGTCAAGCTCATGCGCGCCGCGACCGGTCGCGAGTGGAAAGATCGACCGACGCCGCTCGAATTCGGGCGCGCGTTCGCGGAGTTGATTTGAGACAGCTCGCGCTCGCTTCGCTCGCGACCCTGCTCGTGGGGGCCGTCTGCGTTCCGACCGGTCCGGTGTCGGCGCAGGACGTGCCCGCGCCCCCGGGAGGGTACGGCGCGCCCCCGCCCGACGCGCCTCCCGAGCCGGTCCCGGACGAGGAGACGCCGGGCGGCTGGCAGGCGCCCGGCTCCGACGCGCTCGCCGCCCCCGAGGGCTACGGCCGCGTCGAGGCGCTCGTGCCCGCGGACGAGGCGCTCGTGCACGTGCTCCCGGTCGGCGAGACGCCGCTCCGGCTCCACCTCCGCTCCCTCGATGGCGGGCCGGACTCCGCGCCGTGCTCCGCGCCTTGCACGATCCGGGTCACGCCGGGGCTCTACGAGCTCTCCGTGCAGCCCCGCGGCGGCGGCCCGCACCTGGCCGACCACAACCCCTTCTCGCTCGATCCCGGCCGCCAGGCGATCACGATGACGTACGACCACCGCAGCGCTCTTCGGGTCCTGGGCTGGGTCTTCTTCAGCCTCGCCGCGACCACGATGGCCCTCTCCGCGCCGTGGGGACCGATCATCGCCGCCGTCATCGGGGCGCCGATCGCGGCCGCGTTCCTCATCCCGTTCTTCCCGCTGGCGTTCCTTCAGGACTCGGCGCGCGTCCAGGTGATCACGCTCCCGAACCAGTGAGCGCATCCAGGGGGGGAATCGAGGGGAGAAACGCGTAGAGTGCGCGCGGAGCACGCCCGACCCCGAGGCGTGGGCCAGAAACCCGAGACCCTGGAGACCTGATGAACTTCGACGCCCGACTCTTGCTCGTCGCCCTCTCGCTCTGCCTCGCGTCCGCGTGCGGCGCCGAGGAGGAGACCACGACCCCGCCTGCCGCCGAGGCGCCCGCCGACGAGGCGCCCGCCGAAGAGGAGGCCGCCGAAGAGGAGGCGCCCGCCGAGGAGGAGGCCGAGGCGCCCGCGGCCGAGGAGGCCGCCGAAGGCGAAGGCACCACCTGCGAGCAGGCGTTCGCGTCCGTGCAGGCGCTCCGCGCGCAGCTCGAGGAGCAGATGGGCGGCAACAACCAGGCGCCGCCGCTCGACCGCGACGCCTACCTCGCGACGTGCAACCAGCTCTCCCCGGAAGCGCAGCGCTGCTCGATCATGAGCTACGCGATGGAGCACCAGGAGGAGTGCGCGGCCGTCCAGGACGAGATCAACGGCGCCGGCGAGTGATCGCTGTGTCGCTCCCGGCGCGCCGCGTCGGGAGCGACACGTCTCGCTACGCGGCCTCGAGCTGCGACGTGCATTGCGGGCAGCGGGTGGCCGTCTCGTCGATG
>SHBB01000677.1 GCA_004213565.1 Sandaracinaceae bacterium
GCCCACGGTGCTGTGGCTGGCAGAGGACGACGGGCCGCTCCACATGCGGCCCGCCTTGTTCCTGGCCAGACGCGCGGGGGACGCGAACGATCTCTGGTACGCCGAGGTCCGCCCGGGCGGCGAGGCCACCGCGCTCGACGTCGCGTGGCTCACCAACCTCAGCGAGACCGCGAGCGCGTCCGAGGAGCAGCTGGTCCAGATCGGGCGCCACGTCGCCTACGCCACCCGGGTCGGCGCGCGCTACGACGCGGTGGTGGTGCTCGACCTGGGGGGAGAGCCGGAGTCGCTCACCGCCGACTGGCCGTGGCGGGCGCGCCTCCAGAACCAGGTCACCAACCTCCAGGAGACCGGGCGCACCGAAGGCTTCGGGGTCCGGCGCTACCAGCTCGTCGAGCGCCCCGAGGCGCTGACCCTCTCCGTCGACGAGGGGCGCTTCGTCGCGCAGATGGGCGGCGCGCGCGTCGTGCTCGATCCCGCTCACCGCCGCCCGGCCGAGGGGGAGGCGCTCGTCGAGGCCCAGCCGCAGACGAAGGGCACGCCGGGCACCATCGGCTGGGTCGTCGACACCGTCCGCAACCTCTCGTTCGTGGGCCCCGAGCCGATCGAGTGGCTCGAGAACCGCGTCTTCTCCGCCCGCGACAAGCTCACGCGCGGATACTACGCCGTCTTCGGCCAGCCCGACGCGGCGGAGACCATGGCCGAGGTGGCCGACGACCTCGCCCGACCCGACACGGTCAGCGAGGAGCGCATGGCCATGCTCACGGTGACCGACCCGGAGCTGGGCTGGCCGCCCGCCGCCCTCGAGCCGGTGATCACCGATCCGCCGATCGAAGGCGAGGGCCGCTGGATCCCGGTCGTCGACGACCCCTTCGTCAACCAGTACCCGAACGCGCCGCCGGCCTTCTATCAGACCTTCCTCCGCACCGATCCCGAGCGGCCCTTCACCCGCGTCTACGTGACGATCTGGGATCCGCGGCAGGTCCAGCTGCGCGTGCAGTCGGGGGTGCGGGAGCCGGAGAGCGCCACGGGCCGGCGCGGCACGGGCATGGTCCCGCGCGACGATCGCCTCCGTTACCTCGTCGGCGCGTTCAACGGCGGCTTCCAGGCGCTGCACGGCGAGTTCGGCATGATGGCCGAGGGGCGCGTCTACCTCCCGCCCAAGCCGTGGGCGGCCACCGTCGCCGTCTTCGACGACGGCCGGGTCGGCATGGGCTCCTGGCCCGCGCCCGACTGGCGGGGCCGCTACTACGACGAGCGCCTCGCGAACCGTCAGATCCCCGAGGACATGACCGAGTTCCGGCAGAACCTCACGAGCCTGGTCGAGGACGGGCAGTACAACCCGTGGGAGCGCTGGTACTGGGGCGCGGCCCCGCGCAACGCCGAGGAGCAGACCCTCACCACCCGGAGCGGGCTCTGCCTCACCGAGGAGGGCTTCCTGGCCTATTACTGGAGCCAGGGCGTCGGGCCCGAGGCGCTCGGCGAGGCGATGCTGCGCAACCGCTGCGTCCGCTCGGTGCACCTCGACATGAACAGCGCCCACGCGGGCATGGAGCTGTTCCGTCCCATCCCGCCCGGAGAAGAGGCGCCGCCGCTGACCCGTCGGCCGCGCCGCGACAGCGAGTACGAGGGCACCTTCCCCCGCACCACGGGGCGCTGGCGCCTGCGGGCCCGGCGCGCCGTCCGCTCCATGGGCATGCCGTTCCCGCGCTACTCGGATCGCGACGCGCGCGACTTCTTCTACCTGACCCTCCGCCCCGTGCTGCCGGGCCCGGATCTCGCCGAAGGGCAGGGCGCCTTCGACCCGGAGGGCCTCCCCCACGCCGGCTGGCCGCACGCCTTCGCGCGAGCCTCGGTGGGGTCGGACGACGCGCGCACGTGGATGGTCCGGATCGATCCGCGCCGCGCCGTGCCCGCGCCGCTGCGCCGCCCGGACCACACGCGACCGCTCGCGCATCTCACCCAGGCCGCGTCGCTCGCGCGGGTCGACGGCGGGCTCGCGATCTACGGCCGCCGCCACGCGGTGGGCTGGGAGATCGGGATCGGCGCGCCCGAGGAGGGTGACACGGTCATCGTCTCGGGCCCCGCGCTCTCGTCGATGCCGGAGGCCGAGGCGGCGCTCGGGCTCGATCGCGACGGCTTCCTCGTCTACGCGGAGCGCGCCGGCGACCCGATCGGCCTCGGCGCGCGGCTCGCGCTCGCGGGCGTGGAGCAGGCGGTCGCGCTCCCGGTCGAGGCCCGCCTCGCCTTCTCGGTCGACGGCGCCGACGCCGCGGTGGACGGCTTCTCCGAGCGCCGCGTCGAGGCGGGGACCGCGCTCACCTTCTTCGCCGAGGAGCGCCCCGCGGCCGAGGTGATCTTCGGCGACAACGAGCCCCAGCCCTATCGCGTCTGGGGCTATCTCCAGGACCAGCGCGTGCGCTACTTCATGAACCGCGAGGGCGACGACGGCCCGCGTTTCACGCGCCCGGACGAGTGAGGCTCGTCACACGCTCCCGTACGGCGCCTTTAAGCCGTCGGGCACTTGGCTGGCCCGGGCGAGATCCGGCATGATCTCGGGCGGAAGGGCGTGTAGAACCCAAGGCCGTGGTGGGCCGGGGGGTCTCCGCACGGGTCGTCACCCAGATGTTCCTCGTTCCCCATGCGGTGCAGAGCCGCCCCCGAGTTGACCTGCCATGTGCAGCTTGGGTACAGTGCGCGCGCTTCGGGCCGGGGTGTACGCGCGAGTCGCATCGCGCATACAGGGTGCGCGCCCGAAGCTGCAGCGTGCCCGCGATCCAGCTGCAAGGGGATGGGATCTCAGGTGGGGACTCGGATCCGATGACCATCGATCGACACCGACGTCAGGAGCCCGTGCACGCGCAGCGGCGCGTGCGAGCGGGGATCGGTGTGAGCGGACGAGCCCCCCACCCTCGGACCGCGGACCATCGGACCGCACACCATCGGACCGCGCACGGCGCGAGTCAGTCAGCCCAGCGAGGCCACCGGTGAAGAAGCCCATCCCCTTTGGAAAGTACGTCCTGCTCGAGCGGGTCA
This sequence comes from Sandaracinaceae bacterium, assembly GCA_004213565.1. Classification (GTDB taxonomy): domain Bacteria; phylum Myxococcota_A; class Polyangia; order Polyangiales; family Sandaracinaceae; genus JAVJQK01. The sequence goes on from SHBB01000677.1 coordinate 3,034, forward strand.
ACGTCGGCGGCATGGCCGAGGTCTTCAAGGCCAAGGCGTTCGGCGTCGAAGGCTTCGAGCGGCTCGTGGCGGTGAAGCGGATCCTCCCCTCGATCGCGGAGGACCAAGAGTTCATCACCATGTTCATCGACGAGGCGAAGATCGCGGTGCAGCTGACGCACGCGAACATCGCGCAGATCTTCGACCTCGGGAAGGTGGGCGACTCGTACTTCATCGCGATGGAGTACGTGCACGGCAAGGACCTGCGCGCGATCTTCGATCGGGCCCGCAAGCGCGGCGAGACCGTGCCGGTCCCGATGGCCTGCTACGACGTGATGAAGGTCTGCGAGGGCCTCGACTACGCGCACAACAAGAAGGACGCGGCGGGGCGCGAGCTCAACCTCGTCCACCGCGACGTCTCCCCGCAGAACATCCTCATCAGCTACGACGGCGAGACGAAGATCATCGACTTCGGCATCGCCAAGGCGGCCGGCAAGGCGGGCAAGACCCAGGCGGGCATCCTCAAGGGCAAGTTCGGCTACATGTCGCCCGAGCAGGTGCGCGGCCTGCCGCTCGACCGGCGCAGCGACATCTTCGCGGTCGGCATCGTGCTCTACGAGCTGCTCACGGGCGAGCGGCTCTTCGTCGGCGAGAGCGACTTCTCCACCCTGGAGAAGGTGCGCAACGTCGAGATCATGCCGCCGTCGACCTACAACCGGCGCATCCCCGAGGAGCTCGAGCAGATCGTGCTCAAGGCCCTCGCGAAGGACGTCGACGACCGCTACCAGACGGCCATGGATCTGCATGACGACTTGCAGTCGTTCATGTACACGAGCGGCAACTTCTTCTCGCGCAAGGATCTCAGCGCATACATGCGCAAGGCGTTCGCCGAGGAGATCGCCAAGGAGTCGGCGCGCGAGGAAGAGTACCGCCGCATGGAGGCCGAGGCGGCCAAGGACATGGGCGGCAGGGTGAGCGCGGGCGGCATGGGCGGAGGCAGCGGCCTCGACGCCTTCGCCGACCTCGAGCCCGCGCCGGCCAAGGCGGCCAACATCTCCTCGGCCCAGCCTCCGCGTCCGCCGCCCCGCGGCCCGGCCAAGCGCACGATGATGGGCATGGGCGCGGTGCCGCCGCCCCCGCCGCGGACGAGCGGCCCGCCGCCGCCCCCGCCGCCGCGCAACAGCTCCGGCCCGCCCGTGCCGCCGCCGCCGACGTCGACCCCGCCCGTCACCGCGAGCAGCCCCGGCGGCGCCTCGCTCGACATGGACTGGGACGACGAGGAGCTGTCGACCCAGATCTACGACAAGCCCGAGGACGGCTTCCCGGGCTCGCTCCCGGACCTCGAGTCGGAGCCGGCGACCGCGCCCGAGCCGTACCAGGCCTCCGCGCCGTCCGCGCCGGGCCTCTCCGCGCCGAGCATGAACCCGGCGAGCAGCCCGGGCAGCATCCCGGGCGCGCCGAGCCCCTTCGACGATCTCCCGTCCCAGCAGCCCCAGCCGGCCCAGCTCGGCCCCGAGCCGACCGCGGTCACGCGCAACAAGGAGGGCAAGGGAGGCAGCGGCGCCATCATGGCCGTCGTCGGCCTGCTCGCGGTCGTCGCCATGGCGGTGATCGGCGGCGGCGTCTGGTGGTTCTTCCTCCGCGCGCAGCCGGGCACGATCAACCTCACCACCGAGCCGGGCGACGCGGTCGTCTACCTCGACAACGAGGCGGTCACGTCCTCCACCTCCAGCCCGTTCGTGCTCGCGAACGTCGAGCCGGGCGAGCACCTGGTGGAGGTCCGCAAGCACGGCTTCCAGACCTGGGCCACCCGCGTCACCCTCGGGAGCGCGCAGACCCTCGATCTGCCGAACGTGACGCTCCAGCCCGACAGCGGCTCCACGCCCGCGACCGGCGGCGGCACGCCCGCGGTGGCGGATGCGCAGGGGAGCGGCTTCCGCCTCGACACCACGCCGAGCGGCGCGACCGTCTACGTCGACGACAACCAGGTCGGCCAGACCCCCGTCACCGTAACCACGCTGACCCCGGGCACGCACAACGTTCGGGCGGAGCTCACCAACTACGCGCCCTGGACGGGCCAGATCCAGGTCCAGTCCGGCCAGGTCCAGCAGCTCCAGACGGCGGTGCTCACCCTGCGCCAGGTCTCGGTGCGCTTCGAGTCCGAGCCGAGCGGCGCGGACGTCTACCTCGTGCGCGGCAGCGAGCGGCGCCGGGTGGGGGAGACCCCGCTGACCGAAGACGTCGACACCTCCGGCGGACAGTGGACCGTGCAGGTTCGCCAGGACGGCTACGAGGACTGGGAGGAGCCCCTGGCCCCGCCGAGCGGACAGTCGAGCCACACCGTGCGCGCGGAGCTCGAGCGCGAGCAGACCGCGCGGGCCCCTCGTCGCGGCGGACGCGGCGGCGGCGCTGCGCGACGCGGCGGGACCAGCCGTGGCGGCTCCGGCGGAGGCACGGCCACGAGCGTGGGCAGCGGCGGCGGCGGCGGTGGAGGCGGCGGAGCCGCGACCG
>SHBB01000678.1 GCA_004213565.1 Sandaracinaceae bacterium
GATCGCGGGCGCGCTCTCCGCGCAGACGGGCACGGACACCCTGGCCGTGCGCCGCAGCTTCTATGGCATCTACCGCGTCACCGAGACCGGCGGGCGCGTGCGCGACATGATGAGCGGCAGCACCCGCCACGGCCGCCAGCGCGTCGGCGACCTCACCCCGCTGAGCTACTACCACCCGGCCGGCCCGCTCGGGGACGCGCTGACGCTGATCGAGCCGCCCCGCCACCTCGGCGTGGTCGGCCTGGGGGTCGGGGCCGCGGCGGGACACCTCGAGCCGGGAGACCGCGCGCGCTTCTACGAGATCGACCCGGCGGTGGTCGAGCTGGCCCGCGCCCACTTCACGTACCTCTCCGGCGCGCGCGGCGAGGTGGAGCTCCGCACCGGCGACGCGCGCCTCTCGCTCGAGCGCGACGACGAGCGCTTCGACCTGCTCTTCATCGACGCGTTCAGCGGTGACGCCATCCCCACGCACCTGCTCACCCGCGAGGCGCTCGCCCTGTACATGGAACACCTGGCGCCCGACGGCGTGCTGCTGCTCCACGTCTCGAACCGCTACTACGATCTGCGGCCCGCGCTCCGGGCGACCCTCGAAACGCTCTCGCTCCCCGCGGTGCACGTCGCCCGCGTGGACCGGCTCGCGACCGACCAGGATCCCTCGCAGTACGTCGCGGTCGCCCGGGACGCGGAGCGCCTCTCGCCGCTGCGCGCGCGCGGCTGGTCTCCTTTGACGGAGCTCTCGAGCGTGAGCCCCTGGACCGACGACCACGCGAACGTGATCGAGGCGCTGAGCCTGCCTTGATCTCCGGCCCGCCGCGCGTAGCTCTGCGCGCATGAGCCAGCTGAAGCGAAGGGTCGACCTCGGGTTCGACGAGGCCATCGAGAAGGTGACGGGCACGCTGAAGGAGCAGGGCTTCGGCGTCCTGACCGAGATCGCGGTGCATGACGTCTTGAAGAAGAAGATCGACGTCGACTTCCGCCGCTACCAGATCCTCGGGGCCTGCAACCCGAAGCTCGCGCACCGCGCGCTGAGCGCGCAGCTCGAGGTCGGCACGCTCCTGCCGTGCAACGTCGTCGTCTACGAGGACGACGGCGCGACGGTGATCAGCGCCGTCGACCCGGAGCAGATGCTCCCGGGCGACTCGGAGGAGCTGAAGAGCCTGGCCGCAGAGGTCCGCGAGCAGCTCGCGAAGGCCGTCGCCGCGGTCTGACCCAGGCCGCGAGGCTCACTCGCTGGCGAGCTGCGCTCTCATGCGCGCCTCGCGCTGCTGGCCACGCTCCTTCGCGCGGGCCTTCTCTTCCTCGCGATCGCGGCTCGGCGCGCTCGTCTCCAGCTCCTCGAGCAGCAGACGCTTGGTGATCTCCGTGATCTCGTCGATGGCGCGCTGGAAGCAGTCCTCGTTCTGCTTGGACGGCTTCCGCATCCCGCTGACCTTCCGCACGTACTGCAGCGCGGACGCGTAGATCTCGTCCTCGGTCGCGGGCGGCTCGAAGTTGTAGAGGAGCTTGATGTTCCGGCACATGCCGAACGTTAACCCGCCACGGTCTTCGCTGCCTGGTTGGCCAGGCTGATCTGCTCGTTGAGCGTGAGGTAGTCCCAGACGTAGCCCACGCCGAGCAGGCCGCCGGTGCAGAGCCAGAGCAGGCCGGTCAGCCACTTGCCGAGGTACATGCGGTGCAGGCCGAAGACGCCGAGGTAGGTCTGGAGGATCCACGCGAAGTCGTAGCTGTACGGCCCGTCGAAGTAGCGGCGCTCGGCCGAGCGACAGAGCATGGGCATCCAGAAGAGGTCGAAGATCCAGCCGACCCCGAGCAGCCCGAGCGTGCACAGGTAGATCACGCCGGTCGTGCGCTTGCCGTAGTAGAAGCGGTGCGCGCCCAGGAAGCCGAGCACCCACAGGGCGTAGCCCATCCACAGAGAGTGACTGTCGCTGCGCTCGTCGGGTCTCTTCATTCGCGTCCTCCGATCCCCTCTACGCCGGACGGACCCCGGAGATTTCACCCAGCTTGGGGCCCGCGACGGCCAAGTGTACCGTTCGCCACATGAAACGCTTCCTTCGACTCTGGCTCTGCGCGGCGTGTGCCATGGCGCTCTTCGGCTGCGGAGACGGGGCCTCGGACCCGGACGCGAGCACGCCCGCCCCGGACGGGGCCGTTCGCGACGCCGGTGGCGACGGTCGTGACGCCGAGACGCCGACCGAAGACGGGGGGACGCCGCAGCCCCCCTCGGACTGGGCGCCTCAGCCCTGGGAGGACTGCGAGGGCGGCGGGCGCACCCTGAGCGCGGGCCCCGACGACTACCGCGACGTGCTCGACACGCTCGAGCCCGGCGACACGCTCCAGCTCGCCCCGGGCGACTACGTGCGCGGGCTCCCGCTGCGCCGGTCGGGCGAAGAGGGCCGCTGCATCGTGATCGAGGCGGCCGACGCGGCCGACCGACCGCGCTTCGAGGGCAGCGACGCCTTCAACATCATCGCCGTGCACGGCGCCAGCTGGATCAAGGTGCGTCACCTCGACGTCGACGGCCTCGGGCGCGCGGGCTTCGGCGTCGCGTCCCAGGGCGGCACCGACGCGCCGACGCACCACGTCGTCATCGAGGGCCTCACCATGACCGGGCTCGGCGGCGACCAGCAGATCGTCGGCGTCTCGACCAAGAGCCCCGCGTGGGACTGGGTGATCCGCGGCAACCGCATCGAGGGCGCGGGCACCGGCCTCTACCTCGGCAACTCCGACGGCAACCAGCCGTTCATCCGCGGCGTCATCGAGCTCAACACGGTGCTCGATCCGATCGGCTACTGCATGCAGATCAAGCACCAGAACGCGCGCCCCGATCTGCCCGGCATGCCCACCGGCGAGAGCCACACGATCATCCGCCACAACGTCTTCGCCAAGACGCGCGGCGCGTCGACGGGAGGCAGCGCCCGGCCGAACCTCCTGCTCGGGCACCTCCCCGGCGGCGGCGTCGGCGCCGACGACACCTACCTCGTCTACGGCAACTTCTTTTACGACAACCCGACCGAGATGCTGATGCAGGCCGAGGGCAACCTGGCCATCTACGCCAACGTCTTCGTCAACCCGCACGGCGGCGCGCTGACCGTGCAGCCACACAACGGAACCCCTCGCCGGGTCGACGTCTTCTTCAACACCATCGTGGCCGAGGGCCGGGGCCTCCGCGTCACCGGCGGCGACGCCGGCTTCGCGCAGCGCGTCCGCTACAACGCCGTGTTCGGCCCGATGCCGCTCTCGGCCGACGACGAGGCGGGCAACGTCACGGGCGACTCGGCGGCCGGCATGCTCGCGATGCCCTCGGGCGACCCGGGCAGCGGCCTGGACCTGCATCCTCTCGCCGGCATGCTCACGGCGAGCGTGGACCCGGCGGATCTCCCCGACTTGCCGGGGGCCGACCGGGACTTCGACGGCCGCGTCCGGACGGAAGGCTACGTCGGCGCCTACGCGGGCCCGAGCGACGCGAGCGCGATCCCGCTCACGTTGACGGCGCGTCCGGTTCCCGAGTGAGGCCGCGCTCGCGCCACGCGCGGTCCGTGTCGAACCCGAGCGCGGCGAAGCGCGGCAGCACCTCCGACTCGAGCGTGCTGTAGAAGATCATCGCGTAGAGGCGCGCGTCGAGGTGGCCGAGGTTCGGCGGCGCGTCGGGTCCCGGCGGCGCGACCACCGCCTCCTCCCCCGCGAGGTCGGCGAGCGTCACGCCGCCGACCACGCAGCTGCGCTCGAACGCGCCGAGGCGCTTCGCGAGCCGACCTTGCAGCCAGGCGCGGTCGCCTTCGCCGAGCTCGCCGAGCATCCAGCCGAGCGCCTCCCAGCCGAAGGTGGCGTGCAGGTGCTCGTCGCGGAGGATCTGCCGGACCACGGCCTGCGGGACCGGATCGGTGACCAGCGTCGCGAGCGCCTCGAAGAGCGGCCGCGAGATCGTCTCGCCGATGCAGCACGAACAGAGCACCGCGTCGGCGGCCCAGCGCAGCGTGTGCGCCGCGTCGCTCGGAGGCGCGGGCCACGGAGCGCGCGGCGGCGTCCAGTCGTAGACCTCGCCCGGCGCGCGCTCCGGCAGCATCGCCTCGGCCATCTGCGCGCAGAGCGACGCGTGGCGCACCTCGTCCCCGATCAGACGCGCGAGGGCGCCGAGCACCCCGATCGGCGCGCGCAGCGTGGTGAGCGCGTGCGCGACCTGCGTGAACTCGTGAATGGACCCGTACTCCTCGCGCGCGCGGCGCCACCACTGACGCGCGGCGCGCTCGCGGAGCGGGAGCGGGTACGCCGACGCGTCGAAGGCCTCGAAGTCGGGCCAGGGCGCGCGATCGATCTGCGCGCGGCAGATCTTCTCGAGCCGCGCGGTGCTCGTCCGGCTCGGGTGTCCGCTCACTCGGGCTCGGGCTGCGTGTCTTCGGCCGCCGGCTCCTCGGCCGGCTCGTCGGGCGGCTCGTTGACGTGCAGCTCCGGCTCGGGATCCGGCGGCTCGTTGATCGTCTCGGTGCCCTCGGGCGACTCGTCCTCGCCGCAGCCCACGAGCGGCGTCACCAGCAGCGCCCCGGTCACCGCGAAGCGCAACACGCGCCCTCCACGACGCCCGTCTCCCATCACTCGGCCTCCGGCGGCTCGGGCGGGGGCGTCTCCTCGTCGGTTGGCACCGGCAGGTTCGGTGTCGGCCCACGCGGCTCGGGAGGCTCCGCCACGGGCTCCGGATCGGGCGAAGCCGGCTCGTTGATCGTCGGCTGCTCGGGCGCCGGCTCGTTCACCTCGACCGGCGCGCCGTCCCCGCACCCGCTGAGCGGCGCCGCGAGCAGCGCCCCCGTCACCGCGAACCGCAGCACTCGCCCCGCGCGCCTCTCGTCGTCATCGGCCACGTCCACCTCCCCGGCGAGCATACCAGCCGGCTCTCGTGTGCGAGCCCCCGAAAGCTGGCATGCTCGGTACACGCGATGGCGCGCCCGGCCCCCACGACCCCCGCGAGATCGTCCGCGCGCTGGACCGCGAGGCGCGGGCGCATCGAGACCGCCCTCGCTGGATCCATCGCCGTCACCGTCCTCGTGGGCGCGGGCGGCCTCCTCGCTCGGCCGGGCCTCGAAGACCTGCAGCTCGCCAGGCCGCTCGCCGCGCCGCTCGGCTGCCTCCTCGGGCTGATGGCGACCGCGCTGACCGTGATGGTCGAGCGCGCTCGACTCGCGCCCACGAGCGCCCCACGGGCGGGGCGACTCTTCGCGTGGAGCAGCGCGCCGCTTCTGCTCACGGAGCCGTTGCTCTCGTCGGCGACCGAGACCGACCCGGACGCGCTCTGGGTGCGGACCGCGAGCTGGGCATTGCTCTTCATCGCGCTCTGCGTCGCGAGCTACCTCGTCATCCGGCGCCCTCCCCCGCCGAGCTGGCGGGCGGCGACGCCCGTGATCACGCGACTCGGGATCGGCGCCGTCATCGCTTGCCTGCTCCTCCCCCACGTCGGACGGAGCGAGTCGCTGGCCCTCGGACCCGAGCGCTCGCTCGAGCTCCCCTCGCAGCTCCTC
>SHBB01000679.1 GCA_004213565.1 Sandaracinaceae bacterium
TCCTCGGGTTCGCGGGCTGCGCCAGCGGCGTGGCGTTCGCGTTCGAGGCCACCCGGGACGCCGACGCCTCGAGTCGCGCCACGATGCTCGCGGCCGGGGTGCGTGAGGCCGCGGTGGCGGCGAAGGCCGGCGTGCTGCTGGGCGGGATCCCCGCGCTCCTCGGCTGGTTCGTGCGTCGGCGCCTCCCGCGCTGAAGCGGGTCGTCGTGCGATAGGCTGTCGCCGTCGCTCCTCCGTGCTCCGCTACGCACATGCTTCTTTACGCACATGCTTCTCTACGCACACCGCGGCGCCCATCAGACGCACCCCGAGAACACGCTCGAGGCCTTCGAGGCGGCCATCGCCCAGGGCGCCGACGGGGTGGAGCTGGACGTACGGACCTGCGGCTCGGGTGAGGTCGTCGTGGCGCACGACCCGCACTTCGGCCGCGTGGCCGGGCGCGCGGCGTGGGTGGCGCACATGCCCTGGGCGGCGCTGCGAGAGCTCGACCTGGGCGGCGGCGCGCGCCCTCCGCTCCTCGACGACGCGATCGACCTCGTGGTCGGGGCGGGGCTCGCGCTCAACGTGGAGGTGAAGGGCGACGTGCCGAGCCGCCGCGCCACCGCGCGTGCCGTCGCCGGCCTCCTGGGACGCAGGAGCGAGCGCGAGCGCGACGCGATCCTGCTGTCGAGCTTCGACCCCATCGTGCTCGGCTCGCTCGGCGGCGTCGGCGCGCGCCGCGCCTTCCTCTTCGACCGCGAGAACACGGGGCTGCTCCGGGCCGCGCTCTTCCACGCCGCGGTGCGCCCCGAGGGGCTCCACCCGCACCACGCGCTCTGCAATCCGCGCCGCATGCGCCGCTGGAAGCGCGCCGGCCTGTTCGTCAACCCGTGGACCGTCAACGACCCCGACGAGGCGCGCCGTCTCGAGGCGCTCGGCGTCGACGGCCTCGTCACCGACGACGTCCCCGCGCTCTCGCGCCCCTGACACCCCGCACGGACGACGGGTCGGGCACCCTCCTTCGTGGACTACGCCCGAGCCACCGGCATCCGTTAGAACCGCCGAATGATCGAAGTCGGTACACACGCCCCCGAGTTCGAGGCGGACGGTCTGCGAGATCAGCGGGTTCGCCTCTCCGCGCGACGCGGGACGATCGTGTGGCTCGCGTTCTTCCGCTTCGCGTCTTGCCCCCTCTGCAACTATCGGGTGCACGAGATGGTCGAGCGCTGGGAGGAGTTCGCCGAGCGCGACTTCCAGCTCCTCGCGGTGTTCCAGTCGCCCGCGGAGCGGCTGCGTGAGTTCGTGGCCAAGCAGTCGCCGCCCTTCGAGCTCATCGCCGATCCGGAGATGGCCATCTACGACCTCTACGGCCTCGGTTCCTCGGTCTCCGCGGCCCTCTCGGCCAACGTGATGGCCAAGGGCATGAAGGCCGCGTTCACGAGCGGGATCAAGCTGCTCGCGCTCCCCGACGGCCCGGCCACGCGGGTCCCGGCTGACTTCTTCATCGACCGCCGCGGCGTCGTCCGGGAGAGCTACCTCGGCAAGGACATCGCCGACCACGTCCCGCTCGAGCAGGCCGACGCCTTCCTACGCAGCCAGGGCGTCTGATCAGCCTCCGCAAAGGTCGGCGCGCACGTCGGGGCGGTCGGCGATCTCGACGCTCACCTCGGCGAGCCACTCTCGCGTCAGCCCTGGCCTGAACCGAGCCCGCGTCGCGCAGCTCCTCCAGCCCGGCGCGCTCGCGCACACGAGCGATTCGTTGAGCCGGACGCGGGTGGTCGGAGACAGCTCGTGCTCCCTCTCGAACGCCCGCGCGTAGTCACGCACCGCGGCCTCCTGCCAGGGCGCGGGACCCCCGTGGATTCGTCGCTCGATGGGCTCCCACAGGGCGATGACCCGTGGATCGACGCCCTCCAGCGTCGCGGCTTGCAGCCGGTCGTGGCCGTCGAGGATCAGGTACAGGTCGAAGGCGCAGACCCACCAGAGCAGGATGGGCGGCAGGGTCCCCTCGCGGGCGTGCTTGCGCCACGACCTCACGCGCGCCGCGTCCGGCGGTGACGGGGCGCGGAGCGGGTGGACCTCGCCCGAGCCGTTGATGCCCCAGCTCTCGAAGTGAACATGGGGTCGTGACAGCGCCGTCAACAGGCCGTAGGCGACGCATGGCAGACCGTCCGGGTCTCGAGGCCAGCGGACGTCGGCGGGCGTGTCGTCGCGACGACAGAGCTCCGTCAGCTGCCAGGTGCCGCGACGCAGGGGAGACGCCGCGCTGTCGTCGAGCGCGCGCGCCATCCACTTCATCCAGGCCTCGGTGCGCGTCGTCTTTCGCGCCTCGCGCGCGGTGATGGGCGACACGATGGCGAGGGGCCCGTCGAGCTCACGTCGCACCAACCAGATCCCGCTGCGGTCGGTCTCGGCTCTTCCCCAGAGGAGCGGCTGGCCGGACCGGCTCAGCCGTGTCCGCCAGGCGCCGTCGTGCTCGAGCGCCAGCCCGGTCACGCGGTCGGAGGCGAGCACCATCTCGAGCCCCGTGAACCCACCGGTCGCGGCGTCGGTGACGCCAGACAGATACATCGCGAGGTCACGATAGCGCGTCCCGGCAGCCCCCGGTGGTACGTCCCCGGATCGGGTGTGAGCAGGGTTCGGTTGCGATCGGGAGCCGCTCCCTCTATATCGCGGAGGACCCGATCACCGGCCCGCCCCTCTGGGGGGCCCCGCGTGCGTCGCGTCACGTGCCGCGCTGGCCACTTCCGGCCCCACGGCGCACTAAGCCGCGACCGGTCGCAGTCGACGCCGGGCGGTACGAAACCCGAGCAGCAAGCTCAATCCCAGGAGGCTCAGTGGCAAGAAGAAGGGGCGGCGGCGGTCGTCGAGGCGGCGGCGGCCGTAGAAAAGGCGGAGGCGGAAATCGCGATTTCGACGGTGACGACGAGCGCAGCGATCACGTCAAGCTCGAAGGCACCGTGACGAACGTGTTCGCCGGAGGCCAGTTCGAGGTGGAGACCGACGCGGGCCCGACGGTCCGCGCGAAGCTCTGCGGACGCATGCGCAAGTACCGCATCCGCGTGATTCTGGGTGACCGAGTGACCGTGGCGCTCTCACCCTACGATCTCAATCACGGCATGATCGTCTACCGGACCAAGTAACGTCCGGGCTGCGAGAGCCGAGGCTGCGGCGGCGAGAGCCCCGCGGCCTCGTGGCGTTTAAACGGGGGTGCTCAGTCCAGCGGCTCGAACGGCGACTCGAGCGACGAGATGTGACCGGGGTCCAGCACCACCCGCGTGTCCGGGGGGCACTGCTCGTAGGTGATCTGCATCTCGGAGCGAAGCTCCGGGGCATCGACCTGACGGGTCACGAGGACCGAGCCGGTGAGGCGCCCGTGGTCGTCGTAAGTGCGCTCGAGACTCACGGTGCCGATGGTCTCCTCGGCCTCGAGGAGCTGCGTGGTCGCGCGGACCAGGCGGCCGTGGTCCCAGCTGCCGGTGGTCTCGGAACGACCGGCCGTCGCGATGCGCACCCGACGCCCCTCGGCGTCGTAGGTGACCGACGTGGTCGTCGTTCGGCCGCGCCACTCGCGGCGCACCTCGACCACGCGCCCCTCCTCGTCCCGCGTGACGCTCATCGAGGACCGACGGTCGGTCACCGCGAGCAGCCGCCCCCGAGTGTCCTCCCGGACGCAACGCACAGGTGTGCAGCGAGTCATCGTGTCTCCCTCACGGGCGTACTCGAAGGTCACTCCGTCGACGCTCGTCAATCTCCCGTCTCGGTCGTACGTAGAGGTCGTCGTCGCTTCGTGGGTGCGTCCGCGCCCGAGCCACGAGCGGCGCACCCGGACCACCCGCCCGTTCGCGTCGCGCTCCTCGACCGACCGGCTGATCACCTCACCGTCCTCGCGTCGAGAGCGGGTCTCGAGATGACGCTCGCGCCCGTCCACCCAGGCGCGAGACTCCACAGCGCATCCGGCTCGGCCGGCCGCCCGACTCTCGCTCACCTCCCCACCCTCACGCTCGCGGGTCAGGTGTCGCGCTTGGAACAGCGGCGCACCGAACTCCTCGAGCGTCGTGGTCTCACCGGCGCGCTCATCCCGATAGATGCGCGCGAGGGTGCTCGAGTCCGGAAGCGGCGCCCCTCGGGGATGCGCGAGCGAAGCGAGGAGCGAAGCGGGTTCGATCGTCTGTTCGGCGGGCATCGAAGCGAACGCCTCGAGGCGCGCTGGGCCTCGAGTGACGAGCGCGCGGACCTGGACGGTCGTCTGGTCGACGTGCGCGAGCGTCAGGGACCAGCCCGGCCGCTCCCACCGCTCGCGAACGCGCCGCGTGTCCCCCTCGATCGTCACCGACCGGACGTGGCAGCTGTCCCCGACCCTGGCGAGCGCGTCGTCGAGCGCCGTCACGGTCCAGGCGTCGCCCGAGGCAGGGACGACGGGGGGCAACGCCCCGTCGACGCACGAGGACGTGAGCGCGAGCGCGGCAGCCAGCGTCCACGATCGAAAACCCCTCATCGGCGCCTCGCGAGCCAGCGCGACCGGGACTCGAGGAGCACGTGTGGGGTCGGCGCCGAGGACTGGAGGGAGGTGGAGCAGTAGTGGTGGACGAGCTGGCCGCGGCGCATCCCCATGAACCAGATGAGACGGCCGCCTACCTCCGAGGGCTCGTATCCCATGCTGTTGCAGGTCTGGTGATAGACCCAGACCACGTCGCCCTCCGCGATCGTCGGCGGCGCCTTGTAGATACGCTCGACGCGGTAGAGGAGGTATTGCCCGGACATCAGGGCGTCGTCGAGAGGGCGCACCTCGAGCACACGCATGTCGGCAACGAGGACCGCGTCCTCGAGCGCTGACCGGATGGAGGGGCGAGAGCAAGAACAGGCCGCGGCCGGGGGGACGGCCGAGACGCAGGCGAGCCCGAAGGCGAGCAGCCACGCGAAACGCATGGGTCATCTTACCGTGCGTTGGCCCCGATCGATACGGCGGCTCGAGGGGCGTCACTCGTCGCCGACGGGCTCGTCCGGGGGCGGGGCGCGCTCCGGGTCTCGGCGCTGGCGCGGGCCGGTGTCCCGCCCCATGCGATCGCTGCCGCACGCGACCGAGCCCTCCGCGGGGCGCACCTCGGTGTAGCAGATGCGGTACTCCGGCGTCGCCTCCGGCTCGCGGCTGCCGACCCAGATGACGTAGCGCCCCTCCGGCCAGGCGTCCTGGTCGACGTGCGGGTTCACCTCGGACGGGGCGGCGCAGAGGTAGCGACCGCCCGGGGTGCGCACGATGAGGGTCGCCTCACCCGACGCGTCGCCGAGCTGGACGCGGAAGTAGTCGAAGGGCGAGCGCAGGGTCAGCACGTGGCTGGGCACCGCGCCGACGTAGCCCTCACACCGGCCGCCCAGGCTGCGCACGTCGATCTCGCCGCCGCCGCGACCGCCGTCCTCGCGCGGGTCGGGGAGGAAGCCGCGACGAAGGCGTCGATCGCGATACCGCCCCTCCTCGGCTTCGACCTCGAGCCCGATCTCGC
>SHBB01000068.1 GCA_004213565.1 Sandaracinaceae bacterium
GCGCGCATCCGCTCTTGGCGTACGCAGACGAGTTGGGACGCGACGCGGCGAAGCAGGCCTTCGGCGCCTACCGCGCCGCGCTCCCGGCCAGCTTCGGGACGGCGCCGCCGGGGTATCCGTCTCAGCCTAGAGAGAACGAGCTGCGGGCCGCGACGGAGAAGGCCCAGAAGGCGTGGCAGGAGGCGCTCGTCGCGGGCGGCCTCGGGGACCTGTACGACTTCGTTCGAGGGCGCCTCCCCGACCCGGCGTTCTGGGCGCTGGTGTTGTCGGCCGCGGCCGGCGTCGCCGTGAGCTTCGTGCTCGGGCCTCGCGATGTCCTGGGCGCCGCCGACCGAGTGGGGCTGCGGTCGCTGAGCGCGGACCTGTTGGCGAAGCAGATCGGCGACCGCGTGAAGGTGAAGGTCGGGGGCAAGGTCGCGTGGCTTCCCGAGGAGCTCGACGACGGCCCCCTCTGGGGCAGCGCGCTCGGCTCGGCGCTGGGCGCGATCGGGGAGGTCGAGGGCCGAGTGAGCCTCGGCTTCGAGGCCTTCGAGGTGGGCACGCGGGTCTCGTATCGACCCACGGATGGGAGCTGGGGCGCCAAGCTGACGTTCACGCTGGCCGCGTTCTAGAGGGAGGGATGGGGATGGATTTCGCAGAGGAGACCAGCACGTTCCAGGAGCACCTGGCCACGCACGACATCGACTGGACCGGGACACGCGAGCTGTCACCCGCCGCCGCGCGACGCCAGGCCGCGAAGGTCGCCGAGACGGCCCGCGAGCTCGGGCTGGACTGCCCGCCGCCGGAGCCCGCGAAGAAGCCCGGGCGTGGGAAGCTGCCGCGTCCATGGATCGACGCGGCCCTGCGGGTGGCGGGCGACGACCGAGCGCGAGGTTTCGCCGACCTGGACCGCTACGCGACCAGCACGCTCGGGTACGCCGCGATGCTCGACGCCTACGGGGGCTGCGTGCTGCCGTCGGACGTGCCCATGTTGGAGACCAGGCTGCGCAAGGCGGTCCGGAAGCGCGATGAGGCGATCACGGAGGGTCGGGCCGAGAAGACGGCGTGTGAAGTCGCGGCTCGCATCGAGCAGCTCGCCGTCCTCCCTCTGCTCGAAACCGGGTCCCGGCGACGCCAGGTGCAACGACGGCTCGACGCGCGTGGGAGCGAGCTCCGCGCCGGCCACGACCCGTTCGGCCCCGTGCATGTCCGCCCGACCCCGTTCCCGTTCCGATGGGTGTTGGTCAAAGGCAAGTCGATCGGTGAGATCCGTACGCGCTACATCGACGTGGCGCCGAGCAAGCCCAAGGGGACGCTTCTCCTCATCCACGGGCACGGGTCGCTGCTGGAGGAGTACGACGAGCTCACCGCGCTGCTGGCCGAGCACTATCGCGTCGTGGTCCCCGATCTCCCGGGGTGCGGCTACTCGGACAAGCACGAGCGACGCTACACCGTGAAGTACTACGCGGACTTCCTGATGGCGTTCCTCCGCCGTGTCGGCATCCAACGCTGCGTCCCGTGCGGGGGGAGCCTCGGCGGCAACCTCGCGCTCACCCTGGCCCACCGCGACCGGGAACGTCAGGCGCTCTTCCCCAAGGCCGTCTCCTGGGCGCCCGCTGGCTGGATCAACCCCAACTTCGGCCTCGCCGAGCTGGCGAGAATCGGCCGCGACGCGGCGCCACCCGTCTTCTTCATGTCCTATAACAAACAGAAGGAGAAGTGGTACACGCCGAAGTGGCGCAATCGAAAGGCAGCCCTCCAGGCCTCC
The DNA here is from genome assembly GCA_004213565.1 of Sandaracinaceae bacterium. GTDB lineage: Bacteria > Myxococcota_A > Polyangia > Polyangiales > Sandaracinaceae > JAVJQK01. The sequence continues at coordinate 1,748 of SHBB01000068.1, forward strand.
GACCTCTTTCGGAAGGAGGTGTATTGCCGCGGGTACCACGTCGCCTACTTCGACATCGCTCGCGACCAGACCCGCGGCACCAAGCTGGGTATCGCCCACGAGATCACCCAGCCGGTGCTGCTGATGTGCGGGCCCCACGACAACGCCCTCGGCATGTACACTACGGTCAGGAATGAGCTCTTCCCCGCCCTGAAGTCGGGCAACTCTACCTCCCACTTCCAGGACGAGTTCAGGTTCGGCTGTCACTCCCTGGCCAACGAAGACACCGACCAGGTCGCCAGTTACATCATGAGCTTCGTGGGCAAGGTCTGAACGAGCAGTGACGACGCTCGGTGACTGCTCGGTCCTTCGACTCTCGGCCACCAACTGCCCCACCGCGTCCCCCGCCCGCGCTCGCCGCCGCTCGCTCGTCCCGTCTCTCCATGGTGGGCCCCGCTGCACGCATCGGGCTACGGCCGGCGGCCGTCGAGTCGGCTCGGGCTGTCTCACTTCGGCAGACCACGCCCGGACTCGCGAGGCACGGCTACTCGTGCCGATCTGAAGACTCCTGAAGCAGGCGCTCAACGCTCTCCACCAGTCGTTCGACCAGCTTGTCGCGGTCCTGAGACGCGACCCAAGTCGTTTCCCGGCGCAGGCCAGCGAGGTACGCCTCCACGTCCGAAGGCGCACTGTCGGCGTCCTCGAGAACTCCCAGCAGGCGGCTCATGGAGGTCACCCTCGCTACTATCCACTCGCGCTCCAACCACGAGCCGCCTGGCGCGTCGCGATCCCCGAGGCCGTGGGACCAGTCCACGGCCTGGACCAGCACCGACGCGCCGGCCATGTCCTCGCGGATCACCTCTTCGGTGGCGCCGTCTCGCGCCTGCGCCTCTGTCACCACGACGTTGTATCGGTCCTCCAGCACCAGTCGCAGACGCTCGCGCAATTGTGTGCCGAAGCGCGCAGACAGGTACACGGTCGAGCGACCAGCGAGGACGTCGAAGAGAGTGTCGAGCTTTCGCGGTACCCAGCTCAGAGCGCGCGCCGACGCCGCGGCCGTAGCACTCCTCCAGCGCAAGCCGAGCTTGTCGTCCGGGAAACGCTGACGAAGCTCCTCGATCGCCCGCACCGCGTCCCATGTTCCGATCCTGACGAGACGCCGGAGCGTCCCATCCCTGAGGTGCGCGGCACTCGTCCGCTCGGAGATGAACCCGGAGGGCGAATCGGGCGGATCTTCGAACGGCGGAAACGTCTCGATAAGGTACCCCGCCAGCCTACCGACGATGCGTGGGTCCTCGATCTTGGCCGCCAAACCCTCATGGGCGAAGGCTCCCCTGGAGCTTCTGAGGAGCACTCTCTCACGCACCTCGGGGACGCCGAACGCCGTCGCCTCCAGCAGGTCCCAGTGCTCCTCCGGTTGGTTCTGCAAGAGCGCCGACGCTAGCGCCGCGATTCGCTGGCTCGACGTTCCACTCGTGCACCAGCTTCGCAGAGTGCCTGCCACTTCGATTCCCTGCTGAAGGAACACCTCTGCGATCGCTTGAACCGCATTGTCGCCCACTACTGGATCCTGGAGCATCTCTGCGAGAGCCTCGTACACATCGCTACACCACGCGAGTCGCGCAGTCCGGACACGGATCGGGAGCCACTCGTTCGAGCGCTCCGCCGTGAGGTCTCGGCGCAACGCATCGGCGAGTGCTCCAGGAGCCTGTGAGACGAATCGCGCGAGCACCCGAGCGCCGACGGAGTCCGCGTCACCGTCCGGACTCCAGTTCAACAGCATCGCCGCCGCCCAGCGTGCCCAGAGCCCAGCCTCGAAGGCGTCCAGCCGAGATGGATCCCGAGCTTCGAGAAGCGTCAGAGCCAGTACGCCGGCGGTTGCCCCGAAGTGAACTCGGTTGCTGCCGATCCACTCGTCCGTCGCGGGATCTCCCTCGCGAAGCCATCGCTCGGAGGCATCCAGTATTCGCTCGCGGGTGCTCTCATCGGCTCGCTGCCAGCCAACGGTCTCCACGATGGAGACCGGAACGTGATTCCCGCGAACGTCGCTGTCGTCCAGTGTGAGCTGGTAGATGAGGTCTGGATACGCAGCGAGGTCCGAAGCGAGCGCCTGCTCCAGTCGGATCCGTACTCGCTCGGCAGGAGGGGGATCGAGGACCTGCCGCGAAGCATCCGTATCCTCCGCTTCGCGTGCGAGCCGGAACGCTTCAGCGAGCCCTGCCGGCCCCCGGGCCCCGTGCTCCTGCATCAGTCGATTGAGCCAGGACTCCACCCCCGGATGATGCTTCGCGGCGCGGAAGAACGGCGCCCAGTTGTCTGCGTCGGCGTAGTCTCCCACCACGTAGGGCAGCATCGCGAGGATGGCGGTTCTCTCGGAGTCCAGCAGCTCTGGCCGACCGAGGAGCGAGAGGAAATGATCTCGCTCGGCCGCCAGACCGAGCTCCCAAAGCAACGACGGCCCTGCCCGATCGATCGCGGCCCACTCCGACACGAGCGCTTCGACCAGACATGCCCTCGCTTCCGGCCGCTCCGCGATGGCCGCAGCGATGCCCCTCCCCACCGACAACCCGACGAGCCGACGTCGTTCCGCGCCGAGGTCACGCACGACTTGCACCGCCACATGGCGCTCGTCGAGCTTCTGTGCGACCTGCTGGACGATCTCTCGAACTTCGGAGGCTCCCTGCCGAAGCTTCTCGAGACCGTCCTGGAGGAACCACCGCCAAAGCACGAGGACCTCTTGCGAGTCCAGCTCTGATTCACGGAGCGCCGCGCTGATGAAGCTGCGGTACCCGCCGTAGAAGTTGCGTCTACGCGGCGCCTCGAGATGCGGAAGGATGTCGGTGAGGGACATCCGCGCCGGGTAGAGTGCCGAGAGGACGCTACCTCGCACCTCGTCTTCGGGATCCGGGACTTCGCCAGTCTCCACTTGTCGGAGCAGCGCGCGCAGGTCGTCCCACCGCCCCGCTCGCCGCCACGAGGCGACTAATGCCCTGGCGGCCACGGCCGGCAGATTCGTTTCTGTCTCCTCGTGTAATACGCCCGCGAGCTCCTGGTCCAACCCATCGAGCTGACAGGCGGCTGCCACTCGGACCGCCAGCCTGCGAGCCTGCCAGTCGGCCCCTTCGTCGGAGATCCATTTCCCAAGCTGCTCGCCGAGCGACGGGTGGGCAAGCCCTGGCAGATACCGCTCCAGCTCGAAGTCGTCGACGATCTGGCCCTCGTTCGCCCGGCAGAGCAGTGCATCGACGAGAGCCTCGCGGGGCCCGTCGGCCACGCTGCGTACATCGGCGCGGAGGAGCGCCACGGGATCCAGGCGAGCGAGCCGGCCGAAGAGATGCGGGCGTTCCGGTGCGATCCAAGCCACGACTTCCGCGAGTTGGGGAATGACGCGCAGCTCGTTCTTGCCCACCATGTCTCTCTGAACGAGGAGAGCCTGAATCTGTTCGTCCGACGCCGAGGACCGACCCAGCCATCGCGCCGCGAGGAACTCTGCGATGGTTCGATGAGTCCACTTGAATGTCTCGCCTGGCCGCCGCGGTGCGAATGGCCCGCGGAGCAGGACTTCGTTCAGCACGCGCCGTGTCACCTCGAGCTGGAGGCCTCTCGAGCTCACCCGTCGCCCCACCAGGTCGTCCGGGTCGAGGGCGTATGCGGGACCTGGCCGCTCACCCTGGAGCAACGCCACCCGCCCCGTCAGCAGACCTGCCCCGGCGATCATTCCGCCCACGTCTCGCCGCTGCGACGCGGTGAGTGAGTCTTCGTGGTCCCGTAGGTTCAGCCAGCGATTGTGGTCCGAGAAGAGCCGGACTGTCGCTTGCTCGAAGATCTCCCGAGCCGTGGAGGGGAGCGTACCGTCCGTCTCCCACACTCGAAGCAGCAGGAACAGTGTGATCGGCCGCGAAATGATCGGCGCGATGCGCGCATCGCGCGCCGCCGCCTCAAGGAAAGCTGGTGCAGCTGCGCCTAGCCGCTCTCGCGCCGCGAGCGCGATGTCGGACTCGCGAAGGTCTTCCAGTCGCCACAACAGGGGCTCGTCCTGGTCGAGCCCCCAGCGGCGTCGGAGCAGGCCGTCGAGGGACGCGTGGGGCCAATCGAGCGTCCGACACGCGATTCGAACGCGCACCGAGCTGCCATCCAGCTCGTCGAGGTAGCCGCCCAGCGTCTTGACCAAACCATCGATATCGATGCGCGCTTCATCCACGCTGTCGAGGAAGAGATGTAGCTGTGCACCGCCAGGCAGGGCGCTCAGCCGCGCCGGCAGCTTCTCTTCGAAGAGCCTTCGAAGGCGGCGCTCGTCGTAGTCGCCCAGGTCGGCCACGAGACGAAGGCTCTCTGGAAGAGACCCTGCGAGCCCGCCGAGGACGTCGGACTTGCCCATCCCCGGCTCGGCAAGCAGCACGAATGCGGAGCGCTCACGCAGCACCGACACGGGAACGGGTGCGTTCATCTTGCCCGAAAGCGCAGTCGCGTAGCGCTCCCATTGGATTCTGTCCGCGGTCATCCTGGACTCCCGGGACCGAAACACGATGGCCATCGGAGCGGATCGTGGCGGTGGGCTCGGACCACTCTGGCGCACGCCAGGCGTGGAGCTACGCCATCCAGTATTTTGTCGCGCATACCGACGACTTCGTCCAAGTCCAGCCCCATGGGTGCGTGCACGAACCAGTTGCATCTCACGGCAAGCCGTTGCACCGCCTTTTGGCCGAGTTCGAGCCTGTCCCCGCGCGCAATGCAGAGCCACGGGCGCTTCCGTTCGGCCGCGTTCGCCAACTTGTCCAGCGAGTCCCGACTCTCCGGAAGGTCGACCGCCCACAACTCCCGCTGCAACGTGGGAGCGGGCAGTGAAGTCGCAAAACTCGTGGAGAACGATTCCGGACTCAAGTCTATCGGCTCCATTCCTGCCACCCAGTCTGGTGGAAATACGCGCGGCGTGATTTCGCCCCGTGGAGCTCCCGCCGCCCCGGCGACGATCTCCCGGAGAGTCAATCGAATGACTCGCTCCTCCTGCTTCCAGCAGCCGTCTCCCAACAGCCAGGGCCACGGAGCCGAGAGTAGGCTGCAAGGCAGCACCAAATCGACGTGATAGGCATCGCTCGGCACTCCGAGACTCTCCCACATGTCGCCTCCGAGGACGTGAGGGTCGTCGACCTCGAAGTCGACTACGTAGTGGCTCCGCTCGGCATCGTCGCGCAGCACGTCGTAGAGAACGACCTCCGAGCTCAACTCGCTCCTTACCAGCCGCAGCCGATGTGGGACTGCGGTCGGCATGACGCCGTTCGCACGCAGTGCGCGATCGATTCGTTCGAATCCGCTCTGGGCCTGACGATGACGGAGCGGCCTTGGCACACGGTCGGCCTGAAGAGCGTGATCCATGCAGAGCACGAGCGGGCGCTGGCGGGGCTCCATCGCGTACCACTCGACTTTACACTCGTCACTGGCCAGCGAACGTTCGGTGACAAGTGCGATGACCGCGGAGCACTGCTCGAGTTTCCCGTAGACGGTCTGGCGCCACTCTTCTCCTGCCGCCAGGCCGTCCGGCGTCATGAACACATCGTAGCCTTCGAAGCGCAGGTCGTGCGCCACCCGGTCCGCCAAGCTCCGGTCCTGATGACTATGACTGAGGAAGACGAAAGTGGCTTCGAGAGAAGCTTGTGGAGTCAACGTGCACTCCTCACAGAGAGCAACTGAGATTTCTACTATGCCAGAACTCGGCTGACCCGTCTAGAATGGCGGGACGGGTCCGGAGCCTCATGTACCGTGGGGGGCAGCCGCCGGAGATTCCCGCCGCGTCCGTGAAAGCAGTGCTTGGATTTCGCCCTCAGGGGCATTGTCTCATGCCGTGACGAAGGCCCCTGACCGCGGCCTCATCGCCGTGTACCGTCGAACGCGTGAGTGCCGTGGCCACCGCGGGGGACTACACGATCGAGCGCCGGGCCGAGGGCGGCGTGGACGCGTAGAGGCTGCGCCCGCGCGGCGCCCCGCTCGGCTGGGCCGCTTTCGCGCGCGGGCTGCGCGAGGAGGCCTGAGGCGCGCGCTAGCGAGACGCCGCCGCCGGTGCCGCGTGAATCGGACGCCAGCAGAACGCGACCGATGCCTGGCTACTCCACTCCGTCCACGCGGGATCGTTATCGTTCCGACGTGACCGCACGAGCCTTCGGTAGTGCCCCCTAAGGTGATGGAAGACGCCACCGCGATCTCGTGGTCTACGTGGTTTTCGCCAGTGGCGGCTCCTCGTCGTCGAGAGCGAAGACCTACAGCCCCGTCCCGATTCCGAACCTGGCGAGGAGGTCGCTCCACAGGGTCCGATCCAGCGGCGCCCAGACGATGCGGACGAGCGTCCCGCCCCGAACGACGGCGACCCTCCGCTTGCCCGAGGCGAGGAACGACCACTCGACCACGCCGCCCGGCCGGGGGACACCCGCGGTCAGCCTGTCGTACTCGAGCCCGCGCGCTCGGCAGGCCTCGCGGATGCGCTTCTCGTACGGAGGCATCGCCGCGTCGTAGGCCTCCTCGGCCGCGCGCCGCCTGGCTTCGCGGTCGGGGACCGCCTCGGCGAGGGCTTCGAGACGCGCGTCGTAGGCGTCCCGGTCCAGCCGTTCGACCTCCTGGGAGTCGCGCAGCCAGCGGTGACAGAGCGTCAGCCAGCTCATGTCGTCGGGAACGGACCACAGCGCCTCGTCGACTTCCGCGAAGCGCGGCGCCACGTCGCGCGATGCTCCGAAGTACTGAGCCTGTGTCAGGCGCTCCAGCAGCTCCGGCTCCGCAGCCACGAGGGCCAGAGCCTCGGCGAGGATCTCCGCGATGCGCTGCGCGCCGACCATGCGGAGCCCCTCCTCGGCCAACCGCACGACCAGCTCCCTCGGGCGCGCGTTGTAGAGGAACTGGGAGTGGCCTCCATTCTCGACCTCTGTCAGGTAGTAGTCGGCGTAGTAGATCGCCCACGCGACCTCCGGGATCTCTTCGTCGGTCCAGAGTTGCTCGCGAAGAACATTGACGTAGTCGACGACCGCCTGGGCGGCGACATGCGGGGGCTCGTCCAGGAGATCCTTTGGAAGCAGGATGCCAGTCGGCTTCATTCCTCGAAGCTACCACCGACTGTGCGCTCGGGACTTCGTCGACGGTCGGTTCGATGACGTGAGCTCGGAAGGACGTGTGGCGCCGCTCCAAGGCTTCCAACTGAAGCGCTGTGCGTCCCGCACATGGATCGGGGCCGTGGCCGCGGCGCCTCCATGGTGCATACTCGGCCGCGCATGCGGTCTTGCCGAACTCTCTCCGCCCTCGTCCCGTACGTCGCCCTGCTCGCCGCCTGCGTCACGGGCACCGGGGCGTCGCGGTTCCGCTCCACCGAATCCGTCGTGCGCGCGCGCGCCGCGGTCGAGCTGGACTGCCCGGACGTGTACGTCATCGAGCTGGACGGCGGCGGCTTCCGCGCGGAGGGATGCGACAGGATGGTCTCTTACGTGTGCGTGGTCGACCGCACCAACGGACAAGTGTGCAGCCGCGACTCGGCGATCGAGCGCGTCCAGCGCGAGGAGGAGCCGCCGGCGGCGTACCAGGCGAGCGAGGCGCGGTACGTGGCGGAGCTGGCCGCGGTGTCGGAGGCGGTGGAGGCCTGTACGTCGGGGCGCGGCGTCGGGCTCGAGATCACGTTGGCCGCCGACGGACGCGTGACGCGGCTGAGCGGGGAGATCGCGACGGCGACGGAGCAGGAGTGCATCGAGGCGGCGCTCCGTCCGGTGCGGGTCAGTTCGGTGCCGACGCCCGGCGTGGTCGACACGAGCTTCCCGCCTCCGCCGCGGCGTGCTTTCGCGGAGAGCGTCAGCGCGACGCCGGGCGCTTCCCTCGGCGCGTGGCTGGACGCGGCGCTGGCGCGTCAGCGGGACGCGGTGCTCGCCTGCGTGGGCCGGGCCGTCGTGGCCATTCGGATGAGCGCCGCGGACGGCGCCGCCACCTGGACGCTGCAAGGCGAGCTCGCGGGCTCGCCCGAGGAGGAGTGCGCGGCGTCGGTGCTCGCGGCGGAGGTGCCTCCCGCGGCGGGTACGCTGATCCGCGTCGTGCGCTGAGCGAGGGCGCCGTCGGGACGCGCCTCGGGAGGGTCACGGTCGGAGGGGCAGGTAGTAGAGATCGCTGTATCCGCAGGAGCCGCGGTCGTCGCCGAAGTTCGACACCCAGAACACGCCGCTCCCGTCCCACGCCGCCTGCACGCGGGGCTGAGCGCAGTAGCCGTTGATGTCGGAGCGGTGGTGGGCGAGGCGCCGGACGCGCCCGTCGAGGAGGTTCACCATGACGATCTCGTTCCGGTAGGGCTCGCAATCACCGCTCGGATCGTTCGCCGTGCTCCCGCTCACCTCGGTGCTCACGAACGCCCAGTCCTGCATGGGGCCGACCGACGGCGCCGAGTAGTGCGCGCCCATGTGCCAGTCGATCCGGAACAGGAGTCGGTTGTCGTCCCGCTGCTTCTGGCGACCCGCGGCGTCGTCGCCGGTCTGAGGGATCGACACGTCGACGGCGTAGACGTCCGGCTGGTCGTAACACTCCTGGGTGATCATGAAGGTCGTGCCGTCGCTGGCCGTCGCGAGGTCACCGTGGTCGCCGCACAGGGTCCAGAACACGTGCCCCGACGGCGAGACCGTGCCGGCCGAGAGGTCGACGGCGAACGCGCGGTGCAGGAAGCTCCCCGCCGTCACGACCCAGCGCGCGTCGGGCGATAGCCCGGCCCATCCCGCGTCCACCGCGCTCAGGTCGACGGCGCCGTCGAAGAGCCGGTCGTCCCGCATGTCGTAGAGCCGACCCTGGCCGGCGAGGTTCAGCAGCGCGTAGCGCCCGGTGCGGTCGATCCAGTCGACGGATCCCCCGAGCTCCTGCAGCTCGACGCCGAAGTCGCGGACGACGTCGCTCGTGCCCGCCTCGAGGTCGTGGCGCATGAGGCGGCTGCCTTCGGGGTAGAGATAGATGGACGGCTGGAGCGGATGGAAGCTCTGCGTCAGCCCACCGGCGGCCGGGGCGCTCGGGACGGCGACCTCGCCGCGGGTCACGTCGTAGATCCCGCGCGCGGAGAACACCCGCGAGCCGTCCGCGTTGGCGAAGCCGTTGCGTGCGTAGGGCACGTTGCCGAAGCTCTCGTCGGGGTGATGGTCGGTCACGCGGGTGATGGTCGTGCCGAAGACCGGGTCGACGAACGACTCGCCGGGCGCGGGGAAGCCCGGTTGATCGGGCCGGAAGGTCGCGTACCCGTAGGGGCCGTCGGCCGGCACGCAGTGCACGGCGTCGTCGGCCACCCCGAGACGCGCCGGATCGAAGGCGCCCGCGTCGGTCGCGCTGCTCGCGTCGGGCGGTGTGCCGGCGTCTTCGGGCTCGCCGCCGTCGTTGGAGACACCAGCGTCGCGTCGAGTCGCGGCGTCTTGCTCCGCTCCGCCGGGCTCTTCATGGCAGCCCACGAGCAGCGCGACCGCCAGCAGGACGATGCCTCGCATGGCTCGATGGTACTCGAAGAGCCGTCGCGCGTTGTTCCTTCGTGGATCGCCCGGGCCGCGCTCGAACCGAAGATGCCCGGCGGAGGCGTCCACCGCTCCACGGTCGAGACGCGGCCCGAGGCCGGAGCGATTCCCGCCGAAGGCCGGAGTTCGACAAATGACGAGGATCGTCCCCAAGCGCGCCCGGCGCCCGTCCTCCCCAAGCGCGCCCGGCGCCCGTCCCCAAACGCGCCCGGCGCCCAGCGCGCACACGAAGCGCCCGGATGACAATCCGTTCCCGACAGCCGCATCCCAGCAAAGCGCGCGAAAATGTTTCTGCCGGCGACAACCCCTTTCTCGGCCAAACCCGTCAGTCGGGACGCCTCGCCTGCGTCTGTGTGGACGGAACGGGGAAGCATGTAGCACCCACCTATTGCCGGGTGCACTACCCCGCTGGGAGAACCACAATGGGAGAAGAGATCTGGGTCGAGGACTATGGCGCCGTAGGAGATGGAGTGACTTCGGACGCGGCAGCCATTCAACTCGCCATCGACAAGGGCATCGAGGTCAACAAGAGCGTTCGTTTCCGGGCGCGCACCTACCTCGTTGACGTCGAGCTAGTCATAACAAACTTTGCCGTGCTGAAAGGCGCCCCGCGCTCCGGGTTGACTGAGATCGCAGGACCCGGTTCGGGGCTCACCACTCTGAAAGCCGAAGGGAACATCCGTTCTCTCATTGCGATCTCGGGCAACCGCAGCGTATTGCTCTCCGACATCTCGCTAAATGGGAACAGAGCGTGCGACTACTGCCTGCTTCTTCAGGGCGCAAGTAACTCGACATTCGAGAGACTCGGGGTCACTAAGGCCCTGGCAGACGGCGTACACCTTGCCGCCCTAGACGACGACGGGGTGCCTACCATCAACGACCGCAACACCTGGTCGGACCTTCGTGCCTCAAACAACGGCACCTTGTATCTGACCAGCGATCTGCTCTCCGCGTTCAACGCGTACGGGTTGAGCACGCAGCTCAGTGAACAACCGGGTGCGTCCGCAGCGACCTCTACCGGAAGCAATGTAGTCTCCTTCGTGGGTATCGACCTGGCTGCCGTTGGCGTGCGCCCGGGCGATCCGGTCGCACTGGGATCGGGTCCTGCCACAATTCACACGATGGTGGTGAGCGTTGGCGGCGCGACCACCCTCACGGTCGCTGAGGCGATGGCTGATACCGCGTCCGGACTCTCCTTTGCCTTCGGCAGGGGGGATGGCTACCACGAGGTCCGACACGGTGACAACAACCTGGGTTCTTTTTACGGTGGCCTGTTCCGCTCCAATGCGGGGTACGCCATGGCATTCGATGGTCTCTACGGGCCAACCGTCATCGGACATCAAATCGACTACCACCCCTTCTGGGGAATTCGAATCGGCACGAACGGCAGCGGCCCGGTAATCGGATGTCGCATCATCGGCCCGTATTTCGAGACGATCGGAGTGAAGCCCTTCCTGCTGCGTGGTAGCAACAACATCGGGATCTACCACCCGATGGACAACGCCTATCAGAACGACCCCGTCGACTATCTGGGCAATGCAGCTAACAACGTTAGCGGGATGTATATCAATGCCGAGGGCATGAAGCCCATCTCGTATCTGATGAACGAACTTCCGTCGAACAACCTTGTGAACGCAACGGTCTCGAAGAACTTCTACTTGCGCTCGGCCATCATGCAGCCCGTCAACGAGACCGGCACCAACGATCCGGTGACTGCCTTCCCGATCATGCGACCGGGAACGAGCACACTCACTCTGACCGGAACCCCCACTTTTGCCACCACGGGCCGAGAAGGAAAGGTGATGTGCCTCTTGAACGAGGGGCCGGCGACGGTTGTGCTGCAGGATGACAGCGTACTCGCGGGATCGAAGTTGCGGCTCACGTCGAGCGCATACTCGATGGGTGCCGGGGACTCCGTCCTCATGGTCTGCACGGGCGCTGAGTGGTTCGAGGTGAGCCGCAGCCAGACGATCTAGAGCGTAGCTCAAGCCCCGTCCCGCTGCCTCGGCGGCGGGACAGGCTTGATCCGCAGCCGCTCGCCTCTGCAAATATTCCCGCGCTTCTTCGACGCGCCCATCCAGGGTAGAGGCCGTCACGTTCGGCCATCTCGGTCCCAGGTGAGGAGGTGTGCTGTAGATCTAGAACTCTAGCGGTGGTGGTCTCTCCCTCCTCCCGCCGAAGGGCCTTGACTAACTTGGCCGGCGTGACGGCTAGCCTCGGCCGACGGCGCGCAGGACCAGGGCCGGGTGCGCGGACGCTCCCCGTCTCACCGTCATTTCCGCAACCATTTGATAATATTGGGCTCCACGGGAAGACGATAGGACGAAGAGCGTCCCCGGCGTCGGGGGTGCTTGCACGCCGGGCGCGGACGTCGGCCCCGGCTGAGCGACAGCAGAGTGTGGGAAGATGGGTAGGATCGTCACCGAAGTCGTGGTTCGGTCGGCTGGTGGAACACACGGTCGACAGCGCCTGCCTCGACCAGCGACGAGGTCGTGAACACTTGTTGCGACGACGCATTCGCGACGATGGTCTGCGCCTTCGTAGCTCTGCACCGCGCCTTGCATCATGACCATCGACCCCGGCGTCCACTCGTTCGCGGTCACGCACATGAACGGCTCCGAGCAGGTCCTCCGGCCGCTCGACGTGGAGCGGCGGGGCACGCTCAGGGCGCGCTGGGTCTACAATGACGACGTCCGCGTCGGCGGCGGGTTCATCACGGTGCTCGGCTTGCTGTCCGCGGTCGGGATGGGCGCGCTCGGCATCTTCTCGCCGACCCACTCGACCTTTTCACGACAGGGCTGGAACGTCCTGTTCACCACCACCGCCGCGTTGAACGCTTTGCTCGTCTTCGTCGCCGGCCTCCCGATGCTCTTCGCGGGCGACGGCGCGGTGCTGAGCTACGAGCCCGCAGACCGACGCCGCGAGCGCTAACCAGTTCCGCGCCGACAGCAGGCTCTCGGCCCCAGGGCCGGATGCGGGGCGGCCAGGGCCGGGTGCGTGGACGCTCAGGCGGCCCCAGGCCCGGGTGCGGGGACGCTCATCGTCTTACCGTCATTCCCGCAACCAGCTGACAGTATTGGGCTCTACGGAAAGACGACAAGACGAAGAGCGTCCCCAAGCGACGGGGTGGTTCCCGGTTCCTGGCGGCGGCGATGAATACGACACGCGCGCGGGGCGTCGGCGGAGCATGAGACTCACTTCGGCACTTCGGCTCTTCGGCGTCATGCTGACCCTCCCCGTGGCCTCCGTCGCAAACGCACAGATCGGGGTCGACTCCGACCTCGTCGTCGAGGACACGAATCGCGGGGGGCACTGGGGCCTCGACCACCACGATCTCCCGGACGGCTCGGTCTCGATCGTCCGCGTCACCGGCGCGTCGCGCTTGGCCGGGCGGGCTGTCGATACGCAATACGTGCGGCAGCTCGAGGTCGATGGCCAGCAGTTCGAGTCCACCGCGGTCGGCACCGCGACGTTCCTCGTACGCAGGGACAGGGGCGGCCGCGCGATCGCGGTCGAGCGTCTCCGCATCGATGGGCACGACACCAACCTGTACAGTCGCCGGCTGCCGACGGGGGACTTGCTGATGTTCGGAACCGCCCGCGTCGACGACGTGACGCAGGCGGCGGTGGCCCGCGTCGACTCCTTCGGCCGAGTCCGCTGGTCGTGGCGAGCGCCGAACCGGCCGCCGCGGTGCGAGCACCCCCCATGCGCGTTCTCCTGTATGGACTCGGCGGTGGTCGACACCGGTGGCGTCTGGGTCGACGCGGTGTTCTATCGAGGAGCCCTCGACCTCCCCTCCCACGCCTCCGTGCAGGGCGGATCGGCTCGAAACCGCGTGACCGTGGCGCTCGATCCCGACACGGGGACGATCCGGTGGGCCAGGGGCCGGACGGGCACCGCGCCGGTTCTGGCGGGCGGTGAGCTGGTCAACGCCGTCGACCGCGGGGGACGAATCATTATGCGCTCGCACGACCCGATGACAGGCGCGACCCGGCGGACCACACGCTTTCGCCTCCCGGCCGAGCTTCGCGGCATGGTCACCGGCTTGCACCGGCAGGGGGACGGCTTCCTGCTGACCCTTCACCACCAGAGCGTGATCAGCTCCTGGGTGGTCGGCGTCGCCAGGGACGGTCGCGTGCGTTTTCATCGACCGATCGACGCCTTCGCGCACGTGGAGACGTCGGGCGAGGTCGCGCGCTTCGTCGAGCCGCTTCGCACCGCGCGTCACCGCGCTCCTGGTGGCGGCTCCGCCCTGAGCGCCACGGGTCTCCAGATCACCGAGGTCGACTCCCGAGGACGGGAGACGCGCCGAGTCACGCACGGCGGCCACTGGGACCTCGGCTCGTTTGCGCTGACCTCGGACGGGTCTCGACTGAGCGGTCTGCGGAGCGATGGATCCGACAGCCGACTCGTGCTCGTGCCCTTCGACGCTTCCACGCGCTCGGCCGCGCTCCCGCCCGGCTCACCCTCCGACCCGCGGGCGACGTCGTCGGCGGTCCCTCGCACCTCCTTCTGAGGCGCCCATCGGCGCGGGGGTCGGTGTCGTCGTCGTGGTCACGATCGTCGACTGGGTGCTCACCTCCAAGGGGGCCGTGGCGACGCTCCGATTCGACCAGGGACGGGTGCGGGGACGCTGATCGTCTTACCGTCATTCCCGCAACCTGCTGATAGTATTGGGCTCTACGGAAAGACGATAAGACGAAGAGCGTCCCCGGCGTCAGGGGTGGTCGGAGACGCCGATCTCGCGGTGAAGAACTGCACGGAGTAGACGCGCTCATGAGAGAGGCGTGTCGTACCCGGAGTGCGACGACGCGCAGGTGCGCGACGTGGTCACGCGCCGATCGGCCCCGGCTGTCGCCCGGCGAGCGCGGCGGCCATGGCGAGCTTCTGGTCCTTGCGCCAGGGCGGGCCGAGCGCGGCGCGGGTCCGGTCGAACAAGGGGTCGAGGCTGTCCACGCCGAGCGAGCGGGCGGCTTCGTCGAAGACGCGCTTGGGGTCGAACCAGCGCACGCCCCACCCGCGCGCTTCGGCCGCGGCGGCGAGCGCCTCGCGGTACATGACGCCGTCGGCGCGGGTCTGGGCGTGGTAGCTCTGGATGCGCTCGGCGATGGTGGGCGGCAGCGCGGGCCGGACGCGCAGCGCGATGGCGACGATGTCGGCCGGGACCGCCTCCGCGAGGGCGGCGAGACCGCGCGCGGCGTGCTCGGCCGCCGACGCGGCCACGCGCTCGACGAGCTCGACGCCCTCGTCGATGGGCAAGCCCTGCGCGCCGTGGTGGTAGGCGAAGCTCGGGAGCGCCGGGTCGACCAGCTCGACGCGGCGGCGGTCGAAGACCGTTCCGTCGGCGCCGACGGTCATGAGCGCGGCCCAGCCCGCGTGGTCGGAGACGCCGACGGTGGCGCGGGGCCTCGTCACTCCGGCCGACCCGCGAGCTGGAACATGCCGCACGACGCGTGGACGTCGACGCCGACGCGCACCCGGGCGCGGACCGCGGACGCCTCCAGGACGCGCTCGGGCGGCTCGCGGCCATGCGCGGCGCTGGGCGGATTGTAGCGCACGAGGTTGACGTGTACCTGGAGGTCGCGCGCGAGCACGGCGTCGCAGATCGCGTGGATGTCGCGTGGCGCGTCGTTGACGCCTTCGATGAGCGCGAAATGCAGCTTGAACCCGCGAAGGGGACAGTCAAAGAGCCCCCTCCGGGCGACGACCCCGAGCTCGCCCCGTTGGGCGACGTCCACCGCGACACAGCTCAGCCGCGCGCTGCCGGCTCAGTCAGGCTCGGTGGAAGTCGGCGGCGCGTTGGCGTCCTGCGCACGAGGAGGCGACGCAGAAGGGCTGGGCTCCGGACGCGCAGAGGCTGACTGGCGCGCGCACGACGCGTCGCTCTCCCAGGTGATGACCGGCTGGAGAGCCCCCACCCGCCGCGCGTCGCAGCAGTCCATCGACGCCAGGCTGTAGCCCACCATCAGCCAGCAGGTCTGGGAGGCACGGTCGACGGAGTAGCGGGCGAAGAGGCGACCGAGGGGGTACTCCACGTTCCCAGCCTCGACCGTGACGAAGGGGTCCGAATCCTGACCGGCCGCGACCCGTCCGTGCACCGCCGATGTCCGAATGCACCCGCCGGCGAAGAGCGCGGTCAGGCAGAAGATCGCATGAAGGGCACGCATGGCGCAGACGATAGGCTGAGGTGACCGGCGAAGCTAGAGGCATTGTCAGCTTGCCGCGGGTGCCCACTCACCGCGACGCCACGACCAAAGAGGAGCGCTGCGTACGATGCCAGCCGACTCAGCCCCTCCACGCGGCGCGGCGGGCTTGTTGCGAAGGGAGTGCGAGCTCGATGTAGAGCGGCTACCTTCGTTCACATGCGGGGGATAGGGCTGATGCTGGTCGCGGTCGTCGCGTCGAGCGCGTGCGTCGGCGCGAGAGCGGGCGGCGTCTCGCCCTACCCCGGCTACCGTCCGGCGGAGCGAGCCACGGGCGAGGTCACGGTGTTGAGCGTGCACCGCGTCGACTTCACGGGGGCCAACGAGCTGGTGGTCCGTGGCTGCGGCGCGCTCGGGGACGAGCTGCTCGTGCTGCGGTTCGACGACGCGCTGCTCCACCAGGTGGCCGCCATCCCCGACTCGGAGCAGCTGGGATGTCCCGTGGTCACGGTGCGGGTCACCGCGTGGACGGGAGTGGGGCCGATCCGGGGCGAGCTGCTGTCGGTGCTGCCGGCGGACTTGTTTCTGAGCGATTGAAACTACGAGTGCCGGGACATCGGCGGAGGACGCCCGAGCTTTCCACAGGGGACGCTATCCCCTCCTCAGACGCCGCGGCGGCGGAGGGTGAGCAGGCCGAGCAAGGCGCAGAAGACGGCGGTGGCTGGCCAGGGAGAGCCGCCGCTCCCGGCCGCGCGGCAGTTGCAGCGGCCGATGGGGCCGGCGCGGCCCGAGAGGGGGTAGCAGTTCTCGCCGACACACTCGCGCGCACCCGCGTCCGCGAAGCCGGCGTCGGGGGGCGGGGTGGACGCGTCCTCGAAGGGCATGCCCGAGTCGACCGGCGGCGGCCCGGCGTCGGGGGGCTCGCAGCCCGGCAGGGTGTCGTCGATCAGGCCGTTGCAGTCGTCGTCGACGCCGTTGCAGAGCTCGGGCGTGGGCTCACCGGGCACGCAGCGGCCCGGGACTCCGTCGACGCAGGGGAGGACGCGGTTCATGCACGCGCCGACGCCGCAGGTGAGCGGGGGCAGCTCGTCGATCACGCCGTCGCAGTCGTCGTCGAGCAGGTTGCACGCCTCCATCTGCGGTGGGCGGGGAACGCAGGTCTGCGGAGTGCCCATGACGCAGTTTGCGGTGGTCTGGACGCACTCCCCGATGCCGCACGTGGTGCTGCCGAGGGCCTCGTCGGTCGCGCCGTCGCAGTCGTCGTCGAGGCCGTTGCAGAGGTCCTCTTCGGGCTCGCGGTCGGGCATGCACGCCGCCTCGTCTGCGCTCAGACACACCATCGTGCCCGCGTCGCACTCGCCCGGCATGCCGGTGCTGCACGGGTCGCCGCGCCCGGGGCACATGACCTCGCCGCCGCGGATCTCGAAGCGCCAGATGCCCGGGATGCCCACGTTCGACGTGGTGCACAGGTCGAGCACGCGCATGGTCAGCGAGCCGGGGAGCGCGACGAAGTCCATGAGGTTACCGGCGTCGAAGCCGGCCTGGGCGGGGGTGCCGCCGAAGCCGCCCATGCCGCCGCTGGCGTCACCGGTCGTCCACTCGCAGCGGTTGTAGCGGAACTCGACGTCGAAGTCCCCGACGCCCGGAGGCGCCGCGGTGAGGATCATCTGGAAGTCGTTCTGCAACGAGTCGTTCGAGGCGTAGAAGCCGACGTCGTGCCAGGTCGCGACGAAGCGGCCGGGGGTGACCGACCAGTAGACGCCGTTGCGGGCCGGCGCGCCGCCGCCGCGGGTGTCGACGTCGCCCCACCACGGCGCGATCATGGGCTGGCTCGCGATGGGGAAGGGCCGCGGCGTGAAGCTGTTGAGGCGCCCGCCGAACGAGACGTTGCCGTTGTTGTTCACCCAGAGGGAGGTGTAGGTGGTGCCGAAGAACGCGAGCCCGGACGGGAACGCGGCCCGGACGTCGAGCTCGGCGCTCGAGCCGTCGTCGTTCGCGGGCAGGTTGCCGACCCCGTAGCCGGCGGGGCCACCGAGGCCGCCGAGGAGGGGAGCCGCGGCCGCGACGCCGGGAAGAGACGAGACCGCGATCAGGGCGGAGAGGCTCGCGACGAGCACGGACGATCGGGCTGGGTGGCGTGTCATCATGTGCCGTTCCTCGGGGTCCGGTACGAACCAGCAGGAATCGCGCCGTGCCGCCTCAGGGCAGCTGGATGGTCGAGAAGACGGTGTCCATCGGATCTTTGCACACCGCGACGCGGCCGAACGGGGTGTCGAAGGGCCCGTAGAGGACCGCGCCGCCAGCCTTCTTCACGCGCTCGAGGGTCGCGTCGGCGTCGGCGACCGCGAAGTAGGCGGTCCACACGGGGTCGATGCCCTCCCACGCGTCCGTCATCTGGAGCACGCCGTAGCAGGGGCGGCCGTCCGCGTGGAGCGTGTGGTAGACCATCTCGGTCATCGTCTCGGCGCTCAGATCGAACAGGCCGGCGAAGAAGTCGCGCACCGCCTCGCCCTCGCGCGTGTTGACCTCGAACCAGGCGGGCGCGCCGGGCGCCTCGGTCACGCCGAAGCCCGCGTGGGTGCCGGGCTGCCAGAGGCCGACGATGGCGCCGCCGGGGTCGCGGAGCTGCGCCGCGCGCCCGAGCTCACCCACGTCGCCCGGCACGACGGTGACCGTCCCGCCCGCCGCGCGCGCCGCCATGCAGGTCTCGCCGATGTCGTCGGTGTGCAGGAAGACCTGCCAGGGGCGCGGCTCACCCGGGCCGACGCCGGCCACCGCCTCGCCGTCGACGCGGGCGATGCACCACTCGCCGAACTCGGGGCCGATGGGGGTGAAGGTCCAGCCGAGCGCGGCGCCGTAGAACGCCTTCGCGCGCTCCACGTCGGTCTGCAGGTCGAGCCAGCACGGGGTTCCGGTCCGTCGCATGAAGTTCGTCATAGCACCCCGGCGTCAGCCGGCGTCTTCGGGAGTCGGGGCCGAGCCATCCGCGTAGCCCACCAACACCGTGGCCTGACACTGGGGGCGGTCGTCGGGGAAGCCTGGATGCTAGAAGCCCCGCTCGGAGAGGTCGTAGGCGATGTTGCGGTAGAAGCGGAGGTAGTCGAAGCCGGTGCGCCGGTTCGGGGTGCGATCCCGGATCTGCCCGACCTGGTCGAGGTGGTCGGCGGGGATGCAGCCGCGGAAGACGCCCCAGTGGGCGCTCTCGACCGTCGACACGCCGTCGTTGGGACGCAGCTCCGTGCCGTGCGCCGTGAACAACGCGCCGCCGACGAGCAGCGGGTCCATGATGTCGCGCTCGCCCTCGTGCCAGAGGATCTGCAGGACGCCGTCCTGGTCGCGACACACATCGTCGATCGTGTCGCGCGGGTTGCGGAAGCCGCCGACGTAGGAGAAGCCGGCCCACGACTGATAGTAGACGTCGGGGTGGTCGAGGATCTCCTCGTTGAAGCGCACCATCGAGGCCTCGGACATCGAGGTCATCGCGTCGATGAAGTGACTGTCCTCCGCCAGCTCACTGAAGGTGCCGCCGTACCAGCTCGCCAGGAGATCGACGACGCCCCCGACCGCGCTGTCCGCGTCCGGGAGGGCGGCGACGGC
This sequence comes from Sandaracinaceae bacterium, assembly GCA_004213565.1. GTDB lineage: Bacteria > Myxococcota_A > Polyangia > Polyangiales > Sandaracinaceae > JAVJQK01. The sequence continues at coordinate 20,964 of SHBB01000068.1, forward strand.
CGCGTCGGCCACATAGGTCCCGCGATGAGGCGACGAGATGGTGGTGACGCTGGCGACACGGCCTCCGTAGTCGAGCCCGTTCGGGCTCACGAGGTAGCGGCAGTCGACACCACCCTGAGAAAAGCACACGAGATTGACTCGCTCCGCGCCTGAATCGGCCAGCAGCGCGTCCACCTGCTCGGCGAGGTGGCTCGCGCGCACGTCGGGGCCGTCGAAGGGAGGCGCGCTGCCGAGCACGACCTCGTGACCGTCCGCGGCGAGGGCGACGTCGACGTCGTTGAAGCGCCAGAAGTTCGTGGTGCTCGTGTTGAAGCCATGCGCGAGGAGGATCGGGAAGGCGGTCGGCTCTCCCTCCGGCTCCGGGCCGAGCGCGGCGAGCGGAGGGTCGCACCAGCCGAGCGGATCCCAGAAGCCACAGAAGAACCCGTCCGCCTTGCCGCCCGCCGGGCCGTCGCAGCCCGCGCGCTCCAGCTGGTCGAGCAGGGCGCCGGCTCGCTGGGCCTCCTCCGTGTTGCACTCGGCGCTGAAAGGCGTCTCGACCGTGGTCGCGACACACGCCTCGATCTCGCGCGCGGCCAGCTCGCACCGGGTCGGCTCGCTGGCCGTGGACGCGCAGCCGCCCACCAAGAGCGAAGCTCCGAGGAGGCCCACCGAGAGCGAGGCTCGGAGGAGCAGGGTGGGGCGTCCGCCGGCGTGACCTCCCCCTGCGAGCGTTGGCGCGGTGATGTCCGCGGGAGCGTGATTCCAGTCCATGAGTGCCTCCTCGGACCCAGCGTGGCTCGCCCCAGATGCGCGCGCAGTGACCCGCGGTGCCAGAATCATGGACCCATCGCGCCAGATGCAGCTTCGAGCTTGGCAGCGAGGGCGGCGCGCCGAACCCTGTCGCGCATGCCGAAGCCGGGTGACGTTCTCGCGGGTCGTTTTCACATCTCGCGCCAGATCGGTCAGGGCGGTCTCGCCCAGGTCTTCGAAGCCGAGCAGCTGGACCTCGGCCGACGTGTCGTCATCAAGACGCTCCGGCAACCGTTCGCGAAGGACCCGGTACTCCTCACACGCTTCCGGCGAGAGGCGCGCGCCGCGGCGTGCATCCACCACCCCAACGTCACCTCCGTCTCGGCGCTGTACGAGCCGCCCGGCGAGCCCCCCTTCCTGGTGATGGATCTCGTCGACGGGGAGACGCTGCACGACGCCTTCCGGGTCTCGGGACCGATGGATGCGCAGCGCTTGATCCCCATCCTGATGCAGCTGCTCGACGGCCTCGCGGCGGCCCACGCGCGCGGCATCGTGCATCGCGACCTCAAGCCTCGGAACGTGATGCTGACGCGCACGGCGAGCATCGAGGACTTCGTACACATCGTCGACTTCGGCGTCGCGGCCGTGCTTCACCCGACCGATGGACCGCTGACGGTTCGCGGCGAGATGATCGGTACCCCCGGGTACATGGCGCCCGAGCAGGTGACCGGCGAGCCCGTCACGCCGAGCAGCGATCTGTTCGCGGTGGGGGTGATCGCCTACCTCGGGCTCTGCGGGCGGCTCCCCTTCGGCGGCGGCACCGCGGGCGAGCGGCTGATCGCATTGCACTATCGCGAGGCGCCGCCGCTCACGGAGCTCCGCCCGGACCTGGACCCGGCGCTCGCGGCCATCGTGCATCGCGCCCTCGAGAAGGACGGGGGACGCCGCTTCACCTCCGCGAACGAGATGGCTCGCGCGCTGCGTCGCTGGTCCCTCTCGCGGCGGGGCGCGTATAATCACCCGCGCCGGCCACGACGCTGCCACCCACCTGGGTCCCGCCCCCTCCGCGACCCTCGAAGAGCCCGCCGCTCCCGTTGGTCCTCGCGCTGGCGCTCGCGGCACCCCTCGCGATCGCGCTCGGCTTCGCCTCCATGCTCCTGCTGACGTGGGCGAGCGCGGACGATCGGGTGACCAGCTGCGAGCTCCCAGTGGTCATCCCCGAGCTGGTCCAGATTCCCATCTGGCCGCGCCGCGAGAGGTGAACCGCTGAGTCGAGCTCGAGGTCACGCTGTACGGTGGCCGTGCCGTCTGCCGCTGCCGCTCGCGAGCCCGGCTCCGCGCCCCCAACAAGTCAACGAGTCAACATAGCGTCCCCGAGGATCCGGGCGGCGGTCTCGTACGTGCTTCGTCACTTGCCAGGGCCGCGGACACGCGCTTTGCTTTGCCCCGATATGAGACGACTCTGCGTACTCCTCGGCGCGTTCTCGTGTGCCGTCGCCCTCACCTCCTGTGACTCCGGGACCGGAGAGCTCGACTCGGGGACGATCCCGGCGGACTCGGGGCGGACGCTGGACGCGGGGCCGCCCGAGCCGCTGTGTGACGACGGCGAGCGGGGCGGGGACGAGACGGGGATCGACTGCGGTGGGTCGTGCGAGCCGTGCGCGGACGGCGAGAGCTGCCGCGAGGGGAGCGACTGCCTGAGCGCGGTGTGCGGGCGCGGGCGATGCCTGGTGCCCAGCTGCATGGACGGGGTGCGCAACGGGCCGGAGACGGGGGTCGACTGCGGCGCGGAGCCGTGCCCGCTCTGCGGCGGCGGCGAGCCTTGCACGACGAACGACCAGTGCCTCAGCGGCCGCTGTCAGGGCGGCATGTGCACGATGAGCTCGTGCGACGACGGGCGGCAGAACCTCGACGAGACCGACGTCGACTGCGGCGGCGCGATCTGCGCGGCGTGCGCGGACGGACGGTCGTGCACGGCGGGCGGGGACTGCGCGTCGGGCGTCTGCGAGGCGGGCACCTGCGTCAG
>SHBB01000680.1 GCA_004213565.1 Sandaracinaceae bacterium
GACGGGGCGGTGGGGGCCCTGCGGCTCGCGCTTTCGCTACGCGAAAGCTGGCCGCCTGTTCTCGTTGGAGGGCCTGAACGCAGGCGCTCCCGCCATTGGGCAGAGCGCCAATGGGGCCTCCGCTCTCGACTACGGCGATTCGCGCGCTCCGCGCGCTCGGTCGCCGACCCCAGCGACCGGGCGCTGGGGCCCCTGCGGCTCGCGCTCTCGCTTCGCGAGAGCTGGCCGCCTGTTCTCGTTGGAGTGCCTGAATGCAGGCGCTCCCGCCATTGGGCAGAGCGCCAATGGGGCCCCCGCTCTCGACTACGGCGGGTCGCGCGCTCACACGCCGACCCCAGCGACGGGGCGCTGGGGCCCCTGCGGCTCGCGCTTTCGCTACGCGAAAACTGGCCGCCTTGTTTGCCCGGAGTGCCTGAACGCAGGTCCCCCCCATTGGGCAGAGCGCCAATGGGGCCCCCCTCTCGACTACGGCGATTCGCGCTTTCGCTACGCGAAAGCTGGCCGCGTCACTCGTCCTCGTCTCGGTCGTCGTCGTCGATGTCGTTGACCGACGGGAGCTTCTTGATCTCGGGCAGGGCGATCTTGATGCAGCGCTGCACGATCCAGGAGCGCGACCGGTCGAGCCGGTCCATCTCTCGGTTGATCTCCTCGAGCATCGCCTGCGGGATGTACAGGCTCTGCTTCCGCTTGTCGCTCCCGGCCATCGTCGAACCTCCGCCACCGCCCGTGCACACATGTGCGCAGCTACACGACAGTGTCGCTTGGAGTCCTACCCAACCCGGTCGCCTCGTGTCAATGGCACGCCGCGGTGGCTCCGCAGACGCGCAGGCGGCATTCTTGCCGCGATGTCCCTACTTCGTACCCGTGGCGCCGCCCTGATCCTGGCCACCTTCGCAGGTGCGTTCGTGGCCACGCTCACCCTGGGCGCCGTCGAGCGGGCCTTCGCCACCGAGGGCCGCGCCTCGCCCTACGCCAACCTCGCGATCTTCGCGCGGGCCCTCAGTCACATCGAGGCTGTGCACGTCGAGCAGCCGGATCAGGACGAGCTGATCTACGGCGCGATCCGCGGGATGGTCGAGACGCTCGACCCGCACAGCACCTTCATGGATCCCGAGGAGTATCGGATCCTGACGTCCGACACCCAGGGGCGCTTCGGTGGGGTGGGCGTGGAGATCGACGTCCGGGACGGTTGGCTGACCGTGCACGGGGTCTTCTCCGGTGGGCCGGCCGATCGTGCGGGGATCCAGCCGGGAGATCGCTTCCTGACCCTCGACGGTCGTCGCGCCCGCGACATGCCGATCTCCGACGCGGTGCGCCTCATGCGCGGGGAGCCCGGCACCGAGGTGCAGGTCTCGATTCGCCGCGAGGGCGAGGACGAAGCGCTGCGCATGACGCTCACGCGGGAGATCGTGCGCATCGAGGCGGTCGAGGCGCGCATCCTGCCCGACCGCATCGTGCATCTGCGCATCAAGTCGTTTCAGAGCACCACGACGGACGAGGTGCGGCGGGCGCTCGACGCGGCGGTGGAGCGCACTGCGAGCTCCGGCGGCGTGCGCGGCGTGCTCCTCGACATGCGTCGCAACCCGGGCGGGCTGCTCGACGAGGCGGTGCGCGTCAGCGACGAGTTCCTCGAGTCGGGCGTGATCGTCTCGACGCGCGGTCGCGGCGGGCAGCTGCTGAGCGAGGCGCGCGCGCACCGGACGGGGACGCGACCGCGCTGGCCGATGGTCGTCCTGGTCGACAACTTCACCGCGAGCGCGGCGGAGATCGTGGCCGGCGCGCTGCGCGATCACGGGCGGGCGATCGTCGTCGGCAGCGACACCTGGGGGAAGGGGAGCGTGCAGAACATCATCGAGCTCCCCGACGGCTCGGCGCTGAAGCTGACGGTGGCGCGCTACTACACGCCGAGCGGGCGCTCGATCCAGGCACACGGCATCGAGCCGGACGTCGAGGTGGAGCAGCTCGACGAGGCCACCTCGCGCGAGCTCGTCCAGCGCGCCATCGAGCGCTTCAGCGAGGCGAGCCTGGAGCGCCACCTCGAGTCGGACACCGAGGCGGAGGAGGGCGAGGTGCAGGAGCTCACCCCGCGATCCGAGGTCCGGCGCGAGGCGGGCGGGGAGCCCGAGTCGGAGCGGATCTTCGCGGACGATTTCCAGGCTCGCATCGCGCATCAGGTGTTGCGGGGGCTCGTGCTCCAGCGCGAGCTCCGGACGCCGCGCTGATCAGGGCGTTGCGCGCGGTGGGCGCGCGAAGGCGACGGTGACGTGCAGCGTGGCGTCGCCCTGGGTGGGGCGGCTGCGACGGACCAGGATCGCGTCGCGCGCCTCGCCGCCGACGGTGAGGCTCGTCTGCTGTGCCTCGAGCGGGCCGAGCGGCTCGGTCACCACCGTCACCCAGCCGCCGCCCGGCAGGTCGGGCGCGTCCTCGGGGTGACGGAGCGCGCGCGCGTCGGGGCCTTCGCGAACGAGCCACACGGCCGCGATGTCGCGATCGCGTCGGATGGGCGCGAACGCCGCCTCCGCGAGCGCCTCCTCGGAGCGGAAGGCGCTGTCGGCGAGGCCGAGGCGTCGGGCCCAGCGGTCGTAGCGCGCGAAGTCCTCCGCGTGCGCCTCCACCGCGCGTCGCACGCGCGCCGAGTCGGACGGCTCCCCTGCGCACCCGAAGGCGAACGCACAGACCAGCCAAGCCGCGCGTGGGAGGAGCACGTCGGAGCCGTACCACGGGGGGCGGAGCGGGTCCGCTTTCTCTCTGGGGGTGTCGGGCCTATAACTCCGCCGCCGTGGCGCTGATCGAGTTCGATGGAGTGCAGAAGTCGTTCGGACCCAAGGTGGTCTACGAGCGCCTCGATCTGCAGATCCAGGAGGGCGAGGCGCTGACCATCATCGGCGGCTCGGGCATGGGCAAGAGCGTCATGCTCAAGCTGCTGATCGGTCTGCTCCCGGTCGACGGGGGCCAGATTCGCTTCGACGGCGACGTCATCAGCGGGCTGAAGGAGCGGCAGATGACCGACGTGCGGCGTCGCATCGGCATGTTGTTCCAGGGGGCGGCGCTCTTCGATTCGATCTCGGTGCGGGAGAACATCGCGTATCCGATGCGGGAGCACGCGCGGCCGACCGAGGAGGAGATCGACGCGCGCGTCGAGGAGTGTCTGGAGGACGTCGGGCTCCCGGGCATCGCCGACATGTCGCCGGCGAGCCTCTCGAGCGGGATGCGCAAGCGCGTGGGCCTGGCGCGCGCGATCGCGCTCCGGCCGGAGGTCTTGCTCTACGACGAGCCGACGACCGGCCTCGATCCGGAGGCGATGGCGCACATCACGGACCTGATCGTCGAGCTCAACGATCGCTACGAGGTGACCACCGTGGTCGTCACGCACGACATGCCGAGCGCGTTCCGGATCAGCGACCGCATCGCGATGATCGACCGCGGATACGTGATCTTCGAGGGCACACCGGACGAGATGCGCTATTGCGACGACCAGAGGGTGCGCGACTTCATCGAGGGCAACGCGCCCGAGGTGGACGACACCGAGACCCTACTTCGCTACGGTGGGTGACCGATGGACGAGGGTTCGAGCGAGCTGAGAGTCGGTATCTTCGTCACCGCCGCCCTGATCGTCGGCGGGGTGCTGGTCTTCGTGATCGGCAACCGCAGCGCGATGTTCGCGTCGAAGGTGGAGTACTTCGCCGAGTTCGACAGCGTCGACGGCCTGCGCGCCGGGAGCCCCGTTCGCATCGCGGGCATCGACGTCGGCACGGTCGAGGAGGTCAGCTTCGAGCAGACCGGGGTCATCCGCGTGCGCATGCGCGTCGCGAACGACTCCTCGGCGTTCGTGCGGGACGGGAGCACCGCGAGCATCGGGAGCAAGGGGCTGCTCGGCGATCAGCTCGTCGACATCACGGTCGGGCAGGGCGATCCGCTGGCGGAGGGGGCGACGATCCCCACGAGCCAGGAGTCCTTGTTGACCTCGTTCCTCGGGGACACGGGGCGCGACGCCGAGGGCATCATGCGCAACGTCAACCGCGCGACCGAGGGGTTGGCGGAGACGCTCGACAACGAGCAGACGCAACAGGACGTGCGTGACATCGTGCACAACCTCGCGGTCATCACGCGGCTCGTGCACGAGAACGACGGCACCGTGCGGCGGCTGATGACGGACCCTTCGATGGCGGACGACGTGCAGACGTCGCTGCGGAGCATCCGGAGCACGTCGAACGAGCTGAACCGCACCGTGGCCGGCGTGCGGCGCATCGTGCACGAGGTCGAGCGCGGCGACGGCACCGCGCACGAGGTGATCTACGGCGAGCAGGGCGTGGTTCTGCTCACGAGCCTCGCGGGGGCGGCGGGGGAGGTCGCGACGATCCTCCGAGACGTGCGGACCGGCGACAACAACGCACACGAGCTGCTCTACGGCGACGAGGCGGGGGACCTGATCACCAACCTCACGCAGATGAGCGCCGACCTCCGCGCGATCACGGCCGACGTCCGCGCGGGCCGCGGGACGCTCGGGGGGCTGCTGGTCGACCCGTCGATCTACGAGGACATCAAGCGCTTGGTCGGGAACCTGCAGCGGAACGAGATCCTGCGCTCCCTCGTGCGCTACTCGATCCGCGAGGACGCGCCGCGCGATCCCCCGCCGCGGCCCGAGCCGGAAGAGTGAAGGGGGCGGCGCTCGCGGCCGCGTCGCTCTCGCTGCTGCTGGGTTGCGGTGGCGAGCGCCAGGCCGAGCCGACGCGGCTCGGCGCGGAACCGAGCGCGCGTGAGCTCTCCGTGCGCTGGGTGGGCCCGGAGGAGGGCGAGGCGCCAGTGGTCGTGTTGCTCCACGGCTGGGGGGCGCCGGGCGACGACCTGGTGCCGCTCGCTGGGCATCTGCGACGCCGCGCGGGGGTGCGAGTCGCGGTGCCCGCGGCGCCGCTCGAGCGTCCCCCGACCGGTCGCGCGTGGTGGCCCATCGACCCGGAGGGCTTGCGTCGGCCCACCGATCGCGGCGAGGAGACGCCGCCCGGGCTGGCGGAGGCGCGCCGCGACCTGATCGCGCTGCTCGAGCGGCTTCACGCGCGCGGTCGGATCGAGCCCTCGCGGACGGTGCTCGCGGGCTTCAGCCAGGGCGCGATGCTCGCGACGGCGGCGTCGCTGGAGTGGAGCGAGAGGCCCGCGGCGTTGGTCATCATGAGCGGGGGACCGGTGGACGAGGCCCGCTGGCGGTCACGCATGGAGCGCGCACCCCGTGCGGTGTTCATGAGCCACGGCCGCGGCGATCCGTTGCTGCGCTTCGACGCCGCCGAGCGGCTTCGGGGGCATTTCGAGCGCGGGGGGACCGAGGTCACGTTCGTCCCGTTCGAGGGCGGACACACCATCCCCGACTCCGTCCTCGATCGGCTGGTCTCGTTCATCCGGGCGACGGTCGCGCCCTGAGCCTCGCCTGGACCCCCCTCGCGGCCGGCGTCCGCCACCCCCGTGCCCGCCACCCCCG
>SHBB01000681.1 GCA_004213565.1 Sandaracinaceae bacterium
GGTTCGTCTGCTCCGCGATCTCGTCCACCGTGCCGATGATCTGGCCGATCGTCTGCGCGCGCTCGGCGAGCTCGAGCACGTTCTTCGCGACCGACTCGCCGCGCTGCTGCGCGTCCTCGATGGCCTCGACCGCGTCGTGCACCGCGTCGCGCCCGGCCTGCCCGACCTCGTCGACCTCGCGCGAGCTGTCCGCCACGTCGCGCGCCCGCCCCGCGGCCTGGCGCGCGGTCTGGTCGACCTGCTCCACCGTGACGACCGTCTCGGTGACCGACGCCGACTGCTGCTGCGCGGCCGACGCCTGCTGGCTCGTGGCCGCGAGCAACTCGTTCGCCGCGCCCACCGTCTCCTCGACCACGTCGCGCATCGTCTCGAGCAGCTGCTCGCGCTGCACCGAGCTGGTCCGGTCCTGGATGATGCCGATGAAGAAGCGCGTGCCCTCCACGTGCATCTCGGAGACGCGCAAGCTCACGGGGAGGGTGCTGCCGTCCTTGTGGTTGGCATGGACGCGGCGCTCCATGCCGATGATGCGCTTCTCCCCCGTCTCGCGGTAGCGCTTCAGGTAGGCGTCGTGCTGCTCGCCGTGCTCGCCGCCCGCGAGCATCGCGACGTTGCGGCCGACCAGCTCGTCCACCCGCCAGCCGAAGAGGACCTCCGCGGTCTGGTTCGCCTCGAGCATGGTGCCGGTCTCGTCGATGGTGATGATCGCGTCCGACGTCGTGTCGAGGATGGCGCGCAGGCGCTGCGCGCGGCCCGCGCGTCGCTCCTTGCCGACGAGCGCGCGCACCCAGTAGAGGGAGAGGCCGCCGAGGCTGACCGCGCCGCCCGCGAAGAGCCACTGGAGCCGCTCCAGCTCTCCGACCCGCGCCGGAGCGAGTGGGGCGAGCTCTTCGAGCGCGCCGAGGTTGTAGACGAAGAGGGCCAGCGCGGTCAGCACCAGCAGCAGGACCAGCGCCGCGGCGCGGCCGGCGTTCGTCTCGTACCAGGGGAGGGGGACGTCAGGGGTCATGTCGATGGTCTACGCGCAAGCGAGGATCCGCCGCGAGGGCGGTCACGTTCAAGCAGAGCTCTCCGTTCGGGCCGAGGCCCTCGAGCCACGGCGGGCTCCCCACGGGCGGAGGCGCGGGTGCGATGCCCTCGAGCGGATCGAGGTCCAGCACGCGCTCGACCACGATCACCAGCTCCGGCTCGTCGCTGTCGAGCGTGACGATGCGCGCGTCGGCGTCGAGGGTCGAGGTGGCGCGGCCCGCGATCAGCGGACCGATGTCCCACAGGGGCGCCAGTCGCCCGCGCAGCCGGGTCAGGCCCAGCAGGTGCACGGGGGTGCCCGGCAGGCGGACCGCGTCGACGTAGGGTTGCACGCCGCCGACCGTAGCCGCGGGGACCAGGAGCGTCGCGTCCCCCACGCGGGCGCTGATGCGCGCCTCGGCGACCGACTCGGGCCGCGTCTCGATCGACTGGGCGATCGCGATCGTCCGCGCACGCAGGATCTCGTCGTCGGGCGGACGGCGCGGGGCGAGCTGGCGAGCGTGCGGTCCAGCACCGCCTCCGCCTCCTCGTGGCGGTCGAGGGCGATGAGCAAGGTTGCGTGCATGATGCGATGGTCTTCGTCGGCGTCCCCGCGCGCCTCGATGCGCTCGATCTCGGTCAACGCGCCGAGGGGGTCCAGGTCGGCCAGGCGTCGGACCCCCGTGATCTCCGGCTCGGGCTCGGGCGGCAACGCCTTGCGGGGGCCGGGCGCGTCGCTGCGACGCGAGCGAGGGCGCGGCGGCGGCGCAGGGGTGGATCGGCGCTGATAGACGACGCCCTGCTGCGTGACGATCGCCTCGAGCCCGCCGACGGCGTGCAGGGGGGGATCGGACGGTCCCGTCAGCAGCCACCCTCCATCCACCAGCGCCCCCGCGAGCCGCTCGACGACCTCCGGGACCGCGTCCTGCGCGAAGTAGATGAGCACGTTCCGGCACAAGATCACGTCGAGCTCCGCGGCCGGAGGCGGATCGCTCGCGAGGTTGAGGCGGGAGAAGCGCACCGCGTCCTTGATGCGGGCGTCGAGGTCGTAGACGCCGCCCACGTCCCGCATGTGTCGCCGCGCGCGCTTCGCCTCTTCGGCCCGCAGGGACCACTCCCGGTAGCGCCCTCGCCCCGAGAGGGCCAACGCCTGCGCCGAGAGGTCGGTCGCCCAGAGCTGCGCCGTCGGGAGCATCCCCTCGTCCGCCAGGAGGATCGCCAGCGAGTAGATCTCCTCGCCGCTCGCGCACCCCGCGCTCCACGCGCGGAGCCCGGGGCCGCCCGCCGCTTGCCGCGCGGCCACCTTGGGCAGCACCTGCTCGGCGATCAGCGCGTAGTGCCAGGCGTCGCGGAAGAAGTAGGTCTCGCCGACCGTGAGGCGGTTGGCGAGATCGTCGAAGAGCGACGGCTCGCGCTGCAGGCGCGCCACGAACGCGGCCTCGTCGTGGCAGCCGGCGTCGCGCATCGCGCCCTCGATCGCCTGGCGCACGTGGTCCGGGCCCATGCGCTCGAGCTCCAAGCCCGTGCGCGCCCCGAACCATCGCTTCACCTCCCCCATCGACCCGCTCACGAGAGGCACGATACCGCAGCTACGCCCCGACGGAGGAAGTGCTCGTGGGGTATCCTGAGGGAGCCATGCCCGAGGCGTTGATCGACGTGCTCCTGCTCGAGGTCGACGGACGTCGGATCGGGCTGCCCGCTTCGCTCGTGGTGGAGGTCCTGCCCAGCGCCGCGGTGGAGCCGCTGCCGGACGCGCCCGCGGCGGTCGAGGGCGTGCTCAACGTCCGAGGGGAGGTCCTCCCCGTGATCTCGATGCGTCATCGGCTGGGCATGCCGCCGCGCCCGCCGACGGTGGACGACCACCTCGTGCGGGTCGAGAGCGGGGGGCGCCATCTGCTCCTCCGGGTCGATCGCGCGCTCGACCTGATCGGCGTCGACCCCTGGCGGCTCCGCGAGCTCGACGCGGCGCGTGGGGCCGTCGCGACCCCCGAGGGGACGCTGGTCGTCCAGGACGCCGAGCGCTTCCTGACCGTCGAGGAGCTCGAGACGCTGGATCTCTGAGGCACGGCCTCTCTGACGCACGGCCTCTCTGAGCATGTGCGCGCGATCGGGGTGCGAGCGGCGCGGCCTCCGCGGGGCTGCGGACGTGAAGTCAATTGTTTCGCGGGGTTGCGGTCGGACCCTGGGTCTCGAGGCGCGCTGGCCGGGCGTCTCTGCTTGCGCGCGCGTACGGCACATCCGTACAGTGCGTCTCCATGGGAGAGCTGCCGTTTTCCGGGGAAGGGTTCGCGGGGCGCCCTCCGGCTCCGTGGGCCGCGTCGCGGGGCCTCGGCACCGTGCTGGACACCTGGCGCGCGGACGCGGGGTTGAAGCGCAGCATCGTGCTCGACGAGGAGGTGCCGGCGCGCGATCCCGTCTACGCGCCCGTGCCCGACGCGCTCGCGCCCCAGGTCGCCGAGGCGCTGCTGAACCGCGGGGTCGACCAGCTCTACGCGCACCAGGCCCGCAGCTTCGAGCTGGCGAAGGCCGGCAAGCACGTCGTGGTTGCGACGCCGACCGCGTCCGGAAAGAGCCTCTGCTACAACCTGCCGGTCCTCGATCGGCTCGCCCGGGAGCCCGAGGCGCGCGCGCTCTATCTCTTCCCGACCAAGGCGCTGAGCCGCGATCAGGAGGAGGCGCTGCGCGGGCTGATGAAGCAGGCCGGGCTCGATCACGGCGCGGTCACCTACGACGGCGACACGCCCGGCGACGCGCGGCGGGCGGCGCGGGAGCGGAGCGGCATCCTGCTCAGCAACCCGGACATGCTCCACGCGGGCATCCTCCCCCACCACGCCGCGTGGGCGCGCTTCTTCGCCAACCTCCGCTACGTCGTGCTCGACGAGCTGCACACCTACCGCGGTGTGTTCGGCAGCCACCTCGCGAACGTGCTGCGCAGGCTCCAGCGCATCGCGCGCTTCCACGGCAGCGACCCCGTCTTCCTCTTCGCGTCGGCCACGATCGGCAACCCGGGCGAGCACGCCGGCCGCATCCTCGGCCAGCCCGTGGAGGTCATCGACGAGAGCGGCGCGCCGACGGGGCCGCGGCACGTGATGCTCTACAACCCGCCGGTCGTGAACCCGGAGCTCGGCATCCGGGCGAGCTACATCAAGCAGGCGGTCCGGCTCGCGGCGGACCTGGTGCGCGCGGAGGTGCCGACCCTCGTGTTCGGGCAGTCGCGCAACAGCGTCGAGACCATGCTCAAGTACCTCCGCGACCGCCTGACGGCCGACAAGATCGATCCCGATCTCATCGTGGCCTACCGAGGCGGCTACCTCGCGGACACGCGGCGGCGCATCGAGAAGGGGCTCCGGAGCGGCAGCATCCGCTGCGTGGTGGCCACGAACGCGCTGGAGCTCGGCATCGACATCGGCAGCCTCGACGCGGTCGTGTGCGCCGGCTACCCGGGCAACGTCGCGGGGCTCTGGCAGCGCTTCGGCCGGAGCGGGCGGCGCCAGGAGGCCGCGCTCTCGCTGCTCGTGACCTCGAGCCACCCCATCGACCAGTACGTCGCCACCGATCCGCGCTTCCTCCTCGGGGCGCCCATCGAGCACGCGCGGATCGATCCCGACAACGTCGAGATCCTCGTCCAGCACCTGAAGTGCGCCGCCTTCGAGCTGCCCTTCGAGGAGGGGGAGCCCTTCGGAGACGTGCCGGAGGACGCGGTGAAGGACGCGCTGGGGTTCCTGGAGACCCACCGGGTGGTGCACGCCGCGCCGAACGGGGAGGGCAAGACCGTCTGGCACTGGGCGACGGACGCCTACCCCGCCAACCACGTCTCGCTCCGCAGCCTCAGCTGGGACAACTTCGTCATCATCGATCTCGACACGAACAAGAACTTCGCGGAGATGGACTGGCGCTCGACGCACACGATGCTGCACGAGCAGGCCATCTACCAGCACGACGGCGAGCAGTACCAGGTCGAGCGGCTCGACTTCGAGAACCACAAGGCGTACGTGCGCCACGTCGAGCCCGACTACTACACCGACGCGATGACCTACACGAAGGTCACGGTGACGAGCGAGGACGACGCCGCCGTGATCAAGGGCGCCGTGATCGAGGGCGGAGCTGGCGGCGGCGTGGCGCTCGCGGCCGGCGTCGGCGAGGTCAGCGTCGTCGAGAAGGTCGTCGGCTACAAGAAGATCAAGTTCCACACCCACGAGAACGTCGGGTACGGCGACGTGCGGCTCCCCGAGATGCAGATGCACACGACGAGCTTCTGGCTGACCGTGCCGGAAGATCTCGTGCGCGCGCAGGCGGTGAGCCGGGCGCTGGTGCTCGACGCCCTGCGCGGCATCGGCAACGCGATGCACCTGGTCGCGAGCGTGGGCCTCATGTGCGACCCGCGCGACATCGGCCACACCCTCGGCGATCGCGGGGACGAGAACGGGCCGCCCGGCTCGAGCGAAGGCGCGCCGGGCTTC
>SHBB01000682.1 GCA_004213565.1 Sandaracinaceae bacterium
CGCCCCGCCGCTGGGGTCGCGGCCCGAGCGAAGCGAGGGCCGGCGTAGTGCGGGAGGCTGACCGGCGAACGACGAGCGAGCGCAGTCGGCGACCGCGCCAGGGCGGCCAGCGAGCGCGAAGCGCGAGCGCGAGCCGCGGGGGCCCCAGCGCCCCGCCGCTGGGGTCGCGGCCCGAGCGAAGCGAGGGCCGGCGTAGTCCGGGAGGGGGGCCCCATGGGCGCTCTGCCCCATGGGGGGAGGGCCTGCGTTCAGGCCCTCCAAGAAATCTCCTCCTCTTCAGCCGACGGGCGGCGGGCCGCCCTCGTACTGCACGATCGAGCTCCACGGGCCGCGACCGGGGGCCGGCTGCCAGTTGTGCCAGATCTCGTCGTTCGGGCCCGCGTAGAAGATCTCCAGGCGGCCGTCCGCGTTCTGTCCGACCGCGAGGTCGGTCGCCTTGGCGCCGAGGCTCTCGCCGTCGCTGCCCCAGTCGCCGTTGGCCTCCATCTGCCAGAGGTTCCGGATGTGGGCGTCCTGGTCGATGTAGAACAGCTCCAGGCGGCCGCCGCGGTTCTCGGCGATGGCCACGCGCTGGGCGATGACGTTCAGGTCCTCGCGGCCGCTCCAGTCGCCGTTCGCTTCGGTCTGCCAGTCGTGCCAGACGTGGCCGTCGACGTCGGTCCAGAAGACCTCGAGGCGGCCGTCCGCGTTGCTGGCCACGACGACCTGCTTGCCCGTGCCGTCGAGCTGCTCCGCGCCGTGCCAGTCGCCGTTCGCCTCGGTCTGCCAGTCGTGCCAGAGCTGGCCCGCCGCGCCGAGGTAGAAGACCTCGAGCCGTCCATCTTCGTTGCGACCGACGGCGACGTCGATGGCCTTCTCACCGAGCTTCTCCTTGCCGCTCCAGTCGCCGTTCGGCTCGAGCTGCCAGTCGTGCCAGAGGGCGCCGTCGTCGCCGACCCAGAAGAGCTCGAGCCGGCCGTCGGCGTTGCTCGAGACGTCGAGCGCGCGGCCCTTGGCGCCGAGGCTCTCCGCGCCGTGCCAGTCGCCGCCGGGCTCGGTCTGCCAGTCGTGCTGCACGTCGCCCTCGGGCGAGAGGTAGAAGATCTCCAGGCGCCCGTCGGCGTTGACGCCCACCGCGACCTGGGTGGCCTTCACCTCGAGGCTCTCCTCGCCCTTCCAGAGCGAGTTCGGTCGGTTCTGCCAGTTGTGCCGGAGGACTCCGTCCGGCTTGATGTAGAACGCTTCCAGGCGACCGTCGTGGTTGCGGCCGATGGCGATGCGCTTCTCCGGGGGGGCGAGCTTGGTCATGAGGCTCCTCGAACGAAAAAGGCCGAAAGTCGTACGTCACTTAGGCAGCGGGGGCGCCGACTTCAAGGCTCGGCGGGGCGTGGTCTCACACCGTCCGAGTCGTCTCGCCTCACCCCCGACCGTCACGCTAGCCCCAAATCCAGCGCCTGGTTCCACAATGTGCCTGTTATTTGGGGCTAGAAGCGCCGCAGGCGCGTCGTTTTCGGGTGAAGCGAAGGCGGCTTTGCCGCCGCAGCGAGGGGCTTTTGCGAAAAGCGCCTGACTAGAACTGCTAGGCCCGGAGCAAGCGCGAAGCGCTTGATTCGGGGCTAGCACGCTCGGTACCGGTCGCAGAGCCCATGAAATCGTGGGTCTTTCAGGAAAAGTGAGGGGTCCGTGAGCCAAGAACGGTCACGGATCGTGGTGTCGCAGGCACATGGGGAGTGAGATGCAGGCACACGCGGAGGCGGGCGGGGATCCGATGGATCCCATCGCCGTGCTCATACGGGAGGGGCAGCACCGAGAAGCGGTAGCGGCCTGCGCCCGGGCGCACGGTGAAGCGGTGGGGAGGCTGTGCATGGCCTTGCTCGGCAGTCAGGCGGAGGCGGAGGAGATCGCCCAGGAGGTCCTGATCGCCGCGCACCGCGCGATGGGGAGCTACCGCGGGGACGGCTCCATCCGGGCGTGGCTCTGCGGCATCGCGCGGCGGAAGTGCGCGCGGAAGGTCGAGACGCGGGTGCGGCGCGAGCGGAAGCTCAAGCTCGTGCACGACGCGGAGGCCGACGCGGAGCTGCCCGACGAGACGCTCCAGAAGCGACGGCGGGCCGAGGTGGTGCGGGCCGCGCTCGAGAGGCTCAAGCCCTCCGAGCGAGACGCGGTGGTGCTCCGGTACGACGGCGGGCTCGCCTATCGCGAGATCGGGGAGGCCTGCGGGATCGACGAGGCGGCGGCGCGCAAGCGCGTCAGCCGCGCTCTCGCGCGGATGAGGACGATGCTGAAGGACCAGCTGAGCGATCAGCTGCCGAACGACGGGGCCGGACGATGAGCGAGCGAGCAGAGAAGTACGAGGCCTTCCTGGACGACCTGGCCCCGATCGTCGACGGCGACGCCGCGGCGATCGAGCGCCACGCGGACTTCCTGGTGGACGACGACGAGGCGCGCGATCTGCGCCACGAGGCCACCGCCGCGGCCGACCGGGTCCGCGAGGCGGGCGCCGACTTCGTGATGCCCGTCGACTTCGAAGCGCGGGTCCTCGCCTCTTTGGATGAACAGGCCTCTCTGGACGAACAGGCCGACCTCGAGGACGACGCCGATCCGGGGCGCATCACCAACCCGGGGTTCGCGAGCCCCGACCTGCCCTCGTCGAGCGGCGTACGCAGCGCCGACGCGCCGGCCGCCGGCACGCTCGCCAAGACGGAGGCCATGCCCGCGCGCTCCGACGCGGAGACGCCGCGCGCGAAGCCCGACGCCGCCGCGGAGACGGCCGAGAAGGGCACGAAGCGCCGCATGGGCAAGCTCCTCTTCTTTCCCGTCGCGGGGATGATCGCCGTCGCGGCGGCGGCCGCGGTCGGGCTCCTCGTCTGGGGCGGCGACGACGCCGCGGATCCGGCGCCGCAGGTGGCCAGCGCGGGGCTCGAAGGGACGCTCGGCGTCGTCGAGCGCGCCGCGGACGACGGGCAGAGCGGCGTCTCGGTCCAGCGGCCCGGCCAGGACGGCTTCGTGGCGCTCGGCGCCGGCGAGCGCGCGCCGACCGGCTCGGTCCTGCGCACCGACGCGCGGACCCGCGCGCGCTTCTCCCTCGGCGACGGCTCGGTGGTCGTGCTCAACCACGCCACCGAGGTCGCGCTGACGGGAGAGGGCCCGCGCGCGCTGGATCTGCGGAGCGGAGAGATCGTGGCCGACGTCGCGCACCTCGCGGACGGCCCCAACCTGAACATCCAGACGCCGACCGGCGCGGTGGAGGTGCTGGGCACGGAGCTCGTGGTCAGCGCGACCGACGAGATGACGAGCGTGCGCGTCACCCGCGGCGTGGTGGCGGTGCGGGACCGGGGCGGCGCGCGCGCCGAGGTCCGCGCGGGCGAGGAGGGGATCTTGCGCCCGAGCGCGCCGCCTTCCGTGGCGCCGGTGACGGATCTGTCGAGCTCGGTCGCGTGGTCGGAGCTCGGCGCGATCGAAGCCGACGACGACGCCCGCTCCGAGAGCCTCGCGGGCATCGGCTCGCTGCGCGCGCGGCGGCCCGGTCAGCGCGGTGACCAGGAGCGCCCGCTCGCCCTCGCGAGCCACAAGGTGACGGTGCGCATCGTCGGCAACGTCGCGCGCACGGAGATCGAGGAGGTCTTCCGCAACGACGGCGACCACACGCTCGAGGGCATCTACCGCTTCCCCCTGCCGCCCGACGCGCAGATCGCGAGCCTCGCGCTCGACGTCGAGGGCCGCATGGAGGAGGGCTCCTTCGTGGAGCGCGATCGCGCGGCGCAGATCTGGAGGGGCGTGATCCGGAACGCGACGCCGGTGGCGCGGCGCGACGACAGCGAGGAGTTCATCTGGGTCCCCGGCCCCTGGCACGACCCGGCGCTCCTCGAGTGGCAGCGCGGCGGCCAGTTCGAGCTGCGCGTCTTCCCCATCCCCGCCCACGGCGAGCGGCGGGTGACCCTCGCCTACACGCAGACGGTGCAGCCGCAGGGCGCGCGCCGCCGCTACGTCTACCCCCTCGCGCACTCGAACGACGCCTCGACGCAGGTCGGCCAGTTCGAGGTCGACGTGCGGGTGGCCGGCGCCGACGGGGTCAGCCCGCGCGGCTACGCGCTCTCGACGCGCCAGGAAGAGGGCGCGACGCGCCTGGCGATGGAGGAGCGCGACTTCCTCCCGAAGGGCGATCTCGTCATCGACTACGCGCTGCCGGGAGGCGAGCGCGACCTGCGCTGGTGGACCTTCCGCGGCCAGGCGGCGGAGGCGCCGCCCGAGGACAGCCGCGAGCGCGACCGCGAGGTCAACGATCTCCAGCGCCGGCTCGCCGAGGACGACCGCCCGTACGTCGCCTTCGCGCTGCGGCCGGAGCTGCCCCGCGCCACGGAGCGGCGCGCGCGCGACTACGTGATGGTCGTCGACGCGAGCCAGTCGATGGTCGGCGAGCGCTACGACCGCGCGGTGGCGCTGACGTCGCGCGTCGTGCGTGAGATGGACCGGCGCGACCGCTTCACGGTGCTCGCGTGCGACTACCAGTGCCGCGCCATGCCTGGCGGCCTGCAGGGCCCGAGCGCGCAGATCGCGGGCGCGACGGAGGAGTGGCTGGACTCGGTCGAGCCGGCCGGGGCATCCGATCTCGTGGCGGTGCTCGCGGAGGCGGTCGCGACCGCGGCGGGCGAGCGGCGGGACGGCCGGGAGCTCCACGTCATGTACGTGGGCGACGGCACCTCGTCGGTCGGCTACCGCCGGGCGGCGTCGATCTCCGCCGAGACGCGCGGGCTGGTCGAGCGCGAGCGCGTCGCGATCAGCACCGTGGGCATCGGCGGCGACGCGGACACGATGGTGCTCGGCGCCATCGCGCGGGCCGGCGGCGGGCACTACGTGCCGTACGTCCCCGGGCAGCGCGCGAGCGCGGCGGCGATGGCGGTCCTCGAGACGAGCTACGGCGCGTCCCTCGAGTCGCCCCGGCTGGAGCTGCCCGACGGGCTCAGCGACGTGGCGCCGACCGCGCTGCCGACCATCCGCGCGGGCCAGGAGGTCATCGTGGTGGCGCGCATGGATCGCGAGCGCGTGCAAGGGAGCGTGCGATTGCACGGCAGCGTCGCCGGTCGCCCCTTCGAGGAGCGTTACCCGGTGGAGCTCGTCCCGAGCGACGCCGAGGGCAACCGCTTCGTGCCGCAGCTCTGGGCCGCCAAGCAGATCGAGCAGCTCCAGCTCGAGGGCGACGGCTCGGACCGCGGACGCATCATCGCGCTGAGCAAGGGCTTCGGCGTGATGAGCCGACACACCTCGCTCCTCGTGCTCGAGAGCGAGGCGATGTTCCGCGCCTTCCGCGTCGACCGGCGCAGCTCGGTGCCCCACTGGACGGGCGACGAGGACGCCGAGGCGGGGGAGAGCGACGGCGTGCTCAACGCGGAGCAGCAGCAGGTCGGCCTCGGCGGCCTCGGCACGATGGGGGCCGGGCGCGGGGGCGGCGGCGCGCTCCGCGGTCGAAGCTCGGCGCGCGCGCGGC
>SHBB01000683.1 GCA_004213565.1 Sandaracinaceae bacterium
AGACGGGCGCGGGGAGGCGCTCGCGGCGGCCGGCGTCGCCGAGGCCACCCGCCGGGTCGTGCGCGACCCCGCGCTCGCCGAGGTGCTCGGCCTCGCGTCGATCCCCGAGCGCCGCCGGAGCGACCGCGGCGCGCGGACCCTACGGCTCTCGCTCTCGGCGCTGCGGAAGTTCTTGGAGTGCCCTCTCCAGGGCTGGACCCGCACGGTGCTGCGGCTCGAGGAAGACGAGCTGCACGCGGGGGAGGCGGCGGCGGACGAGCCGTTCGCGCCGTCCATCCTCGACTCCACCGTCACCCTGCGCGGCGCCTTCGTGGACGGGGCGCTGGGGCGCGGCGCGATGCGCGAGATGTACGCCGCGCGCATCGCCCGACAGCAAGCGCACGGCCGCTGGCCGCTGGGCGCGATCGCGCACATCGAGGCGGCGCGGCACTTCGAGATCCTCGATCGCTGGCAGACCGCGTGGGACGCGCTCGGTCCGGCCGAGGAGATCGCGCGGCTCCGCTTCGGCGCGGCCCAGGCGGCGGAGGAGAGCGAGCGCATCGCGGACCCCATCGTGGTGACCTTCGAGGACGACCCCCGCGAGCCGGGCAGCGGCCGCCCGCTGCGCGTGGAGCTGGTCGGGCGCACGGAGCTGCTCCGGCTCGGCGACGTGCGCGCGTCGGTCACCCCGCTCGTCCGGCGCACCCCGGGAGAGCGCGGGCAGGTCAACGAGCTCCGCCACGCGCTGCGCGCCTTCTTCGATCACGCGGCCCTCTCCGCGAGCGGCGCGCCGCCCACCCGTCACGTGGCGGCCCAGCTCTACGGAGACCGCGACGGCGCGGGCCCCGTCCAGATCGGCTTCCGCCCGCTCGCGGCCGAGGACGCGGCGGCCTGGCTGAAGAGCCTGGTGCGCGAGCTGCTCGGGCGACCGCACGCGTATCTGCTCCCCGTCGAGGCCGTGCTGCGCCTCGCCGATCGGCTCGACGACGTCCGCGGCGAGCAGCTGGTGGACTCGGTCGTCTTCGTGTCCGAGCGCTGGAACGGCGGGCAGTCGCGCTACGGCCCCGTCCGGGACGCGCTCGCGCACGCGCCGCCGCCGCCCGGAGAGGCGGAGGACTTTCTGGAGCGCCGCTTCGCGCTGCCGCTCCGCAGCCGGGAGGGCGCGCGATGACGCTCGGGTGGAGCGCGCACGGCGCGGCGCGGGTGCGCGGCGGCTTCGGGGCCGACCCGCGGCTGCCGGACGCGCTGCCCGACATCATGCGCGAGCAGATCGCGCGCTCGGAGATCGCCGAGGAGGACGCGCACCTCGCGTGGGAGCTCGCGCGGCTCGCCGCCCTGCCGGATCCCGAGGACCACCTCGCGCTGCTCTGCGTCCTGCTCGTCGCGCTCGAGACCCTGGCCCGCGGCTCCACCCGGGTCGCGCTCTCCGGCATCGGCCCGCGGGCCCGCGCGCTCCTCGGCGCGAGCCCCGACGTCATCGCGCGCATCGACGCGCTGCTCGACGCGCCGCCTACGCTCTTCGGTCCGCCCGAGCTCCGTCGACCGCTCGTCATCGAGGACGGCCACCTCTATCTCGAGCGCGTGCGCGCGGTAGAGGAGCGCCTCGCCGAGCGCATCCGGACGCGCGGAGGCGCGACCCTCGGCGCGGTCGACCCCGACGCCGCGCTCGCGATGCTGCGGGAGCGCCCGGCCCACGGCGCGCGCGGCCCGATGGTCCTGACCGACGAACAAGAGGCGGCGGTGGCCACCGCGCTGCGCGCCCCGTTCACGGTGATCAGCGGGGGTCCGGGCACGGGCAAGACCTCCATCGTCGTCGCGATCCTGCGCGCGGCCCTCTCGCAGCTCGCGCTCGACTCCAGCGCCATCGCGCTCGCCGCGCCCACCGGCAAGGCCGCCGACCGCATGCGCCGCGCGATCGAAGGCGGCCTCCGCGCGGTGGCCGAGCCGAGCGACGGCGACCTCGCGCTCCTCGACGCGCTGCCCGAGCCGAAGACGCTCCACCGCCTCCTGGGCTGGTCACCGAGCCGCGGCGCCTTCCGCCACCACATGGGCAACCCGCTGAGCGAGCGCCTCGTGGTGGTGGACGAGTCGTCGATGATCGACGTCTTCCTGATGGAGCGGCTCGTGGAGTCCCTGCATCCCCAGGCGCGGCTGGTGCTGCTCGGAGACGCGGAGCAGCTCCCCAGCGTGGCCGCGGGCGCCGTGTTCCGCGACCTCGGCGGCGCCGCGCCCATCGCGTCCGTGCACCTCGAGAAGAGCCACCGCATGGACCCCACTCAGCCCGAGGGCTTCAACGTCCTGCACGTCGCCCGGGCGCTCAACGCCGGCTCCGTCCCCGCGCTCGCGCCCCTCGAGGGCGGGCTCCCCTCCCGCCCGGACGCGCTCGGCCAGCTCGAGGCGCTGCCCCCACGCCTCGAAGCGCTCGGCGGCGTCTCCCTCTTCGAGCCCCGGACCACGCTCGACCGCGAGGCGCTCCTGGACGCCTGGTACGCCGAGCGCGTGCGCGGTCCGTCCAAGATGCGTCAGCGGGCGACCCAGACCTGGCGACACGACGCGGGGCGCCTGCTCGACCCGGAGGGGCTGGCTCCGCTCTTCGCGTTCATGGAGCGCGCGCGCCTGCTCTGCGTGACTCGCTCGGCGGCCCGACCGACCGGCGTCGAGGCGATCAACGAGAGCCTCCACCGCCGCTTCACCGCCGACGCGCGCGCGTCCGTCGGCGCCGCGCTCCTGCTCGCGGGCGAGCCCGTGCTCGTGCACCGCAACGACTACGAGCGCGGCCTCTTCAACGGCGACCAGGGCATGGTGCTCTTCACGGCCGAGGAGGGCGAGTCTCCGCGCCCCTCCGCCGTCTTCCGGCGCGAGGACGGCTTCGTCGCCCACCCCATCGAGGCCGTCCGCGGCGCGATCGAGCTCGGCTACGCCACCACCGTGCACAAGGCGCAGGGCAGCGAGCACGACGCCGTCTGCCTCTTGCTCCCGGACACCGACAGTCCTCGCCTGCTGACCCGCGAGATCGTCTACACGGCCGTCACCCGCGCGCGGCGCTCCGTCCTGATCGTCGGCGCCCGCGACCTCCTCCAGCGCGCCGCCGCCCGCCGCATCGAGCGCTCCACGGGCATGATCGACCGCCTACGATAGCCGACGCCCGCGCCGTACGGCGTACGATTCGCCCCCGCCGGGGCGTCGCCCGAGCCACTACGGTCGAGGCATGAATCGATCGGCGTTCTCCTGTCCGCTCCCGCATCTCGCGCTCGGGTTCCTTCTCCTCGCGGGCTGCGAGCCCAGCCCGGTCGAGTGCGAGGACGCGCCCTGCGCGGACGCGGCGACGCGTGACGGATCGAGCGGCTCATCGGACGCGGGCCCCGAGTCGGACGCGGGGTTCGAGGCGCGGGACGCAGCGCCGGAGATGCCCGACGCGGGCCCGGTCGGGATGCCCGTCGACGGGTTCGGAGCCACGGGCGACGGCGTGACCGACGACACGGACGCCATCCAGGCCGCGTTCGACTCGGGAGAGCACGTCTACTTCACGGCGGGTCGCACCTACCTCTTCGACTCGACGCTGCGCATCGACGCCGACGGAGATCAGATCATCGACGGCCAGGGCGCGACGCTGATGGCGGGCACCGAGATGAGCCGGGGCGTCGTCGTCGAGAAGGCGACCGGGGTCACGACCATTCGAGATCTCACGCTCGACGCGAACCGGAGCGCCGAGTGGGCCTGGAAGCTCGAGAGCTCCTTCGACCTCTACGGCGTCGAGGTCCGGAACGTGTGGAGCGACGACCAGAGCGCGATCGGCTTCTTCGCGACGATCCGTGCGACGGGCAACTGGACCGTCTCGAACATGACCGACTGCGTCTGCGACGACGTGGTCGCGGAGGGCAACGGCAGCCTGACCGACGCCATCGGGGCGGCGCGCTGCCTGCTCTACGACTACGCGTCGACGCCCGCGGACCTCGACGCGGTGTTCACCAACAGCCGCTTCTCGAACGTCTTCGGCGAGGACGCAGACGTCGTGCAGCTGAGGAGCCAGGACCACGACTGGACGACCGACTCCTCGATCACCTTCGTCGGGTGCGAGCTGTCGATCGCGACGCGGCGCATCGTCAAGGAGTTCGCGAGCCACGTGTACTGGTACGACACGACCTTCACGAACATCAGCCGCTCGCACCCTCGCTTCGGCTACGCGCTCGAGACGGGGGGCTTCATCTCGCTCTCCAACAACGCGGCCGAGGCGAACGACCCGGCGCCCGTCCACGTCTTCGACGGCTGCACCTTCAACGGCTCCGACTTCGACAACCGGATCATCAACGTCTACGCGCGGGACGTCAGCATCACGAGCTCCGTCTGGAACGACGTGGAGTTTCGCCTCTGGCAGCGCGGCGGGGCCCTCTGCGTCACCGACAACACCGTCGACGAGGGCTTCCGAGTGTACGAGGTCGCGTCGCCGCCCGTGAGCTACTACGGCCCCGTGATCGTGGAGCGCAACGCCGGGGCCCGCGCCAACGCGGACGAGACCGACGACGAGGCCCCGCTGCCGCCGCCCGTGGGCGACTACGTCTGTCCCTCCGTCGGCCGCTGACCCGGCCTCGCGCCGCAGCATGGAACGATCGCACGAAGAATGGTCACTCCCGTCTCGGGAGGTGATCCAGCGCTCGCGTGAAGATCGGGATCGCCCCGCGTCGCTTCAGGTCGTGAAGCGGATCGTGAACTCGGTCGTGGTCTCGCCCACCTTCGGTCGCTCCGCGCGGACGTCCTTGGCCCCGGCGAGCTCCGCCACGGCGCGGAAGGCGCCCTTCATCCCGAGCGCGACGGAGTCGTCGTGCAGGGTACGGTGGGTAGCGCGTCTGCAAGCGCACGAAGCCCGCTCGATGTTCGAGCACCTCGAGCTCGCTCCCTCTGCGCATGCGCGACCACCGCGGGCCGATCTGCTTGAAGAGGCGGTCGGGAGAGACCAGGAGGAACAAGGCGCGGTAGAGGCGGGTGGAGAGCATCCGACGGTTCCGCTCGTACGCCCAGGCCTCGTACGCCACGTCGCCGACGCCGGGCGGAAAGAAGCAGTCCCGGATGCTGATGGAGTAGGTCATCGCGACGACCTCGGGGATCCAGGCCGACACCATCGGTGGGTTGCGCACCAGCTCGACCACACGCTCGGGCAGCTCCCCGAGCAGCGCGTCGGGGAGCGGCTTCATCGCGAGCTGATCGACGAGCGGCGCCGCCTTGATCATGCACTGGGGGTAGGAGTCCACGCCCTCGGGCAAGCGCGCCAGGTAGGCCTGCACGCTGGGGAGCGAGGGCTGGCTCATGAATGGACTCCCGCTCCCCCGAGGTCGACTACCAGGTGAAGGTGACTTCGCCGTCGCCGGCGCGGGTCCCCTCGACGTTGACCTGCGCGGCGCCGCCGTTGAACGAGCCGCCGCCGCCCGCCGTCCGGTCGTCGCAGTAGCCCGCGCCGCCGCCGGAGTAGCCGC
>SHBB01000684.1 GCA_004213565.1 Sandaracinaceae bacterium
GACGTCCCGATCGTCGAGCCGCTGCTCCGGGAGGAGCCCGGCTTCGAGGTCGTCACCGGGCCGCTCTCGGCGAACATCGAGGGCGCGACGGGGGGCCTGCTCCAGTTCGACCTCGTGCGCGGAGACGGCGAGGTGCGGACCGCGACGCACGGCAACATCGGCGACAGCGAGGTGGGCGCCACGGCGTGGTTCGACTTCCTGACCAGCCACTGGGCGGGCGCGGCGGTGATCCGCGATCCCTACGAGGCGGTGTCGTTCCCGCGCCCCTGAGCTCGATCAGTCGTGGTCAGTCGAGGCGCGACAGGAAGACGCGCAGCGCCGCGATCATCGGCGCCACGTCGGCCGAGGCCGCCATCTCGCGGCAGCTGTGCATCGAGAGCATCGGGTTGCCCACGTCGAGCGCGCGCACGCCGAGCCGGCCGGCGCTGATGGGGCCGATGGTGGAGCCGCAGCGCAGATCGCTGCGGGTGACGAACTCCTGCGGGACGACGTCGGCCTCGGCGCACCAGCGCTTGAAGCGGGCCGCGCTCTCGCCGTCGGTGGCGTAGCGCTGGTTGACGTTGGTCTTGATGACCGGGCCGGCGCCGAGCCGCGGCTTGTGCTCGGGCTCGTGGCGGTCGGCGTAGTTGGGGTGCACCGCGTGCGCCATGTCGGCCGAGACGAGGAACGAACGCGCCAGCGCCCGTGGGTAGGCGTCGCTCGTGTCGTCGAAGGCGCGCGCGAGCCGCTCGAGGAGCTCCGGCACGAACGGCGAGTCGGCCCCCTGCGGGCTCATGCTGCCGCACTCCTCGTGGTCGTAGAGGACCACGCCGCGGCTCGCCTTCGTCGCGTCGCCCGCGCCGAGCAGCGCGCTGAGACCTGCATGGCAGCTCGCGAGGTTGTCGAGACGGGGAGCGAAGATCATCTCTCCGTCGACCCCGCCGCGCGACGGCGGCAGGACGTCGAAGAGGCAGAGGTCCCAGCCGATGATGGCCGCCGGGTCCACGCCCGCCCGCTCGGCGAGCATGGCCTCGAGCGCGGGCGCCTCGCCGCCGAACGCGAACATCGGCAGCATGTGCTCCTGCGGGTTGAGCCTCAGCCCCTCCTCGTTGACGTCGCGGTGCAGATGGATCGCGAGGCTGGACACCCGCGCGAGCGGCGCGTCGAAGCGCACGAGGGTCTCCGCGAGCCCGTCTCCGTCGCGCGTCAGGAGGCGGCCCGCGATCGAGAGGTCCCGATCCAGCCAGGTGTGGAGCAGCACGCCGCCGTAAGGCTCGACGCTGAGCTGGTGGATCTGCTCGCGCTGACGCTGGGGCCGCGGCTTGAGCCGGAGGTTGGGCGAGTCCGTGTGCGCGCCCACGAAGCGAAACCCCGCCTCGGACGGCGGCGCGGTGCCCAGTTCGAACGCGGCGATCGACGAGCCGCCGCGGATCACGAAGACCTTGTCGCCCGGCGAGAGCTTCCAGCGCTCCCGCTCGTCGAGCGCGCGATAGCCCGCCTCCTCCAGGCGCCGACGGGTCTCGCGGACCGCGTGCCACGGGGTCGGGGAGGCTTCGATGTAGGCGAGGAGGTCGTCGGCCAGGGGCTGCTCGTGCATCGGCGGGAGCCTACCGTGCGCGTCCGTCGCTGGCACGCGCGCGATCTGCGATGATGCGCCATGCGCCGCCTGCTCGGGGTCCTCCTCGCCGCCGCCGTGACGCTCTCGGCGAGCCCCGCCGCGGCCGGCCCGTGGGCGCCCGATCAGAACCACGGCTACGTGAAGATCTGGCTGAAGTACCTCTACGGCTTCGACTTCCACGCCGGCGACGGAAACACCTACGGATACGGCGCCTACCACGAGGTGTTCCTCAGCGCGTACGCGGAGCTGGGCCTGGTCGACGACCTCGCGCTCGTGCTCCACACCGAGATGGTCCGCACGTTTCACCTCGAGGACCCGCGCGACGGCAGCTACCAGAGCCACGTCACGCCCGGGGACCCGCTCCTCGGCCTGCGCTGGCAGTTCTTGCAAGAGGGGCGCTTCGTGATGGCGCTCGAGGGGGGCGTGCGCGCGCCGTTCGCGCGGGCGCAGGAGGTCCAGACCGTCTACGGCACCGCCGAGGGCAACCCGGCGGTGGGCGCCCTCCGCATAGGCGCGGGCGCGTGGGACTTCCCGCTCTCGCTCGGCGCGGGGTACGCGGCCGATCGCTGGTACATGGCCGGCTCGGCCGGCTACGTGCTGCGCACCGAGGGCTACGACCATGTCCTGACCTGGACGGCCGAGGTGGGCGCCACGCTCATCGCCGAGTTCGGGGTGCGGGGCCGCGTCACGGGCTACCACAGCCTCGACGTGTGGATCGGCGACGAGGCGCCGGGGCACGAGAGCCCGAGCGGAATCGGCAACGGCACGACGTACATCGGCTTCGCGGTGGAGGGCGACTACCAGGTCGCGCCACGATGGTACGTCGGCTTGACGGTCGAAGGCGGCCTGTTCCTGCTCAGCCGCCAGACCGGAGGGCCGGTGGTCTCGGTCTACCTCGCCCATGCCTTCTGATTTGCGCGGCGCCGACCCGCCCCTACGTCTCGGGATGGGATGACGCGCGTCTCCATCGTCCTCGGCGCGGGCGGTCCGGTGGGGCACGCCTTCCACGCGGGCGTCCTGCGCGCGCTCGAGGACGCGCTCGGCTTCGACGCGCGAACCGCCACGCTGATCGTGGGGACCTCCGCGGGCGCGCAGGTCGCGGCGCTGCTCCGCGCGGGCATGTGCGCGCGAGACCTCGGGGCGCGCGTCCGCGGCCGGAAGCTGACCCCGGAGGGCCGCGCCATCGCTCAGCACTACGTGCGGCCGAGCCACGAGCTCCCGCCCCGCTCGCAGCGGCCTCCGTGGCGCCCCGGCTCGCTGCGTTATCTGTCGAGCGCGATCCGTCGCCCGTGGCGAGCGCGGCCGGGCCGGCTCGTCTCGGCCCTGATGCCCGACGGCCCGGTCAGCCTCGAGCCGCAGGCGGCCGGGTTTCGCGCCCTGTTCGGCGATCGCTGGCCGGACGAGGAGCTCTGGATCCCCGCCGTCTGTCGCGACACGGGCGAGCGCGTCGCGTTCGGCTCCGGCAACGCGCCCTCCACCGACGTCGGCTCGGCGGTGGCCGCCTCGGGCGCCGTGCCTGGCGTCTGCCAGTCGGTGCTGATCGCCGGGCGGCGCTTCGTCGACGGCGGCATCGCCTCGGCCGCTCACGTCGATCTGCTGGCCGCGACCGACGAGGACGTGATCTTCGTCAGCAACCCGCTGTCGCTCTTCCCGCCGCTCCGCCTGCTCTTGCGCCGCGAGGTGCGCGCGCTCCGCCCCGCGAACAAGCGGGTGGTGCTCTTCGAGCCGAGCGCGGACGCCGCCGCGGTCATGGGCCTGGACGTGATGGACGTCTCGCGCGCCGGCCCCACGGTGGAGGCGGCGCGCGAGGCGGCGATGAAGTCGCTCCGGGCGCGCAAGCTCAGGCAGCTCGCCGAGCAGCTGTTCTGAACGAGGGCACGGTTCCGTCGCCGTCGAAGGTCAGGTCCTCGAAGTAGCCCTGCATGATGTCGCTCCGCCCCCTGTTGTCGGCGCGTCCGTTCGCGAGCCGGTACTTCAGCACCTTCCCGTAGGCGAAGAGCTGCGAGAAGAGCGGCACCAGGTCGTCCGGGTCGGCGTAGATGTCCGGGGTCTTCGACGCGAGCGCCGCGAGGTTCTCCGGCAGCGACTCCCAGTGCACGACCATGTTGCGGAGCAGCGCGAGAGAGAGCTTGCGCTGGACGCCGGCCGGGCCGACGAGGGTCTCGCCCCCGGTCCGTTCCATCATGCCGTCGTCGAAGATCGCGTCCGGCATCACCGTCAGGCCCGCGGTCGGCCTCGGGTTGCACTCCACCAGGTAGATGCCCTGCTCGGTCTCCATGAAGTCGAACGAGATCTGGCCGTGATACCCGGTCGCCTCCGCGACGAGCCGGGTCACCCGCAGGGTCTCGGGGACCACCACCGACTCGAACACGATGCCGCCCGCGTGCTCGAGGGTGAGCGGGTGGATGTAGCTGACGTGCGCCGCGACGCGTCCGTGATGCACGATCGAGTGGGTGCAGAGGTCCCGGCCGTCGAGGAAGGGCTGCACCAGGTAGGGGTTCTCGGGCGTCGGGTGACAGTCCTCGAGGCGCACCACCCCGGCGAGCGGCCCCGCGTTGGTGAAGAGCGTCACCCCGCCGCGCGTGTAGGCCGGCCGCGCGAAGAACCGGGGGAAGTCACGGCACGCCGCCTCCAGCTCGGCCCGGTCGCGCGCGAGGAGGGTCGGCGCGACGTCCACGCCTAGCTCCTGCGCGAGCTCGACCATGGTGCTCTTGTCGTGGAGCGCGGCGAGCACGTCGTAGGAGGGCGCGAACAGCTCGGTGTGCGCCTCGATAAGGCGACGGTGCCGGGCGAGATAGAAGACCTCCTCGAAGGACGGGATCAGGCGGTCGATGGGGTGCTCGCGCAGGTACTGCACGATGTCCCGGACGAACTGCTCGGGCTCGTGGCGCGGGGGCGCCGTGACCACGTGCCCCGCCGAGAAGCGAGAGTGATTCCCGGGCGCGCTCCAGAGCGCGTCCGAGGCGTGCACCTCGTGTCCCATGCGCCCCAGCTTGCGGATCTGCTCGATGGCGAAAGGAAGTCGACTTCCGGTGACAAGCGCTCTCATGACTCGATACTCCTGAGGCACGGCGCCTCGATTGTGCGAATGCGTCCGGGCGTTACTTTGCCCGCATGCGTGTACTGCTCCGCCCCGCCGTCGCGTCGCTCGTCCTGCTCGTCGCCGGATCGGTGAGCGCCCAGGACGGCAGAGCGCGCGTGGAGGGGACCTGGGTGCTGGCTCAGCCGGTCTCGCAGGCCGAGCGTGTCGTGGACCGCGCCGCAGAGAGCGCGGCCAACGCGATGAGCTTCTTCATCCGCGCCATCGCCCGCTCCCGTCTCCGCGACGGGACCACGGTGAACCGACGCATCTCGCTCCGCTTCGACGGCGACGACGTCACGGTGCGCTTCTCCGACGGGAGCGCCTTCACGACTCCCCTGGGACAGACCGTCCGGCGGCGGGATCAGGAGGGCGAGTCGATGAACGTCACGGCGCGTTTCCGCGAGGACGGCTCGCTCGAGCACGTGTTCCAGACCGAGGGCGGCACGCGCTGGTACATCTTCACGCCCGCCGCCGAGGGCCGCCTCCAGGTGGAGGTGATCACCGACAGCCCCCGCATGCCCGAGGCGATGCGCTTCACGCTCCAGTACCGGCGTCGCTGACCGGGCGTCCGAGACGGTGCCCATGGCTCAGCGCGCCCGTCGGTAGTCGAGGCGGTAGATGATGTCTTCCGGCAGCCGATCCGACTGGATCCGCACCGTCATTCGCATCGCGTTGCCGTCGGGGGACCCCGAGAAGTAGGACACGCGGCTGCCTTCGTTCGCGGCCTGCACGAGGGTCAGGTGCTCCCCGGAGAGCGCGGCGCGA
>SHBB01000685.1 GCA_004213565.1 Sandaracinaceae bacterium
ACGAAGGCGCTGCCGCCTCCGTCCACGCGCGCGCCGGACTCGCCGGCCTCGACGGTGAGCGCGCCACCCTCGCGCGCCCGGTACACCAGCACGCCTCCGCCTCGCACCGCGCGCCCTTCGGCGAGCACGGGCCGCGCGCGCAACCAGATCTCTCCGTGCGCGTCCGCGGCCAGCTCTCCGCGCGACACGTCGGGCGCGAGCAGGGTGCGCGACAGCGGGACCCAGCCCCCCGCGCTCCGCACGAGCGCCGTCACCTCGACCGGCGCCCGCGCCACCCCGGAGCGCCGCGTGACGACGAAGGCGCCGTCTCCATCGCCGCGCACGGCGAGGGTCGCGTCGGGGTCGACGGGGAGACAGAAGGACTGCGAGTGCCCGTCGAGCTGCAGGATCGCCTCGGTGAACGTCGGGCCGCCGCAGCCGTCGGGGCGCGTGCTCGGGGCGACGGGCGCCGAGACCCGCGCCACTCCGTCGTCGTCCGTGGTCGCCTGCAGCGCGCCGCCGAGCCGCGGGGCCTGCAGCGTGATCGCCTCGTTCGCGCGCGGGCGCCCATCGGGGCCCACCACACGCACGAACACGGCGCCGTCGATCTCCGGGATCAGCGCGCCGCCCTCCGCCGTCGCCTCCGCGATCCAGGGCACACGCGCCACGCGATGCGGGACCGCGATCGACTCCGTCCCCACACCGACGACCGCGACGTCGACCCGCAGGCTGCGATCGACCCAGGCCCGCTCGAGCACGGTCGGGATGGCGAGCGGCACGGTCGCGACGCCATCGGGGCCGGTGCGCGGCGGCGTCACCTCCGGGTCGCGCCCGGGCCACTCCAGCTCGGCGCCTTCGATCGGGCGACCATCGAGCGCGCGCACCGTGACGCGCACGCGGCCCGCGTCTCCGGGGGCGTAGACCCGGCGATCGGGCCTCGCCTCGACCCAGAGGGTGGGCGGCGTCTCGGGGGCCACCGTCACCTGCGCGCTCGCCCCGGCGAAGCGAGAGCGGGCGTGGAGAGAGAGCGCGCCCGGCTCGTCGAGGGCCGGCGCGCGGGCCCAGAACATCCCGGCCGCGTCGGTCGTCACCTCGGCCGGGCTCCGCGTCGGCGCCCCGCTCTGCGTGAAGGTCAACGTGACTTCTTCACCCGCGATCGGGCGCGCGGTCGCGCGGTCCACCAGGCGACCCAGCGCGAACACCTCGCCGCCCGGGACGGCGCGCTGCCGATCGGTCGAGAGCCGCATCTCCCAGCGCGCGCCCAGCGTGATGTCCACCGAGAAGGTGCGCTCCACGCGGCGCGGGCTCTCCGCGCGGACCAGCAGGCGGAAGCCCTCGTCGCGATCGACGGGGATGGGCACCTCGAGGCGCGCGCGCCCCTGCGCGTCGGTGCGGATCTCGAGGAGCGGCTCTCCCGGCGCGAACGAGCCGGTGACGGTGAGGGCCACGTTCGGCGCGGGGCGCAGATCGCGACGCCCGACGACCTCGTAGAGATCGACGAACCAGCGGAGGGTCCCGCCGGGGATGGCCTCGAGCGATCCGTCGATGCCCATCTCGAGCCCGGTGACCTCACCGCGCGGGACGCGGCGGCGCGTCTCCTGCGCGTGCGCGTCACTCGAAGAGGCGCTCGCCGAGAGCAGGAGCAAGAGCGCGGTCAGCGCGTGCTTCACGGCCTTCATCGGGACACCTCCACCGTCCGCGGGGCGAGCACGGAGACTCCGTCGGGGCGGTCGACCGCGTAGGCCGCCACGCCCAGCCCCTCGAGCCGTCCCGCCACCGACCAGCGGAGCGGCAGCAGCAGCTCGCGCCGCTGCCCCGGCCTCATCGCGGGCAGATGAAGCGTCAGCACGCCTCCGCCGCGCTCGACGGGCACGCCGATGCGTCTGCGCTCGCGCTCGGTCAGCTCCGCCCCCGTCGGGAGGCCGATCTCCACCGTCACGGCGGGCAGGGTCCGCGGGAGACGGTTGCGGATCGTCAACGTGAGCTCCGCCGTGTCGTCGAGGCCGCCCGTCTCACCCTCGATCGCGATCTCGAAGGGCCCGGGTGTGCGGGGACGGTCGGTCCACGCGACGCCGTAGCGCGCGTCCGCCGAGACGAAGACCGGCGCCGCCGCGTCGACCCGCACGCGGACCGAGTGAGTTCCTGGCGTAGAGAGCGCCAGCGCGTCCAGCTCCGCCGCGCCGTGGGTGATGGTGACCACGCTGCGCGCTCCGTCGATCCACACCTCGGCCTCCGTCGGAGCCTCCCCCGCGAGCAGGCGCCTCATCGCCGCGCGGCCCAGCGCGCGCTCCTCCGCGTCCAGCGTGTGCCCGGAGGCCGCGAAGCGCGCGACGGTGGCGAGGGGCGAAAAGGCGCGGTCGCGACGCCCCAGCGAGAGCTCCGCCATCGACCAGAGCAGGGTGGAGCGCACCACGCGGCCGTCCGCGACGAGCCAGCGATCTTCGCCCACCTCGACCGCGTGCCGCTCGAGGCGCCGCACGAGCTCCGTCACCCGCTCGCGGTCTCCGCCGCTCCAGCCGAGGGCGGCCGCCGCGACCACCCAGGACTCCGGGTCGTCGGTGCGCAGCATCGATCCCGAGGCGACGTCGCGCCGGAGTCGATCGACGATCTCGCGCAGCGCCGCCCCCGCGCCGTCACCTCCGACCGAGGGCGAGAGCCCGAGCAGCGCCCACGCGTGGAGCCGCAGCCGCGCGGCCGAGCCCTCCTCGAGGCTCCGCTCTTCGCTCGCGAGCGCGCGCGTCAGCAGCAAGGCGCCCCGCCGGGCGTCCACCGCACGACGCCCCGCGCTCCCGAGGTGGAAGGCCTGCCGGACCGCGTCTCCGCGCACCGGGCGACGCGGGGTCGTCGTCCAGCCCAGGGGCGGCGCCCACGCGGCCCACGGGTCGTCGCGCCCGTCGGCGGGGAAGAGCGCGGGACCGATCACGAGGCGCACCCGACCCTCGCGCGCGTCGGCGCCCTCGGGCACCTCGAGCGCGACGACGACCTCTCGAGCGGCGAGCCCGGTGCGGCGCTGGTCCACCCGGCGGGCGGGCGCGATGACGCGCATCGGTCGTCGCACCGCGTCGAGCGTCTCCTCCGTGTCCGCGTCGAGCGCGACCGCCGTCAGCCGCCCCTCTCCGATCCGGTCCGGCCGCACCTCGACGGGCACGAGCTGCGCTTCCCCCGGCTGCAGCTCGACCTCGTGGCGCGCGCCGTCCTCGACCCCGAGGGCCGCGTCACCGAGCAGCCCGATCGCGAGCCGGCGCGGCACGTCACCGCGATTCGACACTCGCAACGGAAGCTGCATCGTGTCTCCGCGATGGGCGATCGGCGGGACCGGCGCCTCGATGACGACGTCGCGATCCACCTCGATGCGCAGCTCGGTCGAATCGATCCAGCCGTCCTCACGCCAGACGACCGCCTCGACGAGGTAGGTCGTCACCGCGTCGGCGAGGGGGATCGCGATCTCGGTCGTGCCGTCCGGGTCCACGACGAGCGCGGGCCGGAAGAGCAGCGTGGGCGGGAAGCGCTCTCGCACCACGCCCGCCAGCCCCGTCGAGCCCAGACGGATGCGCGAGCCTCGCCCCATCCGGCCGGCGCTCCCGTGACCGCTCCCGTAGCCGCTGCCGCCTCCGCCGCCCGCGCCGTGACCGATCAGGCCGAGCCCGCCGAGGCCGATGGAGCCCTCGCTCGCGCTGCCCGCGACGGCGTCGCCGATCTCCTCCTCCGCCATCTCGGCGTTCGTGCGTCGGTAGGCTTCGCGCAGCGCGGCCAGGGTGCGCGCGAGGGGTGACAGCAGCGCGAGCCGACGCATCAAGGCGTCCTCCCCGCTCGCGATCGCGTAGGGCGTCGCGGCCGGCACGGCCCGCGTGAACGGATCGCGGACATCGTCGCGTGTGCCGGGGCGCCCGTCGGGGCCGGGCGAGACCAGCTCGAGCTGTCGCGCGGGCGCGCCGAGCAGGAGCACGGGCGCCCGGGTCGCGCGCAGCGCGAAGCGCCCTCCCCAGGGATCGTCGAGATCGCTCGCGGCGAGCACCCCGCGCTCGACCATGCGGCCCAGCCAGCGCTCGCTCGGCTCCCGGGACGCCATGCGGTCGGCGACCGAGGCCTCGTCGCCCGGGTCGAGGTAGCGGACGAGCGCCGCCATCACCCGCACCAGGCGCGCGCGCGCCACCCGCCGCGCCACCGCCTCGTAGTCGAAGCCGGGGATCGCGTCGGCGAGGATGGCGGGGGTCATCGGGCCGTCGCCGAGGGTGCGGAGCTCCGGGTGGTCTCGGAGGAGATCGTCCCGGAAGCGGCGGCGCGCGCCCGCCCCGGTGGTGATCGCGTCGAGGCCTCCCTGCGCGAGCGCCGCCTCGAGCTTCGACTCCAGGGTGCGCATCGCGTCGAAGGCGCCGCGTCGCTCCAGCTCGCGCGCGAGGGGGAACGGATCGCGGAGCGTGCCGCGGTCCATCGAGACGCCGTGGTGCGCGGGCTCGACCGGCAAGCCGAGCGCGTCGGTGAGCGGCGGCGCGGGGTGCGTCGCCGGGTCCTCGGCCGCGTGGGCGGCGAGCGCGGCCCGCAGCAGACGATCGGCGCCCGGACCGCTCGGCGCGAGCACCGCCTCGTCGAAGCGCTGACCGAGGAAGTGCGCGCGGAACGGCCGCTCTCCGCCGTGCGCCGCGAGGTCGCGCACGAGGACCGCGGCCCACCGACGTGGGCCCGCCGCGCCCGTCTGGAGCGTGAGCTGCGCGGTGTCCCCCACCGTCCAGCGCGGCCGCGCGCTCGTGAGCTGAACGAAGTCCGGGTCGGACGGCCGGACGAGCAGCGCGGCCGTCGCGCCGACGCCGTCGAGGGTCTCGTCCTCGTGCAGCGCCCGTGCACGCACGTGCAAGACACCGAGACGCCCGGGCGGGAGCTGGAGCCGCACCCGGTCTCCGCGCGTGCGCGTCCAGACGAGCGGCTCGGCGCCGTCGAGCAGCTCCACCCGCACGTCCGCGCGGCGCGCGCCGGGTCGACGCAGCAAGGTCAC
The DNA here is from genome assembly GCA_004213565.1 of Sandaracinaceae bacterium. Lineage (GTDB taxonomy): Bacteria > Myxococcota_A > Polyangia > Polyangiales > Sandaracinaceae > JAVJQK01. The sequence goes on from SHBB01000685.1 coordinate 4,970, forward strand.
CTCGACCGCGCTGCCCGGGCTGACCACCACGTCGGAGAGGACGGGCGCCACCTCGACCGCGCGCCGGACCGGGATCGACGCGCTCGTGGTGCGCTCGAGCAGGCCAGCCACGTCCACGGTGACCCGCGTCTCGGGCGCGCCGTCCATCGACGACGCGGCGCCGAGCGGGAGCCGGACGGGGATCTCCGCGAGCCCCGCCTCATCGGTCTGCGCCGTGACGCGCCCGCCCGGGATCGCGGGGCCCGACACCGTCACCTCGGTCCCCACCGCGGGCGGATCGCGCGTGCCCTCCACGAGGCGCACGTAGATCACGTCGTCGATCTCCGGCAGCAGGCCGCCGTGCCGCGGCACCACCTCGACCCGGAGCGCGAGCGGCACCGCCAGGCCGAGCCGCCCGTACGCGCTCACGGCGCCGTGCGCGGCGTGCTCCACCTCCGCGCGCACCGAGACGTGTCCGCTCCGGTGCTCGAAG
>SHBB01000686.1 GCA_004213565.1 Sandaracinaceae bacterium
CGTCCGAGAGCGACGACGCCTCGGTGGGGCTCCTCGATCGCCTGCTGGTCGCCGCCTCCCGCAAGGGCGCCGACGATCTGCTGATCAGCCCCGGCCGCCCGCCGTACGTGAAGCACCACGGGAGCGTCTCGCCCATCAGCAAGGGCACGCTGTCCCCGCTCGAGATGGAGCGCATGCTCATCCCCATCCTCAGCGAGGCGCAGCGAAACGAGCTCCAGCAGGGCGGCGACGTCGACCTCAGCTACGACGTCCCGGGCTTCGACCTGCGGTTCCGCATCAACGTCTTCCGGCAGCTGCCCGGGCTGAGCGCCGTCTTCCGGCGCATCCATCAACACGTGCCCATGCTCGACGAGCTGGGCCTCCCCGACGTCGTGAAGGGCTTCGCCGACTTCCCGAACGGGCTCGTGCTCGTGGGCGGCCCGACGGGGTCGGGAAAGTCGACCACGCTCGCCGCGCTGATCGACTACATCAACCGCCACCACGGCCGCCACATCGTCACGATCGAGGACCCGATCGAGGTGGTGCACGCGCAGCGCGAGAGCCTGATCAATCAGCGGGAGGTCGGGACGCACGCGCCCACGTTCGCCGCCGCGCTGCGGGCCACCCTGCGGCAGGACCCGGACGTGATCCTCGTCGGCGAGCTGCGCGATCGAGAGACGATCGAGTTCGCGGTCAACGCGGCGGAGACCGGGCACCTCGTCTTCGCGACCGTACACACCACGAGCGCCGCCACGAGCCTCGACCGCCTCGTCCACGCGTGCGAGGCGTCGCGGCAGCCGGTCATCCGCTCGATGGTGGCCGAGTCGCTGCGGGCCGTGCTCTGCCAGCAGCTGCTGCGGCGCGCGAACGGCGCCGAGGGGCGCGTCGTCGCGTGCGAGATCCTCCTCAACAACGACGCGGTGGCCAACCTCATCCGCAAGGACAAGGCGTTCCAGCTCCCCTCGGTCATGACCACCCACGCCGAGGTCGGCATGCAGCTCATGGACGACCACCTCAGCCGACTGGTCAGGGCGGATGAAGTCGACCACGAAGACGCGATGCTCAAGGCTCTCGACAAGGCGGCGTTCGCGGAGATGCTGGAGGCGCTGCGCCAGGGCCAATCCGCCGACCGGCACAGCGTCGCGCCTCGCCCCCGCGTGACGACCGCGCCTCCGCCGCGCTCCGGCGCGTACGACGCGGTGGGTGGAGGGGAGGGGACGTGAGCGCGCGCCTCGACACGTTCCTCCGAATCGCCGCGGATCAGCAGGCCAGCGACCTTCACTTCCACGCGGGCAAGGTCCCGATGATCCGTCACCACGGCGAGCTCAGCAGCATGCCGTTCCGGGTCCTGAGCGCCCCGCAGGTCCGGACCTTCCTCGAGGAGATCCTCTCCCCCGCGCAGCGCGCCAAGCTGGACGCGGAGCAGCAGGTCGACTTCGCCTACGACCTCGACGGCGTGGGCCGCTTCCGGGCCAGCGTCTGTGAACAGAACGGCGGGCTGAGCGCCGTCTTTCGTGTGATCCCCGACGGCATCCCCAACCTCTCCGATCTCGAGCTGCCGGCGGCGGTCGCTGGCTTCACCCGCCACGCCAACGGCCTCGTGCTGATCACCGGGCCCACCGGCTCGGGCAAGACGACCACGCTCGCTGCGATGGTCGACCTCATCAATCGCACATCGGGCCGCCACGTCATCACGGTCGAGGACCCGATCGAGTTCGTGCACGAGCCCAAGCGGGGCCTCGTCACCCAGCGCGAGATCGGCCTGCACGCCTCGAGCTTCGCGTCCGCGCTCCGCTCGGCCCTCCGCGAGGCGCCCGACGTGCTCGTGGTCGGAGAGATGCGGGACTTCGAGACGATCTCGCTCGCACTCACGGCGGCGGAGGCGGGCGTGCTCGTCTTCGCGACCCTTCACACCGGGTCGGCCGCCAAGGCGCTCGACCGGATGATGGGCGCCGCGCCGGCCGACCAGCAGGAGCAGGTGCGCGAGGTCTTGTCGGTGCTCCTCCGCGGCGTGCTCTCGCAGCGCCTGTGCCGGCTCGCCAACGGACAGGGGCGCGCCGCGGCGCCCGAGATCCTCTTGCAGTCGATCTCGATCAGTCACCTCATCCGGGAGCAGAAGGTGCACCAGATCGACGCCTATCTGCGCGGAGGCGAGCACTCGGCGCACGGGATGGTCAGCCTCGAGCAGTCACTGGTGTGGCTCGTGCGCGAGGGCCGCATCACGCGGGCCGAGGCGCTCCTCCACGCCAACGACGCGGAGGCGGTGACCCTCGCGCTGACCAAGGCGGGGGCCGCGTGAGCGGAGACAAGAAGGAGCGGGCGCGCGCTCGGCGGATCGACACGGGGCGCGAGCTCGAGCGCCTCGGGCACGTGGACCACGCGGTCAAGGAGTACCTCCGCGCGAAGGTGCCGAGCGAGGCGGCGCGGGTGCTCGCCGCGAAGGGGCGGCTGAGAGAGGCGGGCCAGGCCCTCCTCGACGGCTTGAAGGTGACCGACCTGGACGTGGCCGGGCTCGCCGCCTCCGATCGCGAGCTGCTCGGCCAGGCGGTGGTCTTCTTCCGACAGGGCAACGACGCGGCGCAGGCCGACGCGCTCGAGGGCGCGCTCGCCGCGGCTGGCCCTCCACCCGCGGACGCGGCGCCCCGCGCGCTGGGCCTCCCTTCGGCCGCGCCGAGCTCGCGACCCTCGCCAGAACGACCGTCGGCCGCGCCGCAGCCCAAGTCGCTGTCCACCAACCCGCGACCGTCATCGTCGAGCCCGCCCGCGGTCCCGTCCAAGCTCGAGGTGCCGCGGATCTCTCACGCGCCCAAGGGCTCGTTCCGCCCTCCGGCTGGCGCGTCCGGCTCGTTCAGGGCCCCGTCGCGGGCGCCTTCGGGCTCTTTTCGTCCTCCGATGGGTGGCGAGAAGCCGTCGAGGCCGCCCGAGGCGGTGCGGGCGCCACGGGCCGCACCTCTGCCGCGTGAAGCCGCCGCGCTCGCGCCGCCCGGCGCCGCGTCCGAGCGCACGCCTCCGCGAGAGTCGGCGAGGGTCTCGCGGCCGGCGCCGACCCCGAGCGCTTCGAGGCCTGCCCCTTCCACTCCCGCGCCGTCGAGCCCCGCTCCGGAGACTCGGGCCCAGCGGACGCCAGCCCCGAGCGCTCCCGAGCCCGCCGCGACGCCGAAGGCCACCGGGCACACCCTGTCCGCCTCGGGGGAGGCGGTGACCGAGTACGCCGGCTCGCGCGCGACCGGGTGGCGAGACGCGGGGAGCGAAGACCTCGACCGCTCCATCCAGGAGCACCTGGAGGCGGGGCGCAAGGGCGCGGCGGCGCGCATCGCGCGGGACGCGGGGCGCTACGAGCAGGCGCTCGAGTGGTTCCGGGAGCTCGACCTGCACATGCAGGCGGGCGCGTGCCTCCGCGCGCTCGACCGGACCGAGGAGGCGCTGGCGGAGCTGCTCCGAGAGGATCCGGCGGGCACCGCGTACCGCAAGTGCTGCTTCGAGCTCATCCCCGTCGCGAGCGAGCTCGACCGACTCGACTTCGACATCGATCGCTACCTCACCGCGTTCGTCGACGAGGGCCCCCGCGATCGGGACGAGATCCCGACCTACCTCCAGCTCGCCGCGCTGTTCGAGCGCACGAAGTTCCCCCGCGGCGCCATCCGCTGCCTCACGAAGGTGCTCGAAGCGCACCCCGACCACGAGGAGACGAGGGAGCGGTTGAAGGCGCTCGAGCGCGGAGACGCGCCGAAGGAGACACGATCTCGCGGGGCCAGCGCGACCGTGCGCGGGCTGCCGCCGCTGCCCACCCTGGACGAGCTGCGGGCGCTCGCGCGCGAGCACGCGCCGTCGGGCTGATCGGTTCCGACGAAGGCTGCTACGGTCCGCGGCGTGGCGAAGCGTCGACGGCGCAAGCGACCCGCGGCGCGCGGGACTCGGGAGAGCGAGCCCGCGGCCCCGAATGGCCAGGGGGGACGGCGCTGGATGGCGCACGCCATCGCCGCGTTCGTGCTCTTCCACCTCTCTGCCAACTGCCTCGGCGCGCTGCCCAACGTGGGGCGCGGGCTGAACCGCGCCGTCTGGGCCGATCCGCGCGCGCGCCGCGAGCTGACCATCTGGGCCGATCGGCTCGGCATGGAGCGCCCGACCCTCGAGGACCACCTCTACGCGGTCGGCGTGGGCTATCAAGAGACACGCGACGCGCTCGAGCGCCCCTTCGCGCCCTACCTCGCCGCGGCCGGCCTGCGGCAGAGCTGGCTGATGTTCAACGCGGGCACCGAGCAGAGCTACCGCTTCGGCGTGCGCATGCGGCGCTGCGACGGACGGGACTGCGACTGGGAGCCGCTCTTCGTGCACGCCCACCCCGAGCACACCTGGCGCGCGAATCAGCTCGGCCACCCGCGCGTGCGCTCGATGATCGCGCGCTGGAGCTGGTCGAGCTTCCGGCCGAACTACGACCACGGCTGCCGCGCGATCGCGAACCTCGCCTTCGACGACTTCCCCGACGCGCGCGTGGTGCAGTGCCGCTTCGAGAGCACGACCCTGCACTCGCCGACCACCCCCGAGCCGCCGCCCGCCCACTGGGAGCAGGCGATCACCGTGAGGCGCCCGTGAAGGCCAGTTGGCATCGCTGGGCCCGATGGCTGACGGCCGAGGAGGACGGGGTCCCGCTCGCGCTCTGCCGCGTGATCTGCGCGGGCACGGTGGCGCTCCACATCGGCCGCTTCCTGCTCACGGGCGCGGCGGACGCGGCGCTCCTGCACGCCGACTACGGCGGCCTCAGCTACACCCACGGCTGGCTCGAGCCGGTCGGCGGGGCGACGATCGAGTCCCTGCGTCTCCTCTGCGCCGTCTGCGCGATCGCGGGGGCGAGCGCGGCGCTCGGGCTCTTCACCCGCCCGAGCCTCGCCGTCACCTGGATCAGCCTGCGCACGATCATCAGCCTCAACCCGAGCGCGCACGGCTCCTACGACGCGCTGCTGGTCGACGTGCTCTTCGTGCTGATGCTCGCCGACTCGGGCAAGGCGCTCTCCCTCGACGCGCGCCTCCGCGGCAAGGGCGGCCCGGCGCAGCGCTGGGGCCGCTTCCTGCTCGTGTTCCAGCTCGGCCTGCTCTACATCGGCACCGGCATCACGAAGGTCTCGGCGAGCTGGGTGCCGGGCGGCGCGGCCGACGCGCTCTGGTACATCCTCCAGCAGCCGACCTGGGCCCGCTTCCCCGAGCTGCCGCTCTGGACCTTCCCGCTCACCCAGGCCGCGACCACGATGACGTGGTTCTACGAGGTGTCGGGCCCGATCTTCTTCTTCGCGGCCGTGCTCGAAGACGTGGAGCCCGAGAAGCGCTGGCTGAAGCGGCTGAAGGCGTTCTTCGCGCGCACGCGCTTCGTCTACGTCTACCTCGCCTTCGGGCTGGCCATGCACGTGGGGATCGAGCTGACGATGGAGGTCGGCCCGTTCTCGCTCGCCGCGCTCGCGCTC
>SHBB01000687.1 GCA_004213565.1 Sandaracinaceae bacterium
CGCTTCGCGCTTGCTCCGAGCCTAGCAATTCTAGTCAGGGGCTTTTCGCAAAAGCCCCTCGCTGCGGCGGCAAAGCCGCCTTCGCTTCACCCGAAAACGACGCGCCTGCGGCGCTTCTAGCCCGAAATACAGGCGCATCGGGAACGAGGCGCTGGATTTCGGTCTAGGCGTGTAGAATCCCGCCCATCATGAGCACGGAGCTGGGGGGCGAAGCCACACAGATCTCGACGTCGATGCCGCTGCCGCGCGCGCCCCTCATCGGGCGTGAGCGGGAGCTCGGCGAGCTCGAGGCGGCGTGGCAGGCGGTGCTGAGCGAGCGCTCGCCGCGGATGGTCACGATCCTGGGCGGCGCGGGCATGGGCAAAGGTCGGCTCGTGTCCGAGCTGCTCGAGCGGTGCCAGGGCGAGCCAGGCGCGCGCACCTACCGCGGCGTCGCCCACCAGGGCGGGCCCACGCACGGCGTGATCCAGAAGATCCTGCGGGCGCGCTTCGAGCTGCCCGATCACGAGGACGAGGAGGCCGCGCGCGAGCAGCTGCGCGAGCAGGTCACCGCGCTCCTCGACGATCGCCGGGTGACCGAGTTCCTCCACTTCCTCGGCGCCTACCTCGACGTGACCTTCCCCGAGTCGCCCTTCACCAAGGCGCTCGAGGCGGACGAAGAGCAGCTCGGGCGGATCTCGCGCGCGGTCCTGCGGCGCTTCCTCGAGGCGGACGCGGCCGCGGGGCCGATGGTCCTGACCTTCGAGCAGCTCCACGGCGCCCACGACGAGACCCTCGATCTCGTCCGCTACCTCGCCGAGAGCGTCACCGACGCGCCCATCCTCTTCGTGGTCAGCGCGCGCCCCGAGCTGCTGACGCGGCGGCCCGACTGGACGGAGGGCCCGCGCCAGACGCGGCTGGAGCTCGCGCCGCTCGGCGCGGAGGACGCGGGCGCGCTCGTCCGCGCGCTCATCTCGCCGGTGGCGAGCCCGCCCTCCGAGCTGGTCGAGGCGGCGGTGGACATGGCGGGCGGCTCGCCCTACCTGCTCGAGCAGATGGTGCGAACGTTCTTGTCGAGTCGCACCCTCGTCCCGCAGGAGGACGGCTCGTGGAGGGTCGACCTCGCGCGGCTGGACGACGCGCAGCTGCCGCTCTCGGTGGACGACGCGATCGCGGCGCGCATCGCGTCCATGGGTCCCTCGGAGCGCGAGCTGCTCGAGAAGGCGGCCGCGATGGGCGGCGTGTTCTGGCTGGGCGCGCTGGTCTCGCTGGGGCGCCTGTCCCGTGAGGCGCCCGAGATGTGGGGCGGGGCCGAGGACCTGGCCGCGCACTACCGGGATCTGCTCAAGCAGCTCGAGGATCGCGACTACGTGATGCGCTTCGACGACTCCTCGATCCCGGGTGAGGAGGAGTACGCGTTCAAGCACAACCTCGAGCGCGACGCGCTGCACCGGCTCATCAGCGCGAGCGACGCCAAGCGCTACCACCGCTGCGTCGCGGAGTGGCTCGAGCTGCGCCTGCCCGATCGCGGCGAGGAGGCGAACGAGCTGCTCGGGAGCCACTACGAGCGCGGCGGCGCGGCCCAGCAGGCGGCGTACTACTACCTCGCGGCGGGGGACCGCGCGCGCGAGCGCTACGCGAACGCGAAGGCCGCGGACTACTACGAGCGCGGCCTCTCGCTCCTCGGCGACGTCGACGTGGTCCGCCAGCTCGACGCGCACCACCACCACGGCGACGTGCTGCAGCTCGTCGGCCGCAACGAGCAGGCGCTCGTCGCCTTCCGCAAGATGCTCGCGCTCGCCTATCGCCTCGACAGCAAGTCGAAGGGGGGCGCGGCCCACAACCGCATCGGCCGCGTCTTCCGCGCCATCGGGCAGCTCGAGGAGGCGATGCGCAACCTCGGGACGGGCCACGCGCTCTTCGACGCCGCGGGCGACCTCCGCGGCGTCGCCTCGAGCCTGGACGACGTGGGCAAGGTCCACTGGATGCGCGGCGCCTACGAGGCGGCCGAGCGCTTCATGCGGCGCAGCCTCGACCTGCGACGCGAGGTGCACGACCGCCGCTCGATCGCGCTGAGCCTCAACAACCTCGGGCTCGTCTACCAGGACAGCGGGCGCTTCGACGCCGCGCTCGAGGCGTTCCAGGAGGCGCTCCAGATCCGACGCGAGATCGGCGACGCGCCCGGCATGGCCCAGACCCTCAACAACCTGGGCACCATCCACCAGGACAACGACGAGCACGGCAAGGCGAGCGCGCGCTGGAACGAGGCGCTCGAGTACGCGCGCCGGGTCGGCGACCGGATGCGCGAGGCGGTGATCCTCACCAACCTCGGCGAGTCGAGCTACCGGCAGGGCAAGCCCGAGGAGGCCATCTCGGTGCTGCAGGAGGCGGAGCGCATCAGCTCCACCCTCGGCGACCGGATCCTCGAGGCCGAGATCCTCCGCGGGCTGGCCAAGAGCCACATGTTCCTGCAGGACCACCCGGCGGCGCACGCCTACGTCACGCGCTCGGTCGCGCTCTTCGAGCAGGCCCGCAGCAAGCCCTTCCTCGGCGTCGCGCTCCGGACCCTGGCCGAGATCGAGGCGGCGCGCGGAGAGGAGGGCCACCTCGACGCGGACAAGGCGTACCGACAGTCGATGGCGCTCTTCGAGGAGCTCGGCAACGAGGTGGAGCTGGCCAAGACGTGCGAGCGCTTCGCGGCGTTCCTCGAGCGCACCGCGCCGAACGACGCCGAGAAGGCGGCCGAGGCGCGCGAGCTCAAGGACCGCGCGCTCGAGACGCACGGCAAGCAGCTCGCGTCGGAGACCTACGCGCTGCCGCCGCTCGAGGGCGAGAGCACCTCGCCTGGCACGCCGCGCTGAGATTGGCGGCGAGGCCCGGAGCGGGGTAGGCAGGGGAGGCCGTGCTTCACCGCCTCAGAGACGGAGCGATCCCGCGGGAGGTCCTGGCCGTCTGTCGACGGCTCGAGGAGGCGGGCCACCGCGCCTGGGTGGTCGGCGGCTGCATCCGCGATCTGCTGATGGGCCGCGCGGTCAACGACTGGGACCTCGCGACCAGCGCGCTGCCGGGCGAGGTGCAGCGGACCTTCTCGCGCACCATCCCGACCGGGATCGAGCACGGCACCGTCACGGTCCTGTGGAAGGGCGAGGCGTACGAGGTCACCACCCTGCGCGGCGAGGGCGAGTACACCGACGGGCGCCGCCCCGACTCGGTGGAGTTCGTGCACCGGATCGAGGACGACCTCGAGCGGCGCGACTTCACCGTCAACGCCATCGCCTACGACCCGCTCACCGACGAGCTCGTCGATCCCTGGGGAGGCCTGCCCGATCTGGAGGCCAAGGTGATCCGCGCGGTGCGCGACCCGAAGCTCCGCTTCGGCGAGGACGGCCTCCGCGTGCTCCGCGCCGCGCGCTTCTGCGGCACGCTCGGCTTCGCCCTCGAGCCGGAGACGGAGGCCGCGATCCCGGGCAGCCTGGAGACCTTCCGCAAGGTCAGCCCCGAGCGCGTCCACGAGGAGTGGAAGAAGGCGCTGAAGAAGAGCGACGCGCCCTCGGCCGCGTTCGAGGTCATGCGGCGCACGGGGATCCTCGACGTCACGTGCCCGGACATGGCCGCGCTCGACGGCGACGCGTGGGCGCGCACCATGGCGCGGCTCGACGCGGCGCCGGCGGACGTGGAGCTGCGCCTCGCCGCCCTCTGGGTGGACGTGCACGCGGCGCCGGCGCGCGTGGACGCGTGGCTGCGCGAGATCCGCGCCTCGAACCAGGAGCGCAAGCGGGTCGTGCACCTCGCCAGCCACGCCGCGGTGCCGTCGGCCGACGCGCTCGACGCGCCCCAGCTCCGGCGCTGGCTCCGCGACGTGGGCCGGGAGCACGTGAACGACGTGCTCGCCCTCGGCCGCGCGGACGGCCTCGACGTCGACGCGCTCGCGGCGCGCGCGGAGGAGGAGCTCGCGGCGGGCGTCCCGCTGCTGCCCAAGGAGCTGCCCATCGGCGGCGGCGACGTGATGAAGGCGCTCGACGTCGAACCGAGCCGGGCCGTCGGCGACGTGCTCGAGCACCTCCTGGAGCGGGTGCTCGACGACCCCAGCCTGGCCGAGCGAGAGCGCCTCCTCGCGCTCCTCCCCGAGGCCTACCGACAGGTCACGCAGCCATGAGCGAAGGCTACGTCGACCTGCACTGCCACTACCTCCCGGGCATCGACGATGGGGTGCGCACCCTCGACGAAGGCATCCGGGTGCTCGCCGGGCTGCACGGGCTCGGCTACGCGAAGGTCATCGCCACGCCGCACATCCGCACGGCGATGTTCGACAACCGCAAGCCAGGGCTCGAGCGCGCCTACGCCGAGGCCCGCGGCATCCTCGACGGCGTGCCCGACCTGCCCGAGACGGGGCTCGCGGCCGAGCACTACTGCGACGACGTCTTCTGGCAGCTCTTCCAGGATGGCGAGGCGCTCCCGTACCCGGGGGGCAAGGCCGCGCTGGTCGAGTTCCACTACGAGGTCTGGCCGCAGCGGGTCGAGGAGGTCTTCTTCGAGATGCAGGTCAAGGGCGTCCGGCCCGTGCTGGCGCACCCGGAGCGCTACGCGGCGCTCGGCCGCAAGACCGACCCGCTCGACCCGCTCCTCGACGTGGGCTGCGTGGCCTTGCTCGACCTGATGAGCCTCGTCGGCCGCTACGGGCGCCGCGCGCAGAAGGCGGCCGAGCGCATGCTGGACGAGGGCGTGTACTACGCGGCTTGCAGCGACACGCACCGCCCGGAGGACGTGCCGCGGGTCGGCGAGGCCATCGAGCGGCTGAAGGATCTCGTCGGCGAGGAGGAGACCGAGGAGCTGCTCTCGGAGAACCCGCGCCGCGTCCTCGCGGGCGAGGTCATCCTCTGACCGCCGCCCGACCTTCAAGTCGCCCGCGCGGGCGTCGTACCCTGAAGGCGTGAAGGTGCGCGCCAGCTACACCCAGAGCTCGGTCCGCATGACCGAGCGCCTCCCGCCCGAGGAAGCGCGGCGGGTCGTGGCGGCGGTGCGCGACGAGACCTGGAGCGCCATCCGGTCGGCCTCCTCGCTCGCGTTCCTCGACATGCGCATGCACCTCGAGGTCGACGCCGCGCTGTACGAGGTCCTGGGCCGGGAGCGCTACGCGAAGGCGTGCGCGCGCCTCACGCTCGAGCTGATGCAGAAGCCCCTCTTCGCGCCCGTCACCCGCGGACGGCTGCTGCGCGGGCACCCGGAGCGGCTCCTGCGCCGGCTGCCCATGACGTGGGCGCTGATCTTTCGCGACGTCGGGCAGGTCGAGGTCGACGACCTCGACGGCGGGCTGCGGCTCTCGATGCGCGACCTGCCCGTGCTGGTCCGCCACGACGAGGCGTTCCTCGTCGGCGTCATGGGCACGCTCGAGGGCGTCGGCGAGGCGTGCGGCGTGC
>SHBB01000688.1 GCA_004213565.1 Sandaracinaceae bacterium
CGGAGGAGCCCGCCTTCGTGCGCATCCGCGACATCCTCGAGCAGTCGCTGCTCTTCTGCGAGCACGTCGTGGGAGAGGTCAGCGCCGACATCGACAAGCGCTACGGCGACGAGGACGGCAGCGTCTACGCGGTCAAGGGGCAGCTCCACCAGGTCTTCATCAACCTGATCACGAACGCCTGTCACGCGCTGCCCGTCGAGGGCGGCCGCATCATCCTCGGCACGCACGTCGACGACGACGACCACCTCCGCGTCACGATCGGGGACAACGGCTGCGGCATCCCCGCGCCGCAGCGCGAGAAGATCTTCGAGCCGTTCTTCAGCACCAAGGGGGAGGGCAAGGGCACCGGGCTCGGCCTCTCCATCGTGCGCAACATCGTCCAGCAGCACGGCGGCACCATCGCCGTCCGCGAGAACGAGGGCGGCGGCACGGTCTTCGAGATCCGCCTCCCCGGCCGCGCCGGCGGCTGAGCCCGCGCCGGCCGCGGCGCGGCTGTCCGATCGTCATCGCGCTGACGCAGATCGTGCGAGGCGCATGGCCACGGCGGGGCAAAACACCGAGATGCACCCCACGCTCGGCCTGTCGTCGTGACTGGCGGCGCTCTTGCAATGAGCCAGGCCCAGCGGAGGTACGATGCGGAACACGGCGCTCTGGGCCCTGGCCCTGGTGAGCATGACCCTGACGTGCGCGGCGGGCTGCGAGCTCGGCGTGCAACCGCCGAGGGACGATCAGCTCGATCGCCGCGGGTTCGAGGTCGGAGACGCCAGCCTACCGAGCCGCGACGCGGGCACCCCCCGCATCGCGCTCCCCGACCCCGAGCCGATCGGCGTCACGCCGGAGCGCTTCGACTGCCACGATGGCTGCGAAGAGCGCTGCGGGGCCGACGAGGTGTGTTGCCTGTCGACGGGGCTCTGCGTCGACATCGGGTGCTGGGACTGTTGCCCCGACGGCGACCACGGGACGCGCAACCTCGGTCACGCCCAGGGCCACGACCGCTCCGACCGCCTGGACTGACGGAGCGGCCGGACGGGGGCTCAGTCGTCCGAGCGGCTGAAGATCTGGTAGTGGTAGTCGCCCGCGCCGCTCGCCGCGGTGATGCGGATGGTGTGGCGTCCGTCCCGCTGCGCGCAGTGGCGCACGGAGGGGAAGGCGTTGGCGCTGCCGTAGTCGCTCGCCAGCTCCGTGTTCCCCTGCGAGACCGCGACGTCGAGGTCGTTGACGCCCTGGCCGCCGACGACGACGACCGCGTAGCACTGGCCCGCGGCCAGATCGACGTTGTGCTGCGCGCTCTGACCCTGGCTCCGGAGGCGGCCGTTGCCCGGCGTGAAGCCGGCGTCCGGCGCGTAGCCCTCGACGCCGAGCAGCGCGGTGACCTCGCTGAGGCGCACCCACTCCACGCCCTCGAGCCCGAACGGCCCGCGCGTGCCCCGCGGCCAGCGGTAGGGCGCGTAGACGTACTGCCCGGCCCCGCCCGCCATGACGACCTGCATGTAGTACAGGCCGCTCGACTCGGGGCAGACCCGCACGGTGGGGCGGGAGTCGGCCGCGGTGTCGCGGTCCACCTCGCGACCCGAGCCGTCGAGCAGGCGCAGGTCCATGTCCCGCACCGCCGCGTCGCCGACCGCGAGGATGGCGTAGCAGCGGCCGCCCTCGAGCTGGATCTCGAAGCTCCGGTCGCCGCCCTCCGAGAGCTCGCCCGTGCTCTGCTGTCCGTAGCTCTCGTAGCCGCGCGCGCGCATGTCCGCGTCGAGGAGCGCGAAGTTCTCTTGCAGGCTCGCGCCCGCGGTGGAGGTCGACTCCATGACCTGCGCCGTCTGCTGCTGCTGGCCCTGCACGTAGCCGACGGTGAAGAGCGGGCCCTGCCCCTGGTACATGCGGACCTGCAGCGAGTAGCTCCCCGTCGCCGGCGCGCAGTACTGGATGACCGCGTCGCGGTCGCGGCGCGTGTCGGCCTGGAGGCGGTTGCCGGACGCGTCGTTGAGGAACACGTCGGTGTCGACCGCGCCCGGCCCGCCGAGGCTGGCGAAGGCGTAGCAGGTGCCCTGCTGCAGGTTGAGCTGGAAGTCGCGCGGGTCCTGGTTCTGGAGCACGAGGCCCGCGGGCTCGCCCACCCGGCTGAAGCCGTTCTGCTGCATCTGCTGGTCGAGCCCCTGCAAGCGCTGCTGGGTCTGCGCGTCCATCTGCGCCATCTGCGGGCCGCTCTCGGCGCGCTCTCCGAAGAACGCCGACAGCTCCATGCGCCGGTTGGCCGGCCCCGCGTACGGCGCGAAGAAGTAGCCGCCCGATCCCGACGCCATCTGCACGCGCGCGATGAAGCGACCGGCGGCGTTCGCGCAGAAGCTCACCCACGGGTGGTTGTCCGGTCGCACGTTGTGCGCGGCGGGGCGCCCGTAGGGGTCGAGCACGATCATGTCGATGTTCTGACCCTGCCCCTCGCCGATGACGGTCAGCGTGTAGCAGGCGTTCGGCTCCGCATCGACGGCGTACGCGATCAGCCCGTTGGTCTGCAAGTTGCCATGCACGGCGGGCCCGGTGGGGGCGTACCCCTGCTGCCGCAGCACGCCGTCGAGCTGGTCGAGCTGCTCGCGCGGGCTGCCGCTCGCGACGACGCCCGTGGTGGCGACCGCCTGACCGCCGCCGGTGGTCGTGGTCTGCTGCGCGCCACCTTGCCCGGGCTGCCAGCGTCGCCGCGGTGAGGAGCAGGCGGCCGAGCCGAGGGTCGAGAGCGCGTAGAGCGCCGTCAGCGAGACGGGGAGGAGCGCGCTCCGAAGCGCGCGTCGGAGAAGAAAGGTGCGAGTCATGGACTTCCTCGGCCGCGTGAGCGCGGCTGCGGGGATACGACGCCGCTCGCCGCCCCCCTCTTCAATGGGCTGCGAGTATCACGCGTCAACTGGGCCTTCAACCGGACTGCAGCAGCCAGAACAACCCCATCACGCTGATCGCGAAGACCACGGAGGCGAGCACGTAGATGACCATGTCCGCCGCGCTGACGGTGCGCCCTCGAGCGCGCTGCGCCGGGATGGGCGCGGGCTCCGTGTTCCCCGGGGCCAGATCCTCCGCGAACGGCTCTTCCCGCTGAGGGTCCTCCGGGGACGACCCATCGGCGGCCGCCTCGGGCGCGTCCGCGGCCGGCGGCGCGACCTCCTCCCAGCTCGGCGGCTCCACCGCCTCGTCCTCGACCGACTCCAGGGCGTCGACGTGCGCGGCCGCCGGGTCCTCGAATCGGATGAGCGTGTTGCCGATCTGGAGCTCGTCCCGGTCGGCCAGGATGCGCTCGGCGACCTTGCGGGCGCCCAACAGCACCCCGTTCTTGCTCCCGAGATCACGGACGATGACCCCGTCGAGGCCCACCTCGAGCTCCGCGTGCTCACGCGACGCGTCGGCGTCCGGGAGGTGCAGCTCGCACTCCTCGCCGCGGCCCACGCGCACCCGGGCCGGCGGTGGAGGCAGGGTGACGACGTCGCCCTCCCGTGGGCCGTTCAGGATCGTCACGAACGGCTCGAGCGTGTCCTCCGTGGGGAGGGTCTCGCGCGCGAGGCGTCGGGCGAGCGAGGAGGTGCGCTCGCCGGAGGTGGAGCGCACGGTGGTGACGCCGGACTGGAAGACCAGCGCGAAGCCGCCGACCTCGATGCGGTCTCCGTCGCGCAGCGGCTTGGGTCGGTCCGGCACGATGCGCACGCCCTGCACGCGGGTGCCGTTGGTCGCGCCGTGATCGGTCACGACGTAGCGCGTCCCCTCGAGCTCGATCGACGCGTGCCGCACGCTCACCGCGCGGTGGGGCAGCCGCACGTCCGCGCCGCGACCGCGCCCGATGACGATGCGCGTCTGATCGAACTCGTACACGGCGTCCTCGATGGAGCCCGACGCCCAGCACGAGCGGACGAGGAGGCGAACGCCCATGACACTCCGTTATCACACGGGGGCCGCGTTCGGCGAAAAGCGCGCGGATGCGATGCAGGCCTTGCCGAAAACTGGACCTCCGGCGCGGTCTCCTGCATCGAATCGGACTGCTCGCCGACGTGGGCAAAGAACGTCGGCCGAGGGAGGAAGACAATGCGAGCAGGTACCGATCGACGCGCGAACGATGCACCGCGAGTTCCGCTGGATCTCTGGGTCAGGCTGGCCCACGAGGACTACGAGGACACCTTCGACGCCGACGGAGTGGACCTGAGCCCCGGCGGGCTGGCGCTCCGGAGCGACTTCCTCCCCGAGGTCGGTGACCGGCTGCGATGTCGCTTCGACTCGCCCGTCGGCCACGACGGGGACGTGCTCGACGTCGAGGGCGAGGTGGTCTGGGCGCACGACGCGGGCGAGCGGAGCGGGGAGTTCGGCCTCCGCTTCGGCGCGCTCGACGGAGACGCGGAGAGCAACCTCCGCCACATCGTCGCGCAGCTCGGCGGCGCGCCCTCGGGTCGGCCGCTCGCGCGCCTGCACCTCGACGGCGTGGCCAGCCCGGTCGAAGCCGAGATCACCGAGCAGGACGACACCTGGATGGTCGCCGAGCAGGAGCTGCCGTTCCTGCGCATCGGCATGGGCGTCGCGGTCGAGGGCCCCGGCGGCCCGCCGCGCGGCCGGCTCGCGTCGGTGGACCTGCGCATCGAGGACGGCGTGCCCCGCCTCGTGCTCGGCGTCGAGCGCGACGCGCCCGAGAGCGGCCCGTCCACCCTCGACGAGGCCGACGTGGCCACCTTCGACGGTCGCCAGCAGATCGCGCCGCCGGAGCCCGTCGCGGTGGAAGCGACGTTGCAGGACTTCGAGCTCCCCGCCGCGCTCCGCGAGGCGCCCTCGTCGGTCGAAGATGAGGAGCCCCAGCAGGACGATCCGGCGCCCATCGCCCGGGCCGCGCGCCAGCCGGTGCAGGTCTTCGCCACGCCCGCCGACGACGCCGAGGCAGACGGCGACGACGCTGACGCGTCGCTCGAGACCGCGGGCCAGGACGCGGCCTGGAAGGAGAAGCTCGCCCCCGCGCTCGACGCCGCCAAGGCCAGGGCGCTCGAGCTCGTCGCGAACGCGAAGCCGAAGCTGCTGGCCCTCTGGGCCGCGGTGCTCGCGTTCGGGAAGAAGGTCGCCGAGAAGGGCGGCCCCAAGACGGCCGCGGCGCTGTCGCGCGTGGGCGCGCTGGCCGGGGTCGTGTGGAGCAAGGCGAGCGCCCGGCTCAAGAAGCCGAAGCGCCGCACGACCGCCGCGCCCCGCCGCACCACGGCCGCGCCGCGCAAGCGCCGCCGCCAGGTCGCCGAGGCGGAGGCGCCCGCGCCGAAGAAGAGCGGCCGCCGCGTGCTCGCGCTCTCGGTCCTCGCGTTCGCCGGGGTCGGCACCGCGGTCTACGCGCTCAGCGGCGAGGAGGAGGCTCCCGCCCCCGTCGTCGCCGCGCCCGCCGCCGCGCCGGCCG
>SHBB01000689.1 GCA_004213565.1 Sandaracinaceae bacterium
CGCTGCGAGGCGGCGAGCTGCGATCCGGGTTGCACGGTCGATTGCCCGCAGGGCTGCTTCGACCTCGGGGCCTGCACCGCCACGGGCGGGACGCTCGACCTGCACGCGAACATCTACACCGCCGGCGTCGTGCTCGAGCCCTCCGGATCGCCGAGCGCGGCGGTCGTTCACTACCGCGCGGCCGGCGCCGCCACCTGGCACCGCGCGCCCGAGTCGGCGGAGCTCCCCGACGGGCGCCTCGCGACCTCGCTCTTCGAGCTGCGGCCCGAGACCGAATACGAGGTGCGCGTCGAGGCGGGCGGGTCCACGGCCTGCGGCACGCTGACCACGCAGCCCATCGACCCCCCGCATGCGGCCTCTGGCACGATCTACGTCGACGCGGCGGCGGCCGGCGGCGGCGACGGCTCGGCGGGCTCGCCCTTCCGCTCGATCCAGGAGGGCGTCGACGCGGCGCGCGCCGGGACCGACGTCGTCGTGCGCCCGGGGATCTACCGCGAGGAGGTGAGCTTCCGCCGCGACGGCGCGGAGGGCGCCTACATCCGCCTGGTGGGAGAGCCCGGCGCCATCCTCGACGGGACCGACCCCGTGTCCCCCTCCTGGACGGCCGACGGATCCGGCGTCTGGTACACGTCCTGGTCGGGTGATCCGCGCTACGTCGGGCGAGACGGCGTGCGGCTCTATCACTACCTCTCGCTCGCCGGGCTGCGCAGCGGGCGGGGCGACGACGACGAGCCCATCGCCGAGGGGTTCTTCGTCACGGGAGGCCGGCTCTACGTGCGGAGCGCGACCGACCCGTCGGGGCACGTCTTCCAGATCCCCGTCCGCAACACCGCGCTCGGCGTGGGCTCGGACTGGATCTGGATCGAGGGGCTCGAGGTGCGCTGGTACGGGGAGGGCGAGTACGCCAAGGGCGTGGACGTCGTGGCGGCGGACCACGTCGTCATCCGCGGCTCGCACATCCACGAGATGCCCTCGCCGATCTGGGTGCGACGCGGCAGCAACGACGTGCGCGTCGAGGACAACCACATCCATCAGTCGAGCGTCTTCGACTGGCCGTGGGCGGCGGCGAAGGGCACGGACCACGAGAACTCCGCCGTCACCCAGGGAGGCGGGCGCGGCTTCATCGCCAGCGGCAACCGCATCCACGACATCTTCAACGGGATCTACGCCGGCAACTTCACCGACGATCGCAACCCGGCCATCGCCTACGACGTCGACGTCTACGCGAACCGGTTCACCCGGACCGGCGACGACGTGCTCGAGCCCGAGGGCGCGTGCGTCAACCACCGCTACCGGGGGAACGTCGCCGACACCATGCACAACGGGCTGTCGCTCGCGCCGATCACCTACGGGCCCGTGTTCGCCCTGCGCAACCGCTTCACGGACTACGAGCAGAGCGGCATCAAGGTGAGCAACGACTCGAGCGGCCGGGTCTGGATCTTCCACAACACCTGCTACACGGACCAGCCGGACACCAACGGAATGGGCACCTCGGGCGCCTTCACCAACATGGTGTTCCGCAACAACATCGTGCGGGGGACGCGCTACGCCTTCGAGATGGGCCGGACGGCCATGCCGAACGACCTCGACTACGACAACTGGTTCACCACGCGCGGCGCGCCGGTCATCAAGTGGAGCAACGTGCGCTACGACGATGTGCCCGCCTGGTGCGCGGCGACGGGGCTCGAGTGCAACGGGATCGTCGACGAGCCGCAGTTCGTGGACCCGGGCGCGAGGCGGTGGGCGCTCCAGCCGAGCAGCCCCAACGTCGACGCCGCCGAGCGCCTCTACGGCGTCAACGACCAGTACGCAGGCGCGGCGCCGGACGTCGGCTACCTCGAGCTCGGAGCCCCCGAGCCGCCCGGGATCTGAGCCGTCGCGGGAGCGCGTTGACTTCTCCGGGGCTGCCCCCACCTCCCGCGCGGGAGGAACGTCCATGACGGAGATGGCGCTCGGGGTCTTCACGCTGGTGCTCTTCGTGGTGCACGTGACGGCCGGTGAGAAGGAGTGCGCCCGGCCGATGCTCGCGGCGGACTACGACGCGACGGCGCGCTGGACGATGTACGTCTGCTGGCACGCCATCAGCGCGCACCTGCTGCTCGGCGGCGGCGCCCTGCTGTGGGCTGGCGCCACCGACTCCGCCGTCGTGGGCCCCGTGCTCGTGGCCGTCATCAGCACCCTCCACCTCGTCTACGCGGCGCTCTTCCTCGTGCTCGCCTTCGTCTCGCGCATCGAGCGTGGGTGGCTGAAGCTGCCCCAGTGGATGGGCTTCTTGCCCCTCGGCCTGATCGGCTGGTGGGCGGCGCTGAGCTGACGCGCTCACGGCGCGGAGGCGCGCGGGGGTTCGCGGACCGGGAGCTCCACGACGAACTTGGAGCCGCAGCCCGGCTCGGACTCGACCCATATCTTTCCGTGGTGCGCGTCCACGAGGCTCTTGGAGATGAAGAGCCCCAGGCCGGTCCCGCGGTGCCCCGCGCGCCGCTCGGCGCCCAGCTGGCTGAAGGCCTGGAAGAGCCGGTCGCGGTCCTCGGGGCGGAGCCCGGGGCCCGTGTCCTCGACCGAGACGGCGACCGCGCGCGGGCCGGCGTCGACCCTCAACGTGACCGTCCCGTGCTCGGGCGTGAACTCGAGCGCGTTGGAGAGGAGGTTCACGATGACCTGCTCGGTGCGCTCCGGGTCCGCCTCCACCAGGAGCGGCTCGTCCGGCGTCTCACAGCCGAGCTCCACGCCCCACTGCCGCGCCAGGGGGCGGAACGTCCGCGCCACGCGCTGCACGAGGGCGCCGAGGTCGAGCTCCCGCGGGACGACCCGGAGGCCTCCTCGCTCGATCTTCGCGACGTCGAGGATGTCCCGCACGAGATGGCTCAGACGCTCCGCCTGCTGTCCGATCAAGGAGATCGCGTCCGACTGCTCGTCGGTCAGCGGGCCGTACTCCCCAGTCTGCAGCATCTCGACCAGGAGCACCATCGGGCTCAGCGGGTTCTTCATCTCGTGCGACGTGACGCTGAGCAGCGTGCTCTTCCACTCGGCGTCTCGCTCCAGCTCCTGGATCTTCATGAGGCGAGAGGTGGCCAGCTCGTCGGCGCGCTTCGCCTGCACCTCGGGCGAGAGGTCCTCGAACAACAGGAGCGCGTGCGAGCGGCCGCCGCGCATCTGGAGCCTCGCGGCCGTCACGCGCACCCACGCGCCGCCGCCGTCGCGCTTCAGCCGGAGGCGCATCCGCGGCGGGCGCCCCTCGCTCGCGAACACGCCGCTCAGGAAGCGCGCGTAGCGAGCCGCGTCCTGGGAGTGGAGGTGGGCCGACAGAGGGCTGCCGAGCAGCGCGCGCGGCGACGCGCCGAACAGTCGGGCGAGGGCGGGGCTCGCGTCGATGATCTCTCCGCTCTGAACGACGGTCGCCAGGCCGATGGGGGACGCCTCGAAGACGGCGGCCAGCCGATCCTGGAGCTGCTGGCTCTCCGCCTCCGCCTTCTTCCGGGCCGTGATGTCCTGACAGACCCCGAGGAGCCGCACCAGCTCGCCCGACGCGTTCACCACCGGGTGCGCCCACGTGTGGAGGTACCGCATCTCCCCGTCGGTGCGGAAGATCCGCTCGTCGTGGTCATACGGCTCGTGGCGCTGGAAGACCCCGTTCGTCGCGTCGATCACGCGCTGGCGGTCGTCCGGGTGGACGCGCGTCAGATAGTCCTCGTAGGTGGGCACGTGGCCCGACGGGTCCAGCCCGTAGATCTGATAGAGCGCCTCGGACCACTCGGCGGTGGGCTGGCTCAGGTCCCACTCCCAGACGCCGAAGTGGGCGACGTCCTGCGTGTCCACGAGCAGCCGCTCGCGACGCTCGAGCCGCGCCTGCTCGAGGGCGAGCGCGGTGATGTCCGTGGCGATGGCGAGGACCGCCGTCGATCGCGCGGCGCCGAACGGGGCCAGCGCGAGCTCCAGCGCCGCCGGCTCGCTCTCGTCCGGCAAGGGGACCAGGCGCACGCGGATGTGCGAGGCGTCTCCCGCTCTCGCCGCCGCGAGGGCCGCGCCGAGGGGCGCTCGATCGGCGTCCTCGCAGAGCTCCAGCAGCGCTGCGTCGGTCACGACGCTCGTGGCGCGGCCCGCGAGGGGCTGGGTGCATCGTCGCACGACGCCTTCCCCGTCGATCACGAGCACGGGATTCGGCAGTCGCTCGAAGTGCGACGCCGCGCCGTCCCAGGCGTCCTGCCAGTCCGTCATCTTGCCCCCTCCGCCACACCGTAGTGCTGGGTTCGTCCGAGGGGCAGGACAGTCGCGGCCGGATCGCGGCCCCGACCCGATCCCTCCGTCGCCCGTCGGGGACACACGCTCACCAACTCGTGACGTGCGCTCGGAGTCCGAGCTCGAGCTCTGGCAGAGGGGCTGCGTCGCGCCCGCGAACCCGCAGCGCTACAGCGCGCGCACGTGCTGGGCGAAGGCCGACAGGTCGGAGCGCTCACGGCCGACCCGCTCTGCCAGCCAGCTGATCGCCTCTTCGTCGGTGCCGACCACCGTCACGCGCCCCGTGCCGCGGTAGAGGAGCCGCGCGACGGACCGCATCATCGAGCTGGCGATGCCCTGGCCCGCGGTGACCACCGCGACGTGGTTTCGTCCGTCCTTCATCAGCGCGCCGATGACCTCGGACTGGCGCCGGCGCATCGACGCGTCGGGGACCGGCGCGGCCTCGTCCAGGAGCGAGAGCGCGCCCGCCGGTCCCGTGCGCTTGGCGTTGGTCGCGCGGACGAGAGACGCGATGTGCGACAGCATCGCCTCGGTCATCGGCCCCCGCCGATACTGCACGAGCACGTTCTCCCAGACGGCGACGACGACCGCTTCGTCGTGCGCATGGATGACCACCTGTTCGGGGGAGAAGACCACGCGCAGAGCATACGACCGCAGGCCGACTCTCTGCAGGTCTCCGCCGCTCGTTCGTTGCGTCGCGATCTGCGCCTTGACTTTTGTTGGTTGGTCGCCCAACTTACTGTCATGCCGAGACCGAGCAACACCACCGAGCGCCGTGGAGAGATCGTCGAGGCGATGCTCCGCGTGATGGCGGCGCGCGGGTACGCCAAGGCCTCTGTCTCGGCCATCGCCGCTCGAGCCGGCCTCACCCCGGGGCTGGTGCACTACCACTTCCGCAACAAGCAGGAGATCCTGCTCGCCTTGGTGGAGCGCATCGCCGCCGCCGTCCGCGCCCGCTTCGAGGCGCGCGCCAGCCAGGCCGAGACGCCGCGCGCGAGGCTGCACGCCTTCCTCGACGCGCACCTCGCGGCCGGGGAGGGCGCCGACCCGGACGCCGTCGCGTGCTGGGTCGCGCTGGGGACCGAGGCGCTCACCGAGCCCAAGGTGGGCGAGGCTTACCGGGAGGTGGTCCGCGGCCAGC
>SHBB01000069.1 GCA_004213565.1 Sandaracinaceae bacterium
AGCCGGCGGCGAGGAGGAGCGTCGCGGCGACCGACGCGCTGGCAACGAAGGGCGACCACATGGGGCGAGGGTAGACGCAAGAGAGCCCCGGGTGCTCGCGGGCGAAGCGAGCACCCGGGGTGGGTGATGGTTGTTGGAGTTGGGAGAGAACGAAGAACCAGGGAGTGGGAGGTCAGCGGAGCTCGATGTCGGCGCGGCGGTCACGGCTCCAGCCGGACTCCTCCTCGCCGGAGGCGTACTCCTCGCCCACCGAGTGGACCTGCATGCGGCTGCCCTCGACGCCGAGGTTGCCCATGTACTGGGTCACGGTGCGGGCGCGGCGGTCGCCGAGCGCCAGGTTGTACTCTTCGGTGCCGCGCGGGTCGGTCATGCCGGTCACGGCGGCCTGCCCGGTGCGGCGCTGCACGCAGTTCGCGTTGCTCTCGATGGCGGAGCGGGCGCGCGCGTCGAGCTCGCTCGAGTCGTAGGCGAAGTAGACGGCCTCGGTGCGGCAGTCTCCGCCGCGGGAGGCGAGGTCGCCGTCGTTGCCGGCGCCCGCGCGCCGACCGCGCTGGTCGCTGCCGGTGAGCCCGTCGCCGCCGTTCTGTGCCTCGAGGTTCTGGGCGCTGGAGCCGCAGCCGACGAGGAGGAGGGTGCCGAGGGCGAGCGTCGAAGCGAAACGAGTGCGGGTCATCTTCTTCTCCAGCCAGGCTCCGGCCCGGCGTCTTTCTCGGAGTCCTCTAGAGCACGCTGCGTGCCAGCCCTCGACGCCCGGGACCGGGCTTCGGCGAGACCAGAACGGGGGCAAAACTCCCCCACCGGCCGGGGCAGGGGGCGGGACGCCCCCCGACGCGGGGCTGCACACCGTACGATTCGCGGAGCGGAGCCGCGCCGACGCGTCCGGCATGCTGTGGCGTGCCCTCGACCCACACCTCACGCCTCCTCTCCCATCTGGCCCGAACCGCGGCGCTCTCGTCGGCCCTGTTGCTGTGCGTCCACTGCGACGACGGCTCCGAGCCGAGCGACGGCGGCGGACTCGACGGCTCCGCGCCCGACGCCGCGCGCGCCGACGCCGCCCCGGACGACGCGCAGGTGGCCCCGGACGCGGCGGCCGACGGCGGGAGGGAGGACGCCATCGTGCTCGGCGAGCGCAAGGCGTTCCCGACCGCGCACGGGTACGCGCGCTACACGGTCGGCGGCCGCGGCGGCGACGTCATCGCCGTCACCAACACGAACGCCGACGGCCCCGGCTCGCTCCGCGCGGCGCTCACGGCCAGCGGCCCGCGCGTCATCGTGTTCGAGGTCGCGGGCAACATCGACTTCGGCGAGACCATCTACATCCGCGACGACCACTACACGGTGCTCGGGCAGACCGCGCCGGGGCAGGGCGTCGCCGTCTTCAGCGACACGGGCGGCATCGAGAGCCGGGCCGGGGAGGGCGTCTGGCGGCACATGCGCTTCCGCGGCAGCGCGGTCGTCTCGAACCTGCGGATCATCGCGCGGCGCCGCGAGCGCGAGCTGACGAACGTCATCGTCGACCACTGCTCCTTCGCCTGGCCCAGCTCCCCTCCGGACGAGAGCGAGATGAACATCTCGTTCTCGGGCGACGCCCACAGCGCGAGCGGCCACCCGGACGAGGTGGCGCACGACTTCACGGTGCAGGCGTCGATCCTGGGCGAGTCCACGCGCGGCTCGCTCCTCTACAAGGGCGCCCACAGCGCGACCTTCTATCGGAACCTCTGGGTCTCGAACAACGAGCGCAACCCGCTCGCGAACTACCCCGACGACATCCCGGACGGCTCGCAGCAGTTCGAGAGCCTCAACAACATCGTGCACAACGCGCGCGGCGCGATGAGCGTGGCCATCGGCGGCATCGTGCGCGCGAGCGGCAACGTCTGGACGCTGAGCACCGAGCAGGAGGCGCCGTACGCGAGCGGCTTCCTCCGCGGCGAGAGCCTCGGCGGGGGCACGCCGTCGGAGGGTCACGTCTACCTCTCCGACAACCTCTTTCCCGAGGGACAGGTCGAGCAGGCCAACCTCGACGAGCTCCTCCGCGACGCGCCCTACGAGGAGACGGATCTGCGGGGTGACCTCATCGCGCCCGCCGCGAGCCTCGACGAGATGCTCCCCCACCTCGGCGCCTTCCCGTGGGCCCGCGACCCGGTCGACGCGCGCTTCGTGCAGGAGTACCTCGACCGCGTCGGCGTCACCGGCGTGTTCGACGGAACGCTCCCGCCGCTCGCGTCCGCGGAGCTCCCCGTCGACGCGAACGACGATCACGTCGCCGACGACTTCGCGGCCGAGCACGGCATCGCGGACGCGTCCGAGCAGCCGATGTTCTTCACCATCGACGGCCTGACCTTCGACAACCGCGCGCACACGGGCGGCAGCTACGATCGGCGCGGCTACGAGGGCGGGACCCCGACCGCGGAGCGTCTCTACACCTGGCGCGAGATCTACTGGCACTACCTCGCCGGCGACTTCGCCCCGCATCACTGGCGCTGAGCTCGACTCGCGCAGCCTGGGTAATCGCGTCGGGGGGCGAGCGAGGCCAGGCTCGTCTCATGACCCGTCTGACCTCCGCGCCCGCCGCTCGCCTCGTGGCCGCCCTCGCCGCGACCTGGCTCGCCGCGACGGGGCTCGCCGCCTGCGACGCGACGGCCGTCTCCGAGGACGCGAGCTCGCCCGCGACCGACGCCCGCGCCCCGGCGCCTGACGCGTCGGTGGCCGACGCCGAAGCCCCGGCCGTCGACGGCGGCTTCGAGCCCGGGCCCTGCGCCCCGGCGCCCGCGGCGGAGGGCGTCTACCCGGACGACCCCGAGCTCGTCGCGCGCCTCGCGGCCATCCCGGCGCGGACCGCCATGCGCATGCCCGAGACCACGGTGAACAACATGGGCTTCACCGGGTACGACAGCCAGAAGGGGCCGCCCGGCCGCGACTACTCGAACGCGATGGTCTTCGCCCCCGAGCGCCACACCGCGCTCTACGCGGGCGGCAGCCACGGCACCTACCGCGCGAACGACGTCTGGGAGTACCACCTCGCCTCCAACACCTGGCAGATGCTCTTCTACCCCGTCGGCGGCAACGTCGGCCCCTACAAGGCCGGCCACTTCGCGGTCCGGCGCTGGCGCGACGGCGGCGACACCCCGGACGCCGAGACCATGGAGCGGATCGACGCGTTCGTCGGCTGGGCGCGCGAGCACACCGAATTCCGCGACGGCCAGTACACCACGCACATGGGCGGGCCGATCATGCCCTCGCACCAGTGGGACGGGCTGACCTACGAGCCGCGCCTGGGGCGCATGGTCTGGCGCAGCGGCGCGCACAGCGCGTTCTCGGCCGCGGCCATCGCCTACATCCTCGAGCTCGACGAGGCGGAGGTGCAGGCGGCGCTCGACACCCGGACCACGCCCATGTGGACCTTCGACCCGGCCACCGCGCGCTGGGAGTGGTACCGCCACGACGGCGAGACCCCGCGCGCCTCGCTGCGGGGCATGGGCGCCTCGGCCACCTATGTCCCGGACCTCTGCGCCGTCGTGCACTACGCGGCCGCGCAGAACGTGACCCCGCCCGTGTTCGAGATGTGGAGCCACGACGTCGCGACCGACGAGTGGACGGATCTCCGCCCCAACGACGGCGCCTCCATCCGCCAGCTCGTGGTCGAGGACGGCGTCGCGCCGAGCTCCGAGGCGCAGATGGCCTACAGCCCCGTCTCGCGCACGCTGGTCGCGGTGCTCGAGACCGAGGCCTACGCCTACGACCTCGACGCGAACGAGTGGACCCACCTGACGAGCGACGAGCGCATCGACGCCCACGACGCGCGCACCATCTTCGTCTACGACAGCCGCAACGACGTGTTCTTGCTCCATGACGAGCGCGCGCCCGACCGCGTCCACGCCCTCTCGCTCCTGACCGGCGAGTGGGAGGCGATCGTCGTCGACGGAGACGCGTTCCCACCGCCGCCGTACGGCAACCCCTTCGGCTACTACGACCCGATCCACAACCTCTTCGTCGTGGCCAACGCGCGCAACCGCGGCGTGTGGGTCTTCCGCTACGCCTGAGGCGCAGACAGCACCGCGCGGAAGCCCTCGACGATCTCCTCGTCCCTCACCTCGAGCGCGGCCTCGCCCACGTAGAGCTCGATCCGGCACGTGCCCGGCGCGTCGGCCGGCCGGGCGCCGCCGAACAGCCACACCCCGCGCGCCTCGGCGAAGCGGTCGCGCGCGTCCTGGGCCGCCTCCGCGTCGCAGCGGAGGAACACGTGCATCATGTTCGTGTGCGGCGGATCGGGCAGCACAGAGACGCCCTCGACCCCCGAGAGCGCCTCCGCCATCGAGAGCGCGCGCGCGTGCAGCCGGGACATGCCGGCGATCCGCTCCTCGAGCTGCATCGCGGCCGACGCCACGCTGGGCGTGAGCGTCACGAGGTTGCCCCCGCAGCGGCGCTGCCAGCGCTTCGCCTCCTCGATGAAGTCGCGCGGGCCGAGCAGCATCGCGCCCGCGAGCGCGCCGATGCCCTTGTAGAACGACACGTAGACCGAGTCGAAGCCCGCGCAGATCGCCTCGTACGAGCGCCCGTAGAACGGCGCGCACTCCCAGAGCCGCGCTCCGTCGAGGTGCAGCTTTGTGTGCGATTCACCCACCGACGTCTTCAGCGCCTCGAGCTGCTCCCAGCTCGGCAGCTGCCCTCCCGCCTCACGGATCGGCAGCTCGACCAGCAGCGCCGCGAGCGGCTCGGCCACCCCCTCGAAGTGCTCCGCGAGCAGCGGCGAGCCGGCCGGCCCGACGAGCGTGGCCTCGAGCCCGTGCAGGCGCGCGTACCCCCGCTGCTCGTGCAGCTCCACGTGCGACGTCGGGTGCATCCCGAAGTGCCGCTTCCCGGCGCGCTCGCACCAGACCCGCAGCGCGATCTGCTGCGCCATCGTGCCGCTCGGCATGAAGCGCGCGGCCTCGGCCCCGAGCCGCTCTGCCACCTGCGCCTCGAAGTCCTGCACGAGCGCGCCCTCTCCGTACGCGTCGAAGGACACCTGGTTCGCGTCGCACCAGGCCGCCACCCGCGCCAGCTCCTGCCCCGGCGTGCGGGGCCCGGGCCCGTGCACCCAGCGACAGCGATCGCGCAGCGCTCGTCGTTCGTCGGCGTTCACGGCCCGCAACCTATCATCCATCCGAGTCATCCGAGCGCGGGCGGGCGGCCTGTCGAGGGACGGTGCACGGCCCTGATCGACGGGACTCGGAGCCCGCCCGACGTGCGGTCGGCGCGCGGGCGGAGCGTGGCTCGTCTCGTGACCTCTCGCCACGGTCGAGGCGGCTCGCCGCGCGAGTCACGAGTCCAGGGCGCGGTGGCGCTCAGCTGGCACGACCCCTGCGTCTTCACGTGGCTCCCACAACCTCGAATTTCCGAAGAAGGAGCCCCCATGAGCGACATTCACGTCATCGCGTACCGCACCCCCGCCGAGGCCTCGCTGGCCGTCGACCATCTGGTCGCGAACGGCGTCCCTCGGGACGACATCGGCCTGCTGATGAGCGACCGAGCCCATGGCGCGCACTTCGACCTCGACGAGAACACCAAGGCCACGGAGGGCGCAGGCATCGGCGGCGCGGTCGGCGGCGCGCTCGGCGCGATCGGCGCGACCGCTGCGGCGGTCGCCGGGGTGGCGATCCCGGGCGTCGGTTTCCTCGCGGCCGGACCCATCATGACCGCGCTGGCTGGCCTCGGCGCAGGCGCCGCGGCGGGCGGCCTCACCGGCGGCCTCGTCGGGCTCGGGATCCCCGAGCACGAGGTCAAGGCGTACGAGGAGGTCCTGGAGGAGGACGGCGTCCTCGTCGGTGTCACGAAGGCGGACGGCTCCCGCGCAGACCTGGTCGAGGGCCTCGAAGACAAGACGCAGCCGGTTCGGATCGCGAGCTGACGGACGATCCCTGATCGCGGTGACCACGACCCGTGCGCTCACCTGGCTCGGCCGCCGCCGCCCCGGCGCGCGCGCCGACTCCACCGCGGCGGCCGAGCCCTCCTGGACCCAGCGGCATGCGCCCCAGTCGCAGATGAGTCGCGCCGAGCCCGTCGACGGTCCATCGCCATGCGCTCGTCGTTCGTCGGCGTTCACGGCGCGCACGCGACGCTCAGCACCCGACCCCCGCCAGCAGCACGGCCATCACGGCGTAGCCGAGCCAGCCGCCCGCCACCACCAGCCAGCCCCAACCCCGCGGGCGGCGGAGCACGAGCCCGAGCCCCGCGAGCGGCGGCGCGAGCGCGGGCACCACGCACGGCCAGCTCGACGCGTCCCTCGCGAGCATCTCGAGCGGGAAGAGCACCAGGCGCGAGCTCGAGACGCCGTCGCCCAGCCCGTAGCAGGAGCTCGTCGGCTGCGCGGTGAGCCACGCCCACAGCGGCGGGCAGAGCAAGAGCCCCGCTCCGCCCGCGACCATCCAACCGGCGGCGGCCATGGCTCGCGCGCGCATGATCGGTCGTGCGCCCCACCGCGTCCTCCAGCAAGCGATCCCCGCTGTGCGCGCTCAGGGCCGCGGCGAGCCGTCGCCCGGCGGCGCCGAGTCGCGCATCACTCGGGGCGACACCAGCCGTCGACGCACCGCGCGCGCGCCCTCGGGCAGTCCAGGTCGTCGGCCACGCACGGCCCGTCGAGCGCCGCGCAGATCCTCGCCGTCTCCTCGTCCATGCGCTCCAGCGCCTCCTCGCGCCGCGCGTCCGCGTAGGCGAAGTCGCAGCGCCTGAACTGTCCGTCCGGACACTCCACCAGCCACGCCGCCGCGACGCAGTCCGCGTCGGACGCGCACCCCCCGAGCGTCTCCTCCACCTCGAACGCCGCCCCATCCACGGCGACCTGCGCGTCCGCGCAGCCCATGCGCGCCGCGCCGTCCCCCGCCGCCGCCCCCGCGTCCCGGTCCACGCCGCTCGCGGGTGAGCGGCAAGTGCATCCCCCGGCGACCAGGAGCGCGAGCGTGAGCGAGACGAGATGAACCACGCCTCCGCCCGTACATGCCTCGTGCCAGCCCTCAGGCGCGGCGAACCTGCCCCCGGACCGTGCCGCCCCGTGCCAGCGAGGCCACTCTCTCCGTGCCCCCTTGCGCGCAACGTGGAATCCTCGGCTCATGAAACGCTGGCTCGCGCTCTTGCTCATCACGTCTTGCTCGCCTGCGCAGACCCCGGTGGGCGACTCTCGCCGGGAGGAGCCGAGGCCCGCTCCCGTTGAGGCGCCACGGGTCGCCTCCGACGAACCGAGCGTCGAGCAGCTGGAGCGCCGCCACCGATCGTTCGCGCGGCTCCATGAAGAGGGCGTGCCCTACATCGCGCACCTCCCGGTCGTCGAGCGCGAAGCCGAGCTGCGCTTTCGCACCCGGGACGAAATCGTCGACCGCGCCGTCGCGCTCTTCGTGGTGGCGAGCCGCGGCGCACGCGACCCGGCGGACTACGTCGCGGAGATGGAGGCCCGTTATGACGCGACGCGCCTCTACACCCCGGTCGAGCGCGCGTACATGAGCGGCCCCGCGGAGACGGCCCAGGGCACGGCGTTGAGCTGGCGCTTCGAGGCGCTCCGCGTCCTGCTCTGGGCGCTGGGCTACATCGACGACCTGCCCAAGCCGATCGCGCCCATGGACGGCGTCGAGATCGCGCGCGTCGTCCGTCCCCGAACCGTCGAGGACCTGCGCGAGGGTGCCCAGCTCCGCAGCCACGCCGCGATCCTCGACGCCGCCGATCTCATCTACCGATACGCCTGGGCGTGCGTCGACGCTCGGATCCAGGGTCGGCCCGCTCCCGCTGGACTCGACACTGACGTGGTCATCGAGTGGCACCACGCGATCAACTGGCTCATCGCCCTCGACGACGCCGAATGGGACTACGTCCGAACCGACACCTGAGCTCGCCGGGCCGTCAGTAGAGCTGTCGCTGCTGTTCCGCCGCGCGGCGTGACTCCGTCGCCGCCGTCGAGCCCTCCTGGACCCAGCTGCACGTCGCCATGTCACAGATGGCGAGGTAGGTGATCCGCCCGCCGCAGCCCGTCGCGCCCAGTCGGTCGTCGCTCAGCTGCCGCACCGCGATCTGATCGACCGAGCAGCCGAGCGTGAACGCGGCCGCCTCGAGCGGCGCGGGCAGCCACTCACACGTGCTCGTGCACGCGAGGAAGTAGTCCACGCGACGACCGCAGCCGGACATCTGATGCGCGCCGGTGTCCTGGTACGCGTGCGTGATCGACTCGCGCGGACACTCCAGGTGCTCCGTCGCGTAGCTCAGCAGCTCGCCATACAGGCGCTGCGTCAGGTTCGGCGCGTCCGGCACGGGGCCCCGGTACCCGCAGCCGAGCGCCACGGCGGCGACGCACACCGCGAGCGCGGCGGTCCGCCGAGGCAGGAGTCCCATGGGAGAGGGTCGAGTGAACACCGCCGAGAGTGTGCCAGACAAACCGCTCTACAGGCAGCGCGGGCCGCCGCTCGTCCACCTGGAGTGAGCGATGAACTCGATTGGCTACCGCGCGGCCCGGGCCACGTCGACGCCGAACCTGGGCGCCACGAGCTCCCGTGGGCTCGCGGACCCGCCGCCGATGAGCGTCTGGACGGTGACCCCATCCAGCGGACGCACCTCGCCCTCACCGAGGAGCTCGAGCTCGAGCTCCGTGCCCTCGGGGTAGAACGGGCAGTCCCACACCGCCGCGCCCCCACCCGCGCAGCCCGGGTCCACCTCTCCGTTCACCCGCAGCTCGAATGGCGATGCTCCGAGCGTATCGACGGGCTCGCTGAGACCCACCCATGCCCTGCACCAGGGGGCCTCATCCGTGGGCCGCTGCCCGCAGTCTGCCCCGCTCGCGTACCAGACGGGCGCGGAGCCGATGCGAAAGCGAGCGAACATCATCTCGTCTTCGACCCGGCTCTCCGTCGCGGCGGGCGTCGTGGGCACCCCGCTCCGCGACCACTCGCGGAGGTCGGCGACGAGCACGTACCAGCCCTCCGGCAGCGGCGCGGCCGGCACGAAGCTGACCGCTCCCAACGCCAGCGATCCGCCGTCGGGGTAGCCCTCGACGACCTCACCGTCGACGTGAACGACGCCGTCCACGACGTCTCCCGCGACCGGCTCGCCGCTCGCCAGCTCGACCAGGTACAGGCCGTCCCCGATCATCCGGGTCGCCTCGCGCATCAGCTCCCGGTCCGAGCCCAAGCTCCCCGACCACACGACCGCGAGCGTCCCTCTCCACTCCGGCGGTCCGTTCGCGTCCTCGCCTCCGGCGGCGAAGTCGGTCCGGAAGTCGCGCGGCGTGAGACGGACATCCACTCCGAGCTCTTCTCTCGGCGGCGGACCGGCGCATCCCGCGAGCGCGAGCGCGGTCGCGAGAGCGACGATCTGGCACCAGCGCTCGTGCGCGACTGCGGCCCAGCTGGAGAGTTGATTCACTGACCTCCCGTCGCCTGCCGTCCCCCGCGATTCCTGGGCTGCGTTGCTTCCTCGGTCACGTGCTGAGAGCACGCTCCCTCGTCGCGCCTTGCCCAGATAACGCGGGAAACGGCAATGCTCGGTCCGGTAAGCGGTTCAACTCTCCAGCGCGCTCCGAGATCACGCCGCAGCTCCTCGCCTCGACATGAGCGTTCCAGGTTGGCATGGGTGAACCCAAGCTGTCGAGACGTCGTGCGGCCGAGTGGACTGCGCGGCGGCCGATCAGAGCTGGGCGTGATTCTGGACCGCGAACGTGTCGCACTGGCGGGCGTCGCCGGTGTCGTAGCCGCGGCGGAACCAGCGGATGCGCTGCTCGCTCGAGCCGTGCGTGAACGTGGCCTCGTCGCTGTGGCCGAGCGCGTCGTCGCCGATGGAGTGGGCGGCCTGGGTGGCCTCCGAGAGGTCCTCGTCGGTGATGGAGAGGGACGAGCGCGCGAAGTGGCCCCAGACGCCGGCGAGGCAGTCGGCCTGGAGCTCCACGCGCACGGAGACCTGCGCTTCGCTCTCGCCGCGCACGCCGAGGCGGGTGGAGCCGATGAGGTTCTGCACGTGGTGGCCGACCTCGTGGGCGATGACGTAGGCCTGCGCGAAGTCGCCGGGCGCGCTTAGGCGCTGCTCCATCACCCGGTAGAAGTCCGGGTCGATGTAGAGCTTGCCGTCGGCCGGGCAGTAGAACGGGCCGACGTCGCTGGTCGCGTTGCCGCACCCGCCGGTGGACACCGCGCCCGAGAAGACGACGAGGGTGGGGGCGCGGTAGCTCGCGGGCGCGCCGCCGCCGCCGTAGCTGGGGAGGCGTCCCTGGGAGAACTGCGCCGCCCACACGTCCTCGGTCGAGGCGAGGACCACGCGCGAGAAGTCGCAGGCCGCGGCGTACCCCTCGGACGCCTCGCAGACGCTGGCCCCCGAGGTCTGCACCTCGCCGCCCGAGCCGCCCAGCAGCTGCCGCACCGAGTCGGGGGCCAGGAAGTAGACCCCGACGCCGACCAGGCCGAGCACGAGCAGCCCGGGCAGCCCGAACTTGCGGAGCACGAACGAGAACAGGAACCCGCCGATCCCGGCGCCCCCTCGCCCCCTGCGGCCCGCGCCGCGATCCTCGAAGTTCTCCGACCGCCGATGTCCGCCGATGTCCATGTGCTCACCTCGCCCCGGGATGTGCGCGCCGCGAGCCCAGGTCGGCCCGCCCGTCACGGGGGCACGTAGGCCCCGTCGGAGGTTCGCACATCGCGGCGCGGCAGATCGGCTCGGGGGCGCGTGGAGCGCGCGTGCGGCCAGCGCGAGGCCGCCGCAATCAGAGGCAGCTCTCCGGGCGCTCGACCACCTCGCCGATCGACACGAAGCTCAGGCCCGAGAGCGTGAACGCGTCGCAGCGGCCGGGGCCGGGGTAGGCGATGCCCACGTCGTAGCCGGTCACGGTCAGGCCCTCGAGCGTCACCCCCGTCAGAGGGCCGTACGGGGCGGCGTCGTCGGCGGTGAAGATGCCGTAGGAGCGGGTCGTCGCGCCGGTCTCGAGGTGCTCGAAGGTGCCGCGCCGGACCGTGATCCCCTGGCTGTCGATGATCGCGAGCCCGTAGCGGCCGTGCGTCGTCACGTCCTCCACGGTCACCCCCTCGGCGTCACGCAGGTAGACGCCGAAGCTGCTGATGGCGCGGCCCTCCTCGGTGACCCACTGCCTCGAGGCGAGGTCCGCGAGGTGGAGGTTGGAGAACGTGATGTCCTCGCCGCGCGTGCCGGCCGCGTTGACGCCGTAGCGGAGGTGTCCGTCCGTGCGGTCGACCGAGAGGACGCGAATGTCGTGAATGGACATGCCGCGGATCGGCAGCAGGCGCCGCATCGAGTCGACCTTCGAGGTGCCGACCGCGGTCGTCCGGATGAAGTCCACGCTGTTGTTTCGGGCGCGCACCGCGACCTCGAAGTCGCCGACGTCGATGCCGCTCATGATCCGGCCTCGGTCCTCCTCCTGCGCGTACCGATCGATCTCGTCGCCCGGCAGGATGAAGAGCAGCTCGGCCGTCTCCCCGCGGTAGCCGCTCATCGTCACGTCGTAGCTCGAGGAGATGACGGCGAAGCGCGCGCTCCGTTCGATGTCGAGGTCGCGGATGGTGATGCCGTGCGGGTGGTAGCTCTCGTAGACCTCGTAGCCAGGCGCGTAGAGGGCGGCCGGGGCCGGCGCGATGGAGCTGTGCGCGCCCCAGTGCAGGATGGTCGCGGTGGAGTGATTGCCGGTCATCCGGATGTCTTCGACGAGCACGTTCGCGACCCTGCCGACGATCGTCATCGCCGCCGCGGTGTCGCCGCTCCGCGAGATGCGCAGGCGTCGCAGCGTGACGCCGTCGACCCGCGGTGAGGGCGTGGTGCTCAGGTACTCGCCCACCGTCACCCCCGTGCCGAACTCGCCCCGACCGCCCACGTAGAACTCGTCCGTGAGGCGGTGCACGAGCTCGACGTGGATGGCGAGATCCTCGATGACCACGCCCCCGGACATGACGCGCACGGAGGCGTGCGTCCGCTCGATGCGGAAGCTCACCTGGCTCCCGCCGTCGTCGCGGCCCGCCCCGACGATGCGCACCGGGTGATCGAGCCGCAGCTCCCGGGTCTCCTCGAACTCCCCCGGCCCGACATGCACCGTCGCCTCGTCGTAGCTCCCGGCGAACGCCGCGACCTTCTCGATGGCGGCGCGGAGAGTCGAGAGGGCGCTCGCCTCCGAGCGTCCGTCGGCCGCATCCGAGCCATCGACGTCGACGTAGAGGTGCAGATCGCGCTCGTCCTCGCAGGTGGCGTGGACCGCCGCCGCCTCCCCGTCGAGGGCTCCCCCGACGCAGCGCCGCGCGTGACCCTCGCAGTCCTCTCCGACGTCGGCGTGCTCGGCGACGAACCAGGTCGCCACCGCCCCCTCCGCCACCCGCACTCCGTCGAGCTCGCAGCCCGCGCCGCCGTCCGAGCTCGAGCCTGCGTCCGACGCCCCCGCGTCCATCGAGACCGGAGGCGAGCCACACCCGACCAACAAGACCACCAACGCCCCCGCACACGACTTCCAAATCCGCATGAGCTCTCCCTGGGCCCAGCGTACCGTGCGCGGACGCGCCAGCGGCTCACGATGAGCGGCCGACCACGAGGTCCCCGAAGGCGAGCTCCACGCGCTCGTCGACCCGCACCATCGGCGACCACTCGGGGTGACCGGGGAGGTCGAGGAAGAGCCCGGTCCGCTCGTGTCCCTCGGCGGCCTCTCGCAGAAGGACGGGAGACTCCGACGCGCTGGCGGCGGAGAGGAGGTCATCGAGCGCGTCGAGGGCCTCATCACGGTCACCGGACGTGACGGCCAGCACGTCCTCGCGCCGAACGCGCGGCGGCGTGGGGGCCGCGTCGAGCAGGCCACCGGGGGCGGTCCACTGGAGGAGGAGCGCGACGTCTCGAAGCGTCAGCGGCTGCAGGTCGTCGAGCTCGCGGCTCATCATCTCGACGACGGTCCTCGCAGCGTCGGGCTCGAAGAGAGGGACGCCACGCCGAGCGAAGGCTCGACGCGGTCCGAGCTCCAGGTCCTCCACCAGCTCGTCGAACGCGGGCAGCCAGAGGAGCCGGTCGCCCGCTCTGCGTGGACGCACCCAGCCTTGCGGGGCGCAGCCGGCGACGCCGCACTCGGCGCAGAGCTCGACCTGCACCGGATCGGCGCCCCACCTCGTGTACCCGACCGCGTTCGCGAGGACCTCCCCGTCGGCCACGAGCTGCGTGAGGGTCTCGCTCGCCGGCTCGGAGAAGCTGCAGTCCAGCTCCCTGGTCTCCACTCGCTCGATGCGCCAAACGTCCACCGCGGCGAGTCTACGTCGGTCGAAGGCTCGGGGCTGCGCCCAGCCTCGGGACCGCCGCGGTATCCCGGCCCCTCTGGTCAGATCGGGCGAGTGACGACGAGGGCGCGCGATGGTTCTCAAGCATTGTTGCTCTATCGGTGGGCAGGGTGGCTAGAGCAAGGATGCTCTAGTGGAACCTGAGTCGGGCGTGATTTCAGCTAGTTGGGCCAGTTGTCGGCAGTCGGTGGTGTCGTGATGGCTGTCTGTAGACAGGAGGGGCGCTCGGCCGTAGCGTTGCAGTGCGTGGAGCGTGCGTGGCGCTCGCTCGCCCGCTCGGCAGCGGGCTGTTCGTTTTTGGCGCGTGGGGAGAAGCGATGGAGCATGACAAGTGGCGCTGGATGATCCTCGGCGTGGCGCTCGGCGTGGCGTCGATCGGCTGTGACGGTGATGTCCCGGGTCCGGAGGACGCGAGCGCGGGCGACGCGGCCAGCGTGTGCACGCCGGGAGCGGTGATGTGCGAGGGGCTGTCGGTCCGGCAGGTGTGTCGCGGCGACGGCACGGGCTACGACCTCTCCTCGTGCGCTCCGGAAGAGTCGTGTCGCGACGGCGCGTGCGTCGAGTGGATCTGCGCGCCCGGCGAGGCGGCGTGTGACGATGACGACACTCGCTCCCGGTGCCGCGCGGACGGTCTCGGCTTCGAGACGACCGACTGCGCGACCGGCGAGTCGTGCGTGGCCGGGGCGTGCATCCCGCGGTCGTGCGAGCCAGGCGACGCGGCCTGCACGTCCACCGACCAGCGCGCGGTCTGCCTGGACGACGGCACGGGGTGGAGCGTCGAGTCGTGCGCGAGCGAGGAGTCGTGCCGCGCGGGGAGCTGTGAGGCTCGGGTCTGCGACCCCGGAGCGGTCGAGTGCGTCGACGCCGGCACGCGTCGCGCGTGCGCCCCCGACGGCCTGGAGTGGACGAGCGCGGCCTGCGAGGCGAGCGAGACCTGCGTCGCCGGGGCTTGCGTTCCTCATGCCTGCGCGCCCGGCGAGGCGATGTGCGGTGGAGCGGGCACCCTGATCGTCTGCGGCGACGACGGACTGGGGTGGGGCACCGAAGCCTGCGCCGCGGGAGAGTCGTGCAGCGGGGGCGCGTGCGTCGCGCACGCCTGTGCCCCGGGCACCGCGGAGTGCGTGGACGCCGCGACGCGGCGCCTCTGCCAGGCCGACGGGCTCGGCTGGAGCAGCACCGCCTGCGGGGCGACGGAGACGTGTCTGAGCGGCGCGTGCGTGCCTCATCGCTGCACGCCCGGGGAGGCGTCCTGCGGCGGCACGGACACGCGGCTCGCCTGCGACGCCGACGGCCTCGGCTGGACGACCACCCCGTGCGGCGCGGGCGAGTCGTGCGCGGGAGGCGACTGCACCCCGCATGTCTGCACCCCCGGCGCGGTCGAGTGCACCTCCGCGGCCGAGCGGCGTGTGTGCGACGCCGACGGTCTCGGGTGGTCGTCGGCGACGTGCGGCGCGATGGAGACGTGTCTCGCTGGAGCCTGCGTCCCCCAGACGTGCGCGCCTGGATCCACGGCGTGCGGGGGCATCGACTCCACGCTCACCTGCCAGCCCGATGGCCTCGGCTGGGTCGTCGGCGCCTGCGCCTCCGATGAGTCGTGCTCGAGCGCGAGCTGTGTCCCCCGAACCTGCGTGCCGGGCGCGGTGGACTGCAGCGACGCGATGACCCGCCGGGTCTGCAACGCGGACGGGCTCGGCTCCACGCTCAGCCCTTGCGCGAGCATGTCGACGTGCAGGGCGGGCGCGTGCGTCCCCTGGCTGTGCAGCCCGGGCAGCGCGACCTGCCTCGACGCCAGCACCACCCGGACGTGCGAGCCCGGCGGGCTCGGCTACGTGGACGCGCCGTGCGCATCGGACGAGCGGTGCCACGCCGGGGCGTGCGTCTCGGACTTCGCCATCCGACGCACCGCCGTGAGCGGGGACAACCTCCGCTCGGTGGATCCGATCACCTACTCCCCCACCTTCACGCTCGAGCTGTGGGCGAGGATCGACAGCGTCACGTACTCCGACCCCGCCCAGAAGCTCGCGAACGCGTGCTCGGCCGGGCACAGGTGCATGTTCATCGAGCTGTATCGCGGCAACATCCAGTGCACGGTTGGGACCGGCGGTGGCTTCCAGCGCTTCGGCGCGCCCATGTCCGTCCTGACCTCGGGCGCCTGGCACCACTACTCGTGTGGATACGACGGCTCGACGCTCCGCTTCTACGTCGACGGCATGCTCGTCGACCAGGGCGCCGCGACCTACGTGCCCCCCGTCGCAGGGACCCCGTTCTACATCGCGGGGGATCACTTCATCGGGGCCGTGGACGAGGTCCACCTCATGAACGCCGCCGTCCGCGGCGGAGCCTTCACGCCGTCTGCGGAGTACACCCACCCGAGCGACGTCCTCCGCTTCCACATGAACGAGGGCGCCGGCATGGAGACGGTGGACGAGGTGAGCGGAGTCCGCGCCTCCTGGAGCACGGCCGCATACGAGTGGCAGCCTCATCCGTGACGGCGCACGGCCCCGTGCGGCCCACAGCAGGAGCATCGGAGACGGTGTCCGAACAGGCCGACCGGGAGTCGCTGCCCTCGGTCGCGGTCCTCGTCGCGACGCGGAATCGCGCGAGCGAGCTCGCGAACCGGTCGCTTCGGTCCGTCGCGACACAGACCTGGGCGCCAGACTTCCTGGTCGTCGTCGACGACTCTGATCGCCGCCATCGCGACGACAACCGGCGCATCGTCTCGCACGCGGCGCTCCCGCGCACCCGCATCAAGTACCTCGAGAACGACCGGACGCGGGGCGCGAGCGGTGGCTGGAACGTCGGGCTCGACTGGCTGACGCGTGAGGTCGAGGACCCCAGCACGCTCTTCGTCGCAATCCTCGATGACGACGATGCGTGGGATTCGACCTACCTGGAGGAGTGCCTCGGGGC
This sequence comes from Sandaracinaceae bacterium, assembly GCA_004213565.1. GTDB lineage: Bacteria > Myxococcota_A > Polyangia > Polyangiales > Sandaracinaceae > JAVJQK01. The sequence continues at coordinate 16,167 of SHBB01000069.1, forward strand.
CGCGAGTGCGGGTGGGCTCGATATGATCGCCGCCGACATCGTGCGGCACGAGTCCGCTGGAAGCGCGGTGACGTGCCGCGCGCCCGAGGAGCTCGACACGCGCAGCTTCCTCGTCGGGAATCCGCATATCCAGGGCTCGAACCTGTTCGTACGGCTCTCGACCCTGCTCGCGGCCGGGACCTTCGATGAGTCGCTCCCGAGCACGACGGATCGCGACGTCTGCATCCGCATCGCAGACCTCGCGGATACGCGCTACGCGCGACTGGCGTGCGCCTTGGTCCACCACCACGCCGAGCCCGGGCGCGCTCGCCTGTCGTCCAAGGGATCCGCCGCGAAGCTCGCTGGGCTCACGGCGTTCTGGCGCAAGTACATGGGCCGGATGACCGAGGCCGAGCGTCGAGCGTTCGCCGACCGCGCCGAACGGCTCTTCGGTTGGTCCGAGCCAGGTCTGGAGCGCTCGACGTTGGCCGAGCCCCCACAGTGGGTGGCCCCCGATCCGGCAGCGCGGGTTGCCCTGATCGTCGGTGTCATCGCGTCGGCGGCGAACGCGGCGCAGGTCGCGTCGCTGGCGAAGGAGCTCGCCGGGCTCACCACCGACCGCCGCCTCGCGAACCTCGACCTCGTCCTCCTCGAGAACGGGCCGCGGCCGCCCGCGTCCGGTCTGGAGGACGTCGTTGCAGACGCGCGACGTGCGGGGATCGGCTGCTTCTTCTTGCCGCTCGAGCAGCAGACGTTCGACGCCGCGGCCGGTCACTTCGGGCGGCCTTTCGACCGCGGCCTCGGGCGCGCGAGCATCGCCACCGCTCGGACGATGCTTCAGGCGTATCTCCACGACCTCGCGAAGCGGCGGCCGGGGGCCGTCGTGTGGATCCTCGACGAAGACATGCAGCTCGAGACGCTCGCGTGGCGGGCTGGCCGTGGCGTTGCGAGCGAACCGCTCGCGGTCGTCGACGTGCTCGACCGGCTGCGCGAGCAGCGCGTCGACGTCGCGATCGGCACCGTCACCGACGCGCCGCCCCTGCCGTTCGCGTCGTGCGTCCGCACTCAGCTCGTGGACGCGTACCACAACCTCGAATGGCTCGCGGCCCTCGAGCCCAGCCACGAGCTCCCCGACCGAAGCGCCGAGAACATGGCGCTGCGCGCGCGGTGCGAGGACTACTACTACGACCTGTCGCGGCGCGAGACCGACCACCTGGAGTCGCCGTTCTGGATCACCCCGTCGACCGGCTCGGCGACGGTGCGGGATGCCTTCATCTCGACGATGCTTCGGCTTCCGCGCATCCTCGCCGGCGAGCAGGTGTTCCGGCCGCTACTGGTCGACGGTGCGGTCGACCCGGTTGCCATGGCAAAGCCGTCGGTGCATCGCGGAGGGAACGCGTTCGTCTTCGACCCCGAGGCGCTTCGGGACTTCCCGAACGCGGTGCCGGAGGTCGAAGGGCAGAGCACGCGCCGCTCGGACATGGTCTGGAGTCTGCTCAACCGCTACGTCGCCGGCCGGACGGTCGTCAGGATTCCCTTCGCGGTGCGACAGGATCGCCGCCGCGGGCCCGTCGGTGGTCTCGACCTCGGCAAGCTCTGTCGGGACATCCAGGGTTTCGCGCTCTACTCGGCGCTCGAGGCGCTGTGCCTCGAGAAGCTCGAGGTCCACCGCGCGGCTGGAGCGGGCGGCGTGCCGGATCTCTCTCGCTTCGCGGAACGCGATGTGACCTACACGATCCGCAAGTTCCGCAAGTTCCTTCGTGAGCGGACCGCGGCTTTCGCCCTCAGCTTCCACCGAGCCGCCGGCCTCGCACACGCCCTCTCGGCCTACTTCGAGCCGAGTCGAGCCGACCGCTACTGGTGGCTTGGCGACGCCGAGTGCGCGGGCGCTGTCACGTCTGCGCGTGATTTCCTCGCGGTGCTTCGCGCGGAGTATGACGTGAAGCGCCTGGCTGAGTTTCGACGGCGCGTGAACGTGGTCAGCGACGATGTCGTCCGGGATTACCTCGCGGAGCTCGAGGGAGAGCTCGCGGCGCGCCGCTCCGCGACGCACAGCGGACCCGTGACATGGATCGACGAGCAGCGCATCGACAACGCCCGCGCATGGCTCGGCCGCGCGTTCGCGCACCGCGATGCGCTCAGGCTTCTCGGGACCGGTTCCGAGGCGGTCGTCCTGACCGACGGTAGGACCGTCTACAAGTACATCGACTACTGGAAGGGGCGTGACCACGAGGAGCGCCTCGCCTTCCTACACTCGCTCGTGGGACGGTTCGAAGGCGCGACGAGCCTCTATCCGTTGCGAGAGGTGCGGGCGGACCGCGCGCGCGTCGTGCTCACCTACGACTACGAGCCGTCTGTGCCCTACCGCGGAGGCTACGCGTCGGGGCTCCTGACGCTCTTGCACGACTGCCGGCGGGCGGGCGTCGTCTGCACGAATATCCATCCCGACAACCTCGTGGTCGTGGGCCCCCACGTGAAGCTCGTCGACTACGGCTCGGACGTCAGGCCGTACGACGACGGCGGTTTTCGCCGCATGGCGCGCCGCGCCTTCCTGACCGCGCATCACTCGGCGAACCCGGAGCTCAAGACGCTCATGCGTCGGTCGATCGACGACGAGACCCTCCCCGAGTTGGCGGGCTTCGTTCAGTTCTGGTCGGCCCTCCACCCGCCGAGCAAGGAGACGCTGGTCGACGACCGGCTCGTCCAGGCAGTGCGCGAGATCCGGCCCGCGCGTCTGCTCGACTACGGTTGTGGCCGCGGTCGGCTCGCGGCGCGGCTCGCGCAGGAAGGCATCGCCGTGACGGCGTACGATCCCGACGCGAGCCTGGCTGAGCACTGGCGCGATGCGACAGGCCTCGGGTTCGTGACCCGCGGCGAGGTCGAGGTCCTGCGCTCCCGCGAGCAGGGCGCGTTCGATGCGGTCGTGTGTTGCCTCGTGCTCTGCACGCTCGGCGACGAAGACGCCCGCTCGGTGCTGGACGACGTGCGAGCCCTGATCCACCGAGACGGCAGCGCCATCCTGGTCGTCTGCAACCCCCGTCACGTGGGCTGTCACACCGCCCTACAGCACCGCGTCCTCCCCTCGGCCTGGGAACCGGAGGACTCATTCGCCTACACCAAGCTCGTTCGATCGAGCGGGCGCCTGCGCCACGAGGTTCATCGGCCGATGCGGCACTACGAGGAGATGTTCCGTGCGGCGGCGTTGCGCGTAGAGTCGATCGACGAGACGCCGGGCGTGAACGTCGACACCATGGAGCCCGCGTCCGACTTCATGATCTTCAGGTGCCGAGCGGAGGGGCCATGACGGAGCGTACGCGGCGTATCGCAGCGATCATCGGAAGCGTCCGCGCGACAGAGGAGGAGGACGCGGTAGCGGCGGCGTTGGGCGAGGCGGCCGTCATGAGCGGTTTTCGTATCGTGACCGGTGGCCTCGGCGGCGTGATGCGCGCCGCATCTCGCGGGGCCCGCAGCTCGTCACGCTATCGGAGCGGCGACGTCATCGGCGTGCTTCCGACCTACGACGCGAGCTGCGCGAACGAGTTCGTCGACATCCCGATCTGCACGGGCCTGAACCACGGCCGGAACCTCGTCGTCGTCGCGACCGCGGATCTCGTGTTCGTGGTCGGCGGCCGCGCCGGCACCCTGAGCGAGATCGCGCTCGCCTGGCAGCTCGGGAAGCCTGTGATCGCCGTCGGCAGCGGGGCCGGCTGGGGTCGTCGTCTCGCGGGCGAGGCGATCGATGACCGACGAGAGGACCGGGTGCATGGACCGCATGATCCGCTCGAGGCGGTGGCGCTTGCATCCGAGCTGGTGCTCGCACCGCGGAAGCCGGCACGGACGTTCCCGTGAGCGCCGAGCTCACCATCCTCTGCTACCACCGCGTGCTCCCCGAGTCGGCGCGCGCCGGCGATGGGCGTCCGTACTTCGTTCGCGGCACTGCCGTCTCGACCGTGAGCTTCCGCGCGGAGGTGATGTCGCTCGCGGCGCAGTTCGATTTGGTCAGCGAGGCCCATGTGATCGCCTGGCTCGCGGGTCAGCGCACGTTCGCGCGTCCTGCCTGCTGGCTCACGTTCGACGACGGCTACATGGACGTGCTCGAGCACGCGGCGCCGATCCTCGCCGAGCTGGGCGTCCCGGCCACGGCGTTCATCGCGACCGACGTCCTCGATGGCGCCGTCCTTCCGGCGGATCGCTGGTACGCGGTGCTGAACGCGGCGACGCGACGGCGCGGAGCTCTGGGGTCGGGCGCGCGCGCGTGGGCATTCGACCTCGACGTCCCGAGCGACTACGCACGCCTGGTCGACGGGCCCGAGAGGCGCGCGTTCCTCGCGGCAGCCCCAGCCGAGCGCGAGCCCCTGCTGCGAGAGCTCGTTGAGGCGGTGGGAGCGCCGTGCGAACCCACGTCGGCGCAGCTGTACCTGACTCCGGAGGCGCTCGCGCGACTGGTTGCTTCGGGCTGGGCGATCGGCAGCCACACCCGTTCGCACCCGTTCCTGCCCCTGCTCTCCGAGCCCGCTGTCGCCGATGAGCTTCGCGACTCTCACGCCGCGCTCGCCTCGCTCGGTGTCGATGCGCGCTCGTTCGCGTACCCGGACGGTCGCTGGAATCCCGCGCTCGTTCGGCAGGTTCGTGCGGCCGGCTACGCCATCGGCGTCACCCTCGAGCCGGGGCTCGCGCGCGTCGGAGACGAACCACTGTCGCTCCCGCGCGCCCTCGGAGGGGCTCTCCGCTCCACGTGTCGCTGTTGAGGTCTCTCAAATCCGTGCCCGACGTCATCACAACTGGGAAAACTCAGCCGAAACCGAGATCGGAAGCCTCGCAACTGGCTGCGCCCAGTCAGATTGATATGCGTTCTCGACTGAACTGGGAAATCCCAGTCAGTTTGATTCGCGTTCTCGAGTGGGTTGGGAAATCCCAGTTGATCTGAGAATCGAAATCGACTGGACTGGGAAATCCCAGTCAGTTTGATTCGCGTTCTCACCTGGGCTGGGAATTCCCAGTCAGTTCGAGAACCACAATCAACTGAACTGGGTGGGCCCAGTCCAGTTGATTCGCCTTCTCGATCTCGCTGAGAATTCCCAGTTGGAAGCTTGCGATCTCGCTTCGAGCTCAGTGCGGCCAGTCCGAGGCGCCGTGAAGACGGTTCGGACTCTGTAGTCCCACCGAGACGGTCGGCGCGCGTCTCCGGACGTGGACAAGGCGAAAAAAGTCGTCGCAGCACGAAACCTGCGGTGTGTCGCCGCGATGGAGATCGCGTTGTGGGGGGACCACCCCGGGCGCGGTGCTCGAGTCGGATCCCTCCGAGAGAAAGGGTCCGTCATGGATCGCCGAGACCTGTCCCCGTACCTTCGCCCCGTCCGCCTCAGCGGCTTCTCCGGCGTCTTCCTCGCTCGCGCGTTGCTCGAGATCACCCCGGAAGACGCCAGCCCCGCCCTGCTTCGCGCCGCGGCCTCCGTGAGAGAGCGCGCCGAGCACATCCGCCTCACCCTCATGGCGCGCAGCCTCGAGACCCCGTCGGGGATCCGCGAGTCCGACGTCCGTGAGGACACGGGCCTGATCGCCATCCGCGACGGGCTCGAGGCCACCGCCCGTCTCACGCCGAGCGAGCTCGCGAGTCGCGCCGCCGCTCTCCTCCCGATCCTCTTCCCCGACGGCACCCAGTTCCTCCGCCTCCCCGCTCACGAGCAGTGGGGCCGGACCGAGGTCCTGCTCCAGCGCATCGACCGCGACGGCCACGCCGCGGAGATCGAGACCGTCCTCCGGCCCGAGTTCCTCACCTTCCTCCGCGAGGCGCACGACGCCTACGGCCGCGCCCTCGGCATCGGCCACGACGCGACCGACGACCCCGAGTCCAACGCCCTGCGCGAGACCATCGACGACCTGAGCCTCGCCATCGCCGACTACGCCCGCGTCCTCGCCGGCGAGCTCGTCCGCGGCGACGAGGCGAGCGAGGACCGCTTCCGCCGCGCCGTCGCCCCCATCGACGCGTTCCGCGAGGCCCTCTCCCGCCGCCACGGCGCGGGCGACGAGCCCGAGCCCGAGACCGACATCGAGAACCCCCTGCCCGAGGTCGACACCCCGACCCCCGTCGTCGACGAGCCCGCGCCGGTGCCCGTCGAGGGCTGACCCCTTTCCGAGAGAGCCCCTGCAGGCCCCGCCTAGTGTTCTGGGCGGGGCCTGCGTCCCTCGGCCAGTGCGAGCCGGCGGCTTGACGGGACGAGGGTACTCCAGAGCTGGATCCCTGGTCGTCTTCCGGCTGGACACGCCTTGCCCTATTTGCAGAGGCCAGATGGTGCCTCTGCCGCAATGAAGGCGCCGTGGGTGGCAAGGTCTGGGTAGACGGCGGCCGTAGCATCTAGTGCGATCACGACCGTGCCGGCGCAGCAGAACCTCCTCTCCCTTCCTTTCGCGACGATGGGGAGCAGATGTGAAGGGGGGACCGCTGGGGCGCTGTCGCGGCACTGCTGTGAGAGCTGCGTGCAGGCGAGGCGAACGTGACTCCAGTCCTTCTTGATGGCTGACACGATCTCGGGCTGTGGCTTTACCTTTCCGCGGCCGACGCGCCCGAGGGAGAAGAGCACGACGTTCGGGGATACCTTACCAAGCAACTTGGCGGTGAACTCGGCCGGGTCTGCGCCCCCCGTGCTGCCGCCGTGATGAGGGAAGACGAGCACAGGCGCGCTCATGTCGATGTCGTCGTCTCCCATCAACTTCAGCGATAGCGCATCCATGTCTCCGGTAAGAAGCGCGACCGGGGCGCTGCGGTGGAGGACTCGGATCACCGCGCTGATCGTGTTGCTCGTGACTCGACCCTGGCCCTCGATCTCAGCCCCGGGGCCCCGCGCAGCCAGCCACTTGCTCGGGGCGAGGACCTCGATCCGAATGTCACCTCTGACGATGGGTTTCCCCGCGCTGCGAGTGAGGCTGACTTGGAAACTCAGTTCCCCGCGGTCGTCCAGTCTTGAGAGTTCGTACGTGAGATCTTGCCAAAGTTTGGACCCCTTCATCGCGTCGGAATTCAACCGCACCTCTCCGACGGACACCTCCTTGCTTGCGATAAGCGCGATCAGTCCGCCGATATGGTCGGCATCCGCGTGTGAGACGAGCACCAGATCGATACTGGTGATGCCTTGGTCCTGAAGGTAGTCGAGGAGGGTGCCGCCCGGACCGACATCGATCACGACCGCGCCACGAGAGTCACGAAGCACAGCGCAGTTGCCGTGTCCAACATCGAGAATCGCGATGTGAGGGCGGCCGAGATCCATACCTACTCCGCCTCCCAGCAGCGAAAGAAGAGATCAGGTTCGGACTCAGCCCCGAGGTTTACCTGGGCGTGAAGCCGGGCGTCCTCCACGAGAAGACCTTGCAATTCCTCCGGGACTACCTGTAGCGGGCGTGCGACAACGAGGTTCGGATTCCACCCAGGTATCACCATCTCCAGCGTCGGCAGCAG